>JBEIEK010000278.1:0-8158 GCA_040382995.1 Planctomycetaceae bacterium
CAGTTCTTCAAGAATCCGCAGGCAATTTTCCAGGCGGGCTTTTGGCAACTCCGCATTGAGCTGCTCACGCAGCTGATCCACTTTTTTTGCCGCGGCGCGCCATGCCGACCAGCTCCGCGGACGACGCTGTTCTGACAGGTTCCGGACCAATTCCAGCGCCTCGTCGTAATTTCCCACCGCAGCCAGCTCCGTTCCCCTCCGCTCCAGCGCGTTGAGCTCTTCCTGCAAAGCCGCAGAGTACTGTCGGCAGCTGTCCGTTCGGTCCGTGACGGGGATTGTTTCAAGCTGCTCCAGCGCCTCGTCCAGCTGCCCGCTGGCGTGCAGCTGCCGGGCACGCTCCACAAGGACTTCAACGCAGCGCGCGATGTGTTCTGCGGCGGACCAGTGGCCTGGCTGCAGCTGCTGTAATCGTTGCAGTGCTTTCTTCAGCCCATCAAGACGTCCACGGCCGACCAGCGGCTGCAACGCGTCCCGCAGGGCCTGCAGTTCCACTACCGACTGCTGCCACGTCACGGCGTCCTCCGGCCAGAACACGTCCGGAACCTTCTGCAGCGTCTGCAGGGCTTCCGCGTAGTCGCAGGCTGTTGCCTGTTCGATGGCCCGCCGCAGGATCTGCTGGACAGCCTGCTGCAGCTGCTGAGCCGCCGTCTCGAGTCCCTCGATCGGTGCCAGCAGCAGCCGCAGTCGCGGGGTTGTGCACTGGCTGTCAAGCTGCTGCAGTTCGGCGAGTGCAAGGTCATAACGCTGCTGCTGCAGGTGCCGGCGAATCAGGTCGCCTGATTCCTGCACACGACGCAGCCGCACTTCCCGCTGCCGCGGCTGGTCCTCGCCGCATTCCGGACAGAAACGTTCCCAAACCCCGATCGGCTGCCGGCACGCAACGTTCAGGCAAGCCTCGCGAGTCGCTTCACCGCAGCCCTTACAGAACTTGCGACCGTCGCTGTTGACCAAACTGCACTTCCAGCACTGCCCGTCAATCCCGGAGGCTCTGATGGGATCGCCTGGTGCGGACGCCACTTCCTGCGGCGGCGCAGGACGCCCGGGTGATGCTGGTGGGGCTGGCACGGCGGGTCCCGAGACCGCACTTTTCAGCGCGTCCCGGAACTCCTTCAAATCCCTGAAACGATCCTGCGGATGTTTCTCCGTGGCTTTGAACACCACTTCACGCAGAGTGACCGGCAGATCGCGTTCCCGCAGTGTCCGCATCGTGTTCCCGGTGATCAGCCATGCCAGCGTCGCTCCCAGTGACCACTGATCGGCCAGTGGTGTGACTTTTGACGCATCCCGTCCCTGCTCCGGCGCCATAAAGTCAACCGAGCCCATCGAGATCCCGGAAACCGAAACTCCTGACATCATCCGCGACAACCGGCGATCCGCCACAAGGCCAAAATCGGTCAGCAGCGGTCGACGGTCAGACGTCCGCAACAGAATATTGCCGGGTTTCACATCCCGATGAATCAGTTGATGGTCATGCACGTAGATCAGCGCCTCTGCAATCTGCAGCACCCAGTCGACCGCATCTTCCAGGGACGGTCGCGAGCCGAAGTCATCCGCGTACAGCTCCTGCAGGCTTTGACCATCCACCCATTCCAATACCAGCCACGGCCCGTGGGCATCCTGTTTGGCTGCGTACACGGTCACGATGTTCTGATGTTTCAGCAGCGCCTGAGCCCGCGCTTCCAGCAGGAAACGTTCCTGGAAGGCCGCATCCCCCAGACTGTCAGGACGCATCCGCTTGACCGCCACGTCACGTCCCAGCTGCACGTCACGCGCATGAAAGACAACTCCCATACCCCCGGACCAGGCTTCCGGCGAATTGTCCGCACGCAACACCGGCTGATAACCCGGATCAACGGGGAACGGGCTGTGTTCAAGCTCGATCCGAGTCGCAATGCGACGAAAGGTTTGGGTTTCAGACATGGAATACGCTCGGTGAACAGCAGGATTTCGCCGCAGGGTACCGGAAGAGGATCCCAGGGACCTGGGATGGGCAAACGGGGGAAATCCGGGAATTGCGGGGCGTTTTGGGGCTCGTGGGGGAAAGGTTGTGGGTTGAGATTTGCGGCAGTGACACTGCGGGGGTGCACGTTTCGACGGAGCGAAACGCGACTATGGGCAGGGTTCGCGCTGCTGCATCATGCTACCAAAGACCGCAGGAAAAATCCTGCCTCCACTGCCCCCATGGACAATACTGCTGCCGCTCAGGGCCGTGGCACGGAGGCCAGCGAATCGGACAGGCCGCGTGACGCCGTCTCCTGCAGCTGCCGACTGTTGCTCAGCAGCGCCTGCACCTGCTGCGACAGCTGATCCAGAGACACCCCACCCGCCCGACGGCTTTGCGCCAGCTCGCGCTGAGCAGCCAGCAGCCGCAGACCGGCCTGAATCTCGGTTTCCTGCGTCGTCAGTCGCTCCAGCTCCGCTTCCATGGTGTCCCGACAGCACTCAATGTGCCCCAGCGCAGACTCGCTCGCACGAATCTCCGCCAGCAGGCTGCTCACCTGACTCTCAAGCTGGTCCCGCGTCCACATCTGCCCCAGCGCCAGCACCCGATGCTGACCGCCCCGGTGCTGCTCGCGAAGCTCCACAGCCGCACTGGCCGCGACTCGGCACCGCTGCTCGATCCGCTGCTGCTCTTCACATACCCGCTGCACTTCCCGCTGGATCCGGCCACGGACTGTTCTTAACGACTCAAGGTCGCTCTCAAGGTCGCGGATCAGCCAGCCCAGATAGCCCACAGGATTACGCTCCTGCTGCTCCCGCGTCCATGTCGTGCAGTATTCCACCAGCCCGGCCACAACGCCGACCGCAAGCAACAGCAGGATGAGGTTTCCATGAGTTCTTCTGGACATGACCGGGGCTCCCTGAAGGATGTGTTCTGACCGAGACTACAGCCCACATCAGCCACGCTCCGGCCTTGCGTTGCGCTGCATCTGCCCAAAAAAACAAATTTCCGCGCAACGTTTCCACCCCAATCGACTCATGCAGGGCAGGTCCGCGTGACGCCACCATTCGGTTGTCAGCGGTTTTGCTCCGGACAGGTGTCCATTTACTAAGGAATTCCACAATGCTGATCACTCGTTTCCTGTTCATCACCGCCCTGTTTCCTGCCATGTCCACAGCCGCTGCAGCCTGCGAACACTGCCGGGCCGCCGCCGCCGCAGCAGCCGCTCGCGCTCAGGCCGAGACCAGTCCCGCGGATCTGGCCGTCGTCGCCATCCGCACGGCCGGTCAGGAACTGCGTCAGAGCGAGGCTGCGCGAAAACACCTGTGTGAGGAATCGAAAAAGCTGATGACGGCCCGTGCCGGGATGCTCCGGGAACTGCAGATGCTCGATGCCCAGCTGCTGGCTCTGAAAACCCACGTCCACCGCAGGGAATATCCGCTGGAGCTCGGTCAGCAGGTCGTGTCAGACGAAGACACGGCACACAAAGTGGGCGGTCAGCTGCTGCTGCGGCAGGAGACCCTGACGGCCGCTGTCAGCCGGATCTCGGGCGAGCTGGAAGCCGGCGAACAGGAACGGCTCATGCTTGAAAAGCAGATTCATCAGCGTCAAACCGAGATTCTGCTGGCCCAGCACCGAGCTGCGCGACTGCGAGCCGTGGGCGTGCCTGACAAGGCCGCACAGCCCCTGCAAACGCTGCGTACGATCGCGCCACCAGGGTCCGCCGAATCCCTGCGTCGTCAGCTGCTGGACCAGTTCCTCCGCGAGGGACTGGAGAGCAGGAAATAACCCAGCCACCTGCCGGCAGCCCAACGGCGTCGACGTTCTCAACATCACCGCAAAAAAGCAGGAAAGGCGAGCGGGGGATGTCAATCCCCCGGTAAGAGTCCGTGCCCACCCGGCCAGCGCCGCACCAGGATCGCACCAGGGACGTTACCGGCCGATTGACATCGACCGCACGCCTGGCATGATCGGTTCGAGGTGATGTCAATCGGACAGTGCGGGCCCGAAGGGCTTGCCGGTCAATCGGGTCCAGGCTTCGATGTAGCGTTCGGAGGTGCGTTGCACGACGTCGTCGGGCAGGCTGGGTGGCGGGCTGTTTTTGTCCCAGCCGGAGCGTTCCAGCCAGTCACGGACGAATTGCTTGTCGAACGAAGCCTGACCGCGACCTGGCTGCCAGTCATCAGCGGGCCAGAAACGCGAGCTGTCCGGGGTCATGACTTCGTCGATGAGCAGCACCTGGTCGCCGATTCGGCCGAATTCGAATTTGGTATCCGCGATGATGATGCCTTTGCCGGCTGCGTATTCGCTGCCTTTGCGGTAGATGTCCAGCGTGAGTTGTCGGAGTTGCTGTGCCAGCGGCAGACCAATGAGCTCTGCCGTTTGCTCGAAACTGATGTTCTCATCGTGGCCCGATTCGGCTTTGGTTGCCGGCGTGAAGATGGGTTCGGGCAGGCGGCTGCTTTCGGTGAGTCCGGCAGGCAGCTGAATTCCGCAGACGGTGCCCGAACGCTGGTATTCCTTCCAGCCTGAACCGCTGAGATATCCGCGGGCCACGCATTCAATGGGGATCACCTGTGTTTTGCGAACGACCATGGAACGGCCGGCGAGGGGGGCGAGATTGATGCCTGCGGGCAGTCCTGCGTCCGCGGGGTTGTCACTGATGAAGTGGCAGGGCACATTCAGCAGGTCGAACCAGAAGCGGCTGAGTCGCGTCAGCAGTTCGCCCTTGCGCGGAATCCCATTGGGGAGCACGTAGTCGAAGGCACTGATGCGGTCTGTCGCGACGAACAGGAGCGTGTCGCCCAGATCGTAGACGTCCCGGACCTTACCGCGTTTCACGGGCAGTCCGGGAAGGTGACTTTGCAGCATAACCATTTCAAGATCCCTGACTGGTGAAGGTTCCCGGTTCGCGATCACGTTCGTTATCCGCTGCCCGCGGCATTACTCGACTGTGGGCCTTGGCGGATTCTTCCAGTGCCCGGACGGATCGCTGCCACGGACCACGATTCCTTTTTCGTTCCAGTTCATTGCGGCACGGACGGAGGCGTGTGCGTATCGCAATGTGAGTCCGCAGCGACGACGGGTGGAGAGGTTGGCATCAGAGCCGTGGAGCAGCAGGTCGTTATGGATGGAGGCTTCACCTGCGAGCAGATCGTCCACGACGATTGTTCCGAACGATTCCGCGTTCTCTACGGTCTGGTCGAGGACGTTGTGTTCTTCGGGACTGCTTTCGCGATACGTGAGGTGCCCGAAGTGCTGAGAACCGGCGATGAACTTCATGCAGCCGTTTCCGGTGTCGGCATCGTCGATGGCGAGCCAGACGGTAACGGCGTGGGAGGGCGAAAGTGGCCAGTAGCTGGCGTCCTGATGCCATGCCACCGCTTTGCCATCCCCGGGCATCTTGCAGAAGAAGTGTGATCCCCAGGCGACGACGTCATCGCCCAGCAGATCGGCGACGTGATCGACAATTACCGGATTGGTGAGGATGTCATAGACGCCGCCGTACTTCATGTGGGCGGTGCTGATGGAGTAGCTGTTGCCACCGGCGGCGATGGTCTTTTCCAGCAGGCGATCGAAGTAACGGCGCACGTCGGCGATTTGTTCAGACGAGTACGCTTTGAAGCGACGGACAAACCCGTCGCGATTGTAGTCCTCGATCTGCCGGGGGCTAAGTGTGCGAGCGCGGCTGGCGTCGGCAGGGTGAAAGGCGAGGTCCCGTTTGATGCGTCCCAGTTGGTCAGCTTCGGGGATCACGCGAAAATCAGTACCTGCAGACATGGGAGTGCTCCGGAAAAACGGCGATGTGGCGCAATAGCGTTGCTGCCGGATCTTCGTGGAAAACAGGGCTGCCGTCAAAAGTTCAGGGTGTGGGACGCGGCGAATTACCAGTGTCTGAACTGCGAACGCGATAAATCTCGAACCGCTGCTGCAGAGCCTCTGCGTGCTCAGACAGGTACTCTGCGGAGAACAGGTCCATCAAGGTGATCTGACCGGGCTGATACAGCACATCACCGACCCACTCATACCGCGGTTCTTCTGCCTGCCACTGTTCCCAGAAGCCGGGCGTGCGTTTCGCGTTGGGGCCGAAGATGAGAAACACGGCCGTTCCATCAGCCCGCTCGTCCGCAGTCGGCTGGCCTGTCGGCACCGTGGCCATGCCAAGGGCGTGCAGATGGGTTGCCAGAGCTGGCTCGCCGTAGACACACAATACCGCTCGGGCCTGCTGCAGCCGGGCATCGTCCGTGGGCATCTGGATAGCTGGCTGCGTCTTCCGTTCCTCCAGAATCCGGCTTGCTGTAAAGATCGTGCCGACCGCGAAGGAGGGCTGTTGCCTGTCGTTTCCGGCGACTTCGGCCACACAGCGGCCCGCCACTTCCCGCGCCGCTCGCCGAATGTCCCGGCGATCCTGAAACAGGGGATTAGTGAACAGATCCCCCAGCGAAACCAACACTGCGTTTCCATTGCCGTCGGGCACCAGCAGTGACCCTCCCACGGCGGTCGTGACCAGTGCAATGACGAGCAGTCGTGAGGCAATCTGAGCGGCTCGGAGCGGCCCTTTGGCACGCTGCGGCTGGCCGAACGTCAGCAGCTGACATTCCAGCCACCAGCCGACGCCGCCCGCAGCTGCCAGCCAGATCCCGGCGATCAGCGGCAGCATCAACCGGGAATAGGGTTGATAAAACGGGGTTGCCAAAAGCAGCCCGGAGACCCATGCGAGGCAGAGCCAGAATCCCAGCCCGCGTCCCGAGCCGGGTGCAACGGCAAGGCCCGTACCAGCCGGCAGGCGAACCGGCTGGTCGGAAACGCGCAGTACCGGCCAGAGAAACAGCCCGGTGAGCCCTCCCAGGGCCAGGCAGCCGAGCAGAATCGGCGTGTGGATTCGCAGACTCAGCAGACCCAGTCCTGCCGCCGCAGGCAACGCCCGGGACCACAGCGACCTCACTGCTGCCCACGGATAGCCGGCCGTGGCGGTCATGCAGGAAACGGGGGCGGTGGACATGGCCGCGTTCCACGTGAAACGCGGCCGTCCCAGCCCCGCCGCAACTGCAGCGAATGCGAGCCCCGCCGACAGCGACGCAGCCCCCCACCAGCCATCCAGCAGCATCTGAAACGCCAGCTGCTCAGACAGGCGATCGGACCACTGTTGCCAGCTCGCGAGATAACCCGCATGGTTGGCCGCCACTGCCGAATATCCGCCGATGGCCTGCAGCGACCACCAGCAGGGAGCAAAGGTAACGCCGGCCGTTCCGGCCATCACCGCGAGCAGACTGATGAGCCGCCGGCCGCGGAGTGTGGCACGCCCCTCCGCCAGCCACCACGCAAGACTACCGCTGCCGAGAATCGCCAAAGAGAGCCAGCCGGTGTATTTGATCCACCAGGCAAGACCACACAGAAAGCCGGCCGCAAGAGACCATCGCAGCGAATTGCGATGAATCGCCAGACTGCCCGCCCCAACGGAGGCCACCAGCAGGCAGAGCGCCGGAACATCAGTCAGCGCCATCCGCGAATAAATCACGTGGAACTCGGAACAGACGCTGATCGCCAGCACAAACAAACCCGCCGGGCGGCCAAACCAGAACCGGGCCACCCACCAGAACAGGAGCGGGCTGAGCACCCCGAAGACAAGACCGGGTATGAACGGTGATCGCTCTTGTAAGCCAGGCACCAGCGAGGCCAGTTCAATCAGAAACGGGAGTCCAGCAGGTGCAAAATACGCTCGGCCCGGCCAGGGGGTTCCGAACTGGGCGTCGTACCACAGCACAGACGCGTAGACGCCCTCATCGAAATGCTCGACCGCTTCCAGTTGCCCGTGCATTGACCGAAGAGCCGCTCCGAGGCACAGCAGCGCTGCCACCAGGACCAATTCTGCTTGTGTCATTCGTCGTTGCATGGCTTGTTTCGCTCTGTCGACCACGGCACCGCTGGCCTGCCCACCGCAAATCCTACTGCCCGCATTCTCCGAATACGGTCGGATTTTGCAAATGCAGCCGCTTTTCAGAAGAGGCACAGCAGTGAGTACGAATGACGCGGATTCTCGAGGCTCGGCCTCCCAATGGGCTCTGACGGCCCGTGGTGAAACCCTGGGCAACCGGCCAATGGCTTTGAAGCTCTGTCCATCACCGCAGAGAAGCGTCAAAGGCGTGCGGGGGAGCTCAGTCCCGCGGTAACGGTATGTGCCTGTGCAGCCAGAGTCTCACGGGACACGGATCGGGG
>JBEIEK010000279.1:0-8134 GCA_040382995.1 Planctomycetaceae bacterium
CACCAACACGTTCGGTGCAGGCCTCATTGTGATCGGTGCCGGCCTCGGGATCTCCCGTCTTGCCGCCGCTGGCTTCGAAAGCATGGCTCGTCAGCCTGAAGTTGCCGGCGACATTCGTGGCAGCATGATCATCGTTGCAGCCATGATCGAAGGGGCCGCTGTGATTGGTCTCCTCGTCTGCTTGATTGGCTGACTTTACTTCGGTTTCTCTGCTTCCATTCGATCGGGATGGCGTTCATGAACACCAGGTTTCAGTTCAGGAGCTGTACGCGCCTGTTCGCAGCCCTGTTGGCCTTTGTGCTCGCAGTTGGTGCCGCACCCGGCGGTCTCGATACTGCCCTGCTGGCTGCAGGCGGAGAGACCGGGGTTCCGCTGGGAGTTAAGGGCGACCTCGCTCTGTTCTCCATTGTCGCTTTCGTGTTTTTCCTGGTTGTTCTTGGGCAGCTCGCATGGAAGCCCATGATTGAGGGTCTGGACAAGCGTGAACAGGGCATCCGTCAGGCGATCGAGGACGCTGAGGAAAACCGCAGGAAGTCTGAGGCTCTGCTGGCGGACTACCAGAAGAAGCTTCGTGAGGCAGAGCAGACAGTGCAGGCCATGGTTGCCGAAGCTCGGCGGGATGCTGAACGGACGGGCAAGGACCTGATTGCCACTGCCCAGAAGGAAGTGGACCAGATCCGAGTTCGTGCACGGGAAGAGATTCGTCAGGCGAAGGACGCGGCTCTCGCCGAAGTCTTCAGCCAGATCAACTCCCAGGTAATCCTCGCCACCGAACACGTGCTCGGACGCACGCTCGCCGATTCTGATCAGGACCGGCTGGTTACTGAAGCACTGGCGCACATCAGCCGCTGACTCCCGCCCCGATCCACCCAAGCTGCAAAAGGCCCCCCATGGCTGGCTCAAGGTTTACAACCCGTCCGGAGAGTGTGCTGGAAGATCCCGGTGCGCGCGCTGTGGCGACGCTGTATGCCGAGTCGTTTTTGTCGGCCGCCGCAGCGAATCAGGTACCCGGTGCCCCGGAAGAACTCAGTTCATTCCTCACCGAGGTGCTGGGGCGATTCCCGGATTTTCGGGATGTGCTGCTTTCGGACTTCGCTGGTCGAGACCAGAAGCTGCAGCTCATCAATCGCGTGATCGCACCACGTTGTTCGGAATTCTTCGCGAATTTCCTGCGAGTGCTTGTGCGGCATGGGCGGATGGAACTCCTTCCGGTGATCAACGAAGTCATTGTCCGGCTTCAGGAAGTCGCCTCAGGACGGCAGCGCGTCAAAGTCCGCTCCGCTCGTTCGCTCACCGGCAAGGCCCGTGACAACATCAAAACAGCCCTTCAGGCACGGTTCGGTTTCGAACCGATCCTCGAAGAATCCATCGACCCGCAGTTGCTCGGCGGAGTCGTGCTCCAAATTGGTGATACCGTTTTTGACTCATCGCTGCGTTCCCGGCTGAAATCACTGCAGGGACGTCTGGTGGAGAAGACTTTCAATGAAATTCAAAGCAGACGAGATCGCTTCAGTCATCCAGAAGGAGATTGAAGACTTTCGCGGTCTGATTCAGACGGCGGAAGTAGGGCGAGTGATCGAAGTCGGTGACGGCATCGCGCGCTGCACGGGGTTGTCCACCGTGATGTCCGGAGAGATGGTCGAATTCTCCAACGGCACCACGGGCTTCGCGTTCAACCTCGAAGAAAGCAGCGTCGGCGTCGTGATTCTGGGGGACTACCTCGGCATTGCCGAAGGCGACGAAGTGCGCTCAACGGGCAAACTCCTGTCTGTCCCGGTCGGTGCCTCGCTGCTCGGACGCATGGTCAACCCGCTCGGCAATCCGCTTGACGGCAAGGGTCCGGTTCTCACTTCCGAGTCGCGGCCTGTCGAATGGCAGGCGGCCGGGGTCGCTGAGCGTCAGCCGGTGAAGGAACCGCTCCAGACCGGAATTAAGGCCATCGACGCGATGACTCCCATCGGTCGTGGCCAGCGAGAACTCATCATCGGCGACCGCAAGACCGGCAAAACCGCGATTGCGATCGACACCATTCTCAACCAGAAGGGCACTGGCGTTATCTGCGTCTACGTGGCCTGCGGTCAGCGTGCTTCGTCCATCGCCGGCGTCGTTGAAGTGCTCCGACAGAACGGTGCGCTTGATTACACCATCGTGGTTGCCGCCAGCAGCTCCGACCCTGCACCACTCCAGTACATCGCACCGTACGCTGGTGCGGCGATGGCTGAGTACTTCATGTATCAGGGCAAGCACACGCTTGTGGTCTACGATGACCTGTCGAAGCAGGCTGTCGCCTACCGCCAGCTCTCACTGCTCATGCGACGTCCTCCGGGTCGCGAAGCGTTCCCTGGTGACGTGTTCTACTGCCACAGCCGACTGCTCGAACGCGCCGTGAAGCTCAATAAGGAACTCGGTGGTGGTTCCATGACCGCGTTGCCCATCATCGAGACGCTCGAAGGCGAAGTTTCCGCGTACATTCCGACCAACGTGATTTCGATCACCGACGGCCAGATCTATCTCGAACCAGACCTTTTCTGGAAAGGGATTCGCCCCGCCATTAACGTGGGTATCTCCGTCAGCCGCGTCGGTGGCAATGCTCAGACGAAGGCCATGAAAAAGATCGCCGGCAGTCTGCGTCTGGACCTCGCAGCCTTCCGTGAACTTGAAGCCTTCGCCCAGCTCGGTACCGAACTCGACAAAGCCACTCAGGCACAGCTCGACCGTGGCTACCGCATGGTCGAACTTCTCAAACAGCCCCAGTACGTGCCACTCCATGTTGCCGACCAGGTGATCGCAATCTACGCGGGCACCAGGGGCTACTTCGATAAAGTTCCAGTGAATCGCGTGCAGGCTGCCGAGAAGGATCTTCACGAGTTTATCCGCACTGAGCACGCTGACATGCGTGACAAGCTCGTCGCCGAAGCGGCCCTGACCGACGAAATCGAAGCCCTGCTCCGCAAGGCACTCGACGCGTTCGTCGCACGCCAGGCTGCCAAGGGCTGATTCCCACTCCTTTCCTCCTCCTTAACTCCGGTGCAGTTCAGCCATGGCCAACCGACGCTTGCTGGTGAAACGGCTCAAAGCGGTGCGCAACATCCGCAAGATCACGCGCACGATGGAGCTGATTGCGACCAGTCGCTTTAAGAAAGCTGTGGACCGCGCCACGGAGGCTGCTGAGTACACCCGTAAGATCTCTGAGATCGTCGGAGACCTCGGGCAGGCAAGTCTGAAGTTTTCGCATCCGCTCCTGCAGAGACACGCGGAAGAGAAGAACGGTATCCTGCTGGTGCTCACGTCCAACCGTGGTCTGTGTGGCGGCTACAACGCCAGCGTGCTCCGGCAAACGCTGTCGCACGTGCGTCAGCAGTCAGAGAAGGGTGTTCGGACGTCCCTGGAAGTCTCCGGCAAGCGTGGTATCAAGTTCCTCAACTTCCAGCGAGTGGCGATGGATCAGACCTACACCCACTTCGAAGACAAGACGTCGTTTCTGGAAGTGGAGGTCCTGGCCAGTCGTTATGCGGACTTGTATGTGGCCGGCAAGATTGACCGTCTGGACGTCGCATACACTCGCTTCGAGTCCAGCTCAAAGCAGTTTGCTGTCGTGGAATCCATTCTGCCACTGGCAAGTTTGTCCGGCGCTGGTTCCACTGGCTCCAGCGGCGTTGACTACGACTTCCTGCCCTCCGCCCAGGAGATTCTGGAAGAGATTGTCCCCGCGGCCTTTCGGGCCAAGTTGTTCAAGTGCTTCCTGGACGCCATCGTCAGCGAGCAGATTGCACGCATGGTGGCCATGAAGGGTGCGACCGAGAACGCGGACGAGATGGCCGGTAGTCTGAAGCAGCAATACAACCGCGCCCGACAGGCCGGTATCACCTCAGAACTTGCAGAAATCATCGGCGGTGCCGCAGCTTTGGGCTAACACACCACCTTACCTCAAACAACCTTCGTCCCTGAACCATCAGAGACTCAAATCGCGAGTCACACGGCAGGCGAAACATGGCTGAAGTAACAAAACAGGGCAAAGTCTCGCAGGTGATCGGATCCACGTTCGACGCCGAGTTTCCGGAGCACAGCTTGCCGGAGATTTACAACGCGTTGACCATCGACGAAGAGGTCAAGGGTAACCGAGTCAAAGTGACCGGCGAAGTCCAGCAGCATCTCGGTGGTGGTCGCGTCCGCTGTGTGGCACTCGGCAGCACCGACGGGATGCGTCGGGGCATGACGGTCAACGACACCGGACGTCCTCTGTCCGTTCCCGTCGGCAAAGGGACTCTCGGTCGCGTCTTCAACGTGCTGGGTGACGCCATCGATGGTCGTGGTCCCGTCGCCTATGACGAACGCTGGCCGATCCACCGCCACCCACCCAAGCTCGAATCCCTCAGTTCCAAAACGGAAGTCTTCGAGACCGGTATCAAAGTCGTCGACCTGCTCACTCCGTTCGTCCGCGGCGGTAAGGCTGGTCTGTTCGGGGGTGCTGGTCTGGGCAAGACCGTGATTCTCACCGAACTCATCGCACGTATTGCCAGCGCCCACGGTGGTTACTCCGTTTTCGCCGGTGTGGGCGAACGCACCCGTGAAGGGAACGACCTCTGGCTGGAAATGCAGGAAACCAAGATCGGTCAGACCGGTCGTGCGGTGCTCGAGCAGACGTGCATGGTGTTCGGCCAGATGAATGAACCGCCGGGTGCCCGTCTCCGCGTCGCTCTGTCGGCACTCACCATGGCCGAATGGTTCCGCGACGCCACCGGCTCCGACACTCTGCTCTTCGTGGACAACATCTTCCGCTTCTCTCAGGCCGGTTCCGAAGTGTCCGCGCTCCTTGGGCGTATGCCCTCCGCCGTGGGTTATCAGCCCACGCTGGGAACCGAGCTGGGCGAACTCCAGGAACGCATCACATCCACGAAAAACGGCGCTATCACCTCCGTGCAGGCCGTTTACGTTCCTGCCGACGACCCGACCGACCCAGCCCCGGCAACAGCATTCGCCCACCTCGACGCGTTCATCTATCTCGAACGCCGCATTTCAGAAAAAGGGATTTACCCCGCGATCGACCCGCTGGCTTCTTCCAGCCGGATTCTTGACCCGCAGTACGTCGGTCAGCGCCACTACAACGCTGCACGCCGTGTCCAGCAGACACTGCAGCGCTATCGCGAACTTCAGGACATCATCGCCATCCTCGGCGTTGATGAACTCAGCGAAGACGACAAACTCGTCGTACATCGCGCTCGCCGTATCGAACGCTTCCTCTCCCAGCCGTTCCTCGTGGCCGAAGTCTTCACCGGCAAACCCGGCAAGATCACTCCGCTGGCCGACACCATCCGCAGCTTCGAAGAGATCTGCGACGGCAAGTGGGACCACCTTCCGGAAGGTGCCTTCATGTACGTGGGGGCCATCGAAGAAGCAGAAGAACAGTACCGCCGCATGCAGGCTCAGGCCTGATCACCGGGAAATTGATCGGAATCACCCATGGCAGAACTCAGAGTTGTCCTGGTCACTCCCGAAAAGACCGTGTTCGACCGTCCCGCGGCATCCGTTCGGGTGCCGCTCTTCGACGGCTCCGTCGGTATCTATCCCGGTCGCGCGCCGCTGGTGGGCCGACTGGGGATCGGTGAACTGCAGCTGAAGTCTCCTTCAGGGGAGTCTGAGGGCATCTTTATTGACGGTGGGTTCGTGCAGGTCAAGGGGCCTGTGATCTCTGTGCTCACCTTCTCTGCAACTCCCACCGCCGAGCTCAGCCGCAAAGCCGCAGCTCAGGCACTCGCCGACGCCCGCGCCGAACGAGCCAAATCCGACGAAGAGTACTCCGGTACCGCACGCCGGATCGAGCGTGCTCGCCGCATGCTGGCTTTGGCCCGCCGCGACTGATCTCGCCTCGCTGACTGGGAATCCGGTCTTCACCTGCGTACAATCTCAAAGCCCGACACGCCCCGTGTGTCGGGCTTTTGCTGTCCCCAGCCAGATGAAGGTAAGCTGACATGGACAAGTTCGACCCTCGCGTTGATTCGCTGGTCATGGAAACGAAAACGTTCTGGGACCCCGCCGTCGGCCAACTCTCCGAAGAAGACCGTCGCTGGGTGGCCACAGCCATTCACCAAAAGCCACAGCTCGCATCCAAAGTCTCCTACGAGCGCAGCCACACCGGTTTCGTGCGAATCATCAGCGTCACCGTGGAAGACATTCAGCGGCTGTATCTCGCCCGCGGCTAACCTTCCAGACAAGTGAATAGGGGCCTGCCATGCAGCCGCCGCGTCGCTTCCTTTCGCTGCTGCTCTTCGCCGTCGTCTGCTGTCTCCACCCGGCCGCAGTCCCGGCCCAGCAGCCTCGCCTGGCCGCCCCGATTCGTGTCTACTGTTCCGCTGCCACCGAACAGTCGCTCGACCTGCTGCACCTCGACCCCGCCACAGGGCGGCTCACGAAGCAATACCGTCTTGCCACTCCGGGCGAACCCGGCGCACTGACGGTTTCCCCCGATCGCAAGTTCCTCTTCGCCTCCATGCGGTCCACCGGGCGACTCTGCAGCTTCCGCATCGATCCAGGCACCGGTCAGCCGGATCCGATCAGCGTTGTCGAAGCAGGCGCCGATCCCGCCCAGATCTCCGTCGACCACACAGGCCGATTTCTGTTCACCGCTTATTATGTGGCGGCAAAGGTCACAGTGCATGCCATTGGACCTGCTGGTGAACTCAGTGAACAGCCGCTGCAGACGATCGACACGGCAAAAAACGCCCACGCCATCGTGCCTGATGCCGGCAACCGCTTTGTCTACGTGCCCCACACGGGTCCCAATCTGATCTTTCAATTCTCTTTCGACGCCACCTCCGGAAAGCTCGGACCGCTCACCCCCGACCGTCTGCAACGTCCCCTGCAATCCGGCCCTCGGCACCTGACGTGGCACCCGACTCAGCCCATCGCTTACATCAACAACGAACAGGGCAGCTCAGTCACCGTCTATGAACAGCAGGCTTCCGGTGGTCTGCTGGCCGGGGCCACAGAGCGATCGCTGCCCGCTGATTTTGTCGGTTCCAACAGCACGGCAGAGATCCAGATCCACCCCTCCGGTCGCTTTCTGTACACGGCCAATCGTGGTCACGACAGTCTGGCAGTACTCCGTGTCAACGACTCCGGTCGCGGCCTGCAGTTCGTTGCCTGTGAGCCCACCGAACCAACGCCAAGATCCTTTCACATCGACGCCAGCGGCCGTGTTCTTCTGGCAGCGGGTGAAGCCAGCGGTCGTCTGCAGGTCTTCCGGATTGACGAGCAGACCGGGCGACTGAGTTCGTTAAGTATCGAAACCATCGGGCCGCGCCTGTGGTGGGTGCTGACGGTGCCGGCGACAGGTCCCGGCGCTCCGTGATCCGCCTGTCAATACCAGCGGCACTGAACATGGCTGACTCCGCTGAAGTCGCCGCGTGGCTCAGGGCGGAATGCAACACCCGCTCCTGCTTCCTTGAAGCGCTGGATCTGGAATGCCAGCCAGCATCCCGCACTGCTCGGCTTGAGTCGCTCACCATCACCGCTGCAGCCATTGAGCAGCTCAGCATCCAGGTCAGGTACCGAGTTGAGTTTTCAGAATTCGCCGCCTGCCAGGACCTGACTCGCCATGCGGCCTTTGAGCGGCAGCTCATTGGGCGGATTGAGGGCAATCACGTTGTCTTCCCGGAGCCCTTTCGAGCACCTGTCCGGGACGCGGTGGAAGAGTTCTGAGAGTGCGACCAAACCGTGATCGTTTCGTCATCCGTTGGCGAAGTTCCTGCTGAGTCGCATCCCCTGCACAAGCCCTCGTTCGTGCCCGGCGCCTGATGGGACCACCGTCAAACAGCCCACCGCGAATGTTCCGGCCTTCCTGTGATTCGCCCGACGAGGCGTCTACTCCGCTCCTCCGGCCCGCCGCAGTTCCGGGCGGAACTTCAGCACGTCGGCCCGTTGTTCAATCAGGGCACCAATCGCCAGCAGCGTGGCCTCGTCATAGAGACCAGCCGTCAATGTGCAGCACTCCGGACGGCTCTGCGGTGGCTTGTCCTGCATCAGCACAGGCAGTGCCAGTGACGGGTGGCCGGTGAGGTTGGTAATGCCAAGGTCATCGCCACCGACATAGATGTCCACCTTCCGAAACACGTCCGCCATGGCCTGCATCAGTCGA
>JBEIEK010000280.1:0-7940 GCA_040382995.1 Planctomycetaceae bacterium
AAGCAGTTCGCCGGGGTGCACGGGGTTGTCGGACGGGGCTGACCCGGTGTCGTCGGACTTGCCGTGCACGTAGCCGCGTTTGGTGCCACCGCCGGCAATCACGCCCGTGTAGCAGTATGGCCAGTGGTCGCGACCGTCATCGCTGTTGCTGTTGCCGGAAGTGCTGACGCCACGTTTCGGGCTGCGTCCGAATTCGCCGACGGCTACTACGAGCGTTTCCTGGAGGAGTCCGCGCTGGTCGAGGTCTTCAAGGAGTGCGGAGAGTGCGGCATCGAGCATGGGGGCCGACTGGCGTCGCATGCGATCGCTGAGTCCGGTGTGGACGTCCCATGAGTGGTTGTCGCTGTTGGCGACTTTGGGCCAGTTGACTTCGACGACGCGGGTGCCGGCTTCGACCAGTCGGCGGGCCAGCAGGCAGCTTTGGCCGAACGTGTTGTTGCCGTATTTCTCTCGCAGTTCCGGTGTTTCGGCGGACAGGTTGAAGGCTTCGCGGGCTTTGCCGGAGAGCACAAGGCTGAGGGCCTTTTCGTAGTATTCGTTGAGGGCGTACTGGTTGACCGCGCGGTCGAGATTCTTCATGCCGGCGCTGACGGTATCCCGGAGTGAGGCACGCCGCTGGAGCCTGTCCAGAGGAACGTCCTGTCGGAGCGTCAGGTCGTCGACGCGGACGCGTTCCATTTTGGCCATGTCCATGTCGTCGCCGGACGGATAAAGGTAGTAAGGATCGTAGGCACGGCCGAGGAACCCGGCGGTGCCGGCTTTACCGATCACATTGCTTTCCTGGAGCGGACGCGGCATCATCACGAATGGCAGCATGGGAGCCTGGAGCGGCTTCAGTTTAACGATGTTGGACCCGAAGTTGGGGAAGTCCTTGGGGCTGGGCGGTTCCAGCTGTCCGGATGGGCTGACGTTGTCGGCGTTGTAGCCGGTCAGCATCTGGTAAATTGCGGCCGTGTGGTTGAACAGACCGATCGGGGTATAGCTGAGCGACCGGATGAGTGTCGCGCGGTGGATTTGTTCGGCGAGTTTCGGAAGCAGTTCGGTGAACTGCACACCCGGAAGTTTTGTGTCGATGGGTTTGAACACGCTGCGGACGTTATCCGGCACGTTGGCTTTGGGATCCCACAGGTCGAGGTGGCTGGGGCCGCCCTGCAGGTAGAGCATGATCACGGATTTTGCTGCACCAAAGCCCTTGCCGCCGTAGCGGGCTTCTTCTTCGGCCACAGGAGCAGCGCCGGAGGCTTTTTCGAGCAATGTGGCGGCGCTGAGCCCGGCGAGTGCCGAACTGCCGACGCGGAGCAGGGCGCGGCGGGAATAACCGTCACAGGTGTCTTTGCCGTATCGGCCGGGAATGACCAGCATGGGATGCTCCGGTTGGTATGGAAGGCGGGAAGGAACAGAGGAGGGGGAAGGACGAATGGAATCAGCGGTCTCGGGAATTCTAGCGTAGCCGCCGGCGATGTGGCAATCCTCTGTGTCTCAAAATCGGCAATCTGAGTGGGAAGGATTTGCAAAACACGCGGTTCCCCGAGCGGTTGATGGGCAATTCCCATAGCTGTAAGAGAGCTGCAGTCCGATGGCGGGATATCCCTTTTTCACCGAGTTTTCTTCTGGAAGTCTGTAGAGGCCGGGTGTTTGTTCGGGTATCAACTCAAATCCGCTGATGAGCGGCAGCCTTACCGCTTTGATGGCGTCCCGCTGCCCCCGCCGCCCCGCTCTGGTCCACCCACCCGCCTCCTGAATAATGTTTCAAGCAAGTCACTCCATAAATATTCCCGACTGGTTGCAGCGATTTACTGACAGCGTCGTTGGCTGTCTGTCGTCCGGGCTGAGCCTGGCTCCTGTCGGTTGCCACTGTGCCTTCGATCTGGACGCGTCCACCTGGGAGGTCACGCTGTTTGTCAGCCGGACTGAGATCAGTGGTGGACAACAGGACGGGTTGCTGCTGCCGTCGTTGCTGACGGTCGACATCAATGCGGCAGGCCAGTTGTTCGACCAGCCACCGGAAGTGCACCTGCAGGCCATTGCGTTCCTTGAAAAAGCAGAACCAGGAACATACCTGTCCTTCGTCGGATTCTCCTCCGGACATCGAATCTGGCTCAGAACTCCTCAGCAGGCACCTGCATGGTCCGGTACGGGGCGTATTCTGGATGCGTCGACTGGTGAGATGCGGGACTTGTGGTGACCGCGCTCTGCCGCAAGGCGTCCGCACCACATCAGCCGATTGCCACATCACCTGCAACTGGTCTTGCTCCTCCATGCAGGATTCCTGAGAATTCGGTGGAGTGCACCAAATGAACAAATGCATGTGATCGCGTGAAAGAGCGGGAGAACAAGAATGTCGAAGCAATGGTTTTTTTCACCACTGGCCGTTGCCACTGCCATCTGGCCGCTGGCCGTGGGTGCATCTGCTGATGACTGGCCCCAATGGATGGGGCCGGGCCGGGACAACGTCTGGCGGGAAACAGGAATTCTGCAGGCGTTTCCGGAAACCGGTCCGGCAGTTGTGTGGCAGGCGGAAGTCGCCGGTGGCTATGCTGGGCCTGCTGTGGCTGCGGGCAAAGTTTTCATCACGGATTACGTCACGGCTGACAATGTGAAGGTCGACAACTTCGACCGCAAGGAGTTTTCCGGCATCGAGCGTGTGCAGTGTCTGGATGCAGCGACCGGAAAAATGCTCTGGTCGCATTCCGACAACGTGAAGTATTCGATTTCCTATCCTGCCGGTCCGCGGTGTACCCCGGTTGTTGAAGAAGACCGCGTGTACACTCTGGGCGCCGAAGGTCTGCTGTACTGCTTTCAGGTGTCTGACGGCAAGGTGCTCTGGCGACGCGATCTCAAGGCCGACTACAGCACCACCGCCCCGCTCTGGGGGTATTCCGCGCATCCCCTGATTGACGGGCCGCGACTTCTGACATTGGCCGGCGGCGCAGGCAGTCACGTGGTGGCTCTCGACAAACTTACTGGAAAAGAGATCTGGCGGAGCCTGACATCGGGGACGCAGGGCCAGGGATATTCGCCTCCGACGATCATCGAACATGGCGGTCGTCGACAACTGATTCTCTATCGCACCGATGCGGTTTCGTCCGTGAATCCGGAAACCGGCAGCGAGTACTGGTCTGTGCCCTATGACGCGTCCAATGGTTCAATCATCATGTCGCCGGTGCTGATGGGCGACTACCTTTATGCGGCCGGCTACAGCAACCGCAATCTGCTGCTGAAACTGAAACCCGACCAGTCGAAACCCGACGAGGTCTTCCGCGATGTGAAAGACCTGATTTCGCCCGTCAACGTACAGCCATTCCTCGATCAGGCCGTGCTTTACGGCTTCGATCAGAAGGGTGTGCTGCGAGCCCTGCAGTTGCCCGAGGGCAAGGTTCTGTGGGAGACCGACAAAGCGGTGGGTGGCCGGCCACGGGGATCCGAAACCGCATTTCTGGTACGCCACGAAGACCGCTTCATCCTGTTCAATGAAAAGGGTGAGCTGGTCATCGCAAAGCTCACCCCTGACAACTACGAGGAGCTGAGCCGCGCGAAAGTCATCGAGCCTTCCAACTTTGCATTCGGCCGCGAAGTGGTCTGGAGCATGCCCGCCTTCGCCAATCGCAGAATTTATCTGCGGAACGACAGGCAAGTCCTCTGCCTGGAAATGGCAGCTTCAAAGTAGCTGTTTGATCAGGCACTCGTGCCACGCAAATCCGACGCTGGCTGCAGGCTCCGGCCTGCAGCCGACGACGCAACGTAGCGCAGCAGGGCAAAAATGCAATGCCGTGGTGTGAATGCACGATCAGGGCGATATTGTGCCACCCGCATCGCTCGCAAAAGTAATGATTTCTTCGAGGATGACCTTAAGCAGCTGTTGCTCTTTGGCGGGCGAGCGGCTTGTGTGGGGTATAGGCTGTTTAAGGTCGTCAACTAATTCGTGCAGTGCCGTTTGGGCGTGAAATCTTCCCTGCACCGTCAGATTTTCAAGGACTCCCCAAATATCCCGGGCGCGTCCAAAAGCCTGGGCGCGGGCAGCAAGAAATTTGTCAATTCGGGGATCCTGCGAGTCGCATGCTCTGGCCTGCCTGAGGAACAGGTCCGCCAGTCGGCGCCATTGGCGGTATTTGTTCTGAACGTCGACTTCAAACTCGATCCGGACATCGAAGAAGTGCTGTCGCGTCCAGAGAAATTCGACGTAGGCACAAGGATCCGCGGGATTGTTTTCATGGGTGCTGAGTCCCTGATCAACCTTTTCAATCAGCACCCCGAATTTTGCCGGGCCTGGCTGAAATCGATTGAGTGCCAGAAATCTGGCGGCGATTTCGAACTCGGACCACGAGGGCTGATTTCCGGATTGTTCGATCAGGGGAATAACGGCGTCGAGCAGCTGCTGTGTGACTGATTTTGCATCACTTCCCGAGGGGCTGGACGGACCGGCGTTGTCTGGCACCGGATTGCTGGTGGCCAGACGCGTCTCATCGATAATGCCGATGATCTTCAGCAGGAGTGTCTGATACTGTTGTCTCAGTCGGGATTCATTTTGTTCGCGTTGGGTCGCAGCCTGCTCCGCCGACTCGGCTCGTTCCCGCAGTGCCTTCTCACGTTCCGCAGCCATGATGGTCGTTCTGAGCGTTTGCATCTGCTCCTGCGCCGCGGCAACGGCAAAGGCGGCAGCCGACAGGACTGCAGTGGCCGTGGACGAGGTGAGCCCGGCGATGATGGGGTTACGCGTGCACCAGCGAAGAAGCCGCGCAGCGACACCAACAGGGCGGGCCAGAATCGGGCGGCCCTCCAGAAACGCCGCAAGGTCTGCCGCCACGGCGGTTGCCGAGCAGTAGCGATCCGAGGGGCGTCGGGCGAGACATTTCAGACAGATGGTCTCGATGTCCCGGGATAGCCGTGGCTGGAGGCGACGTGGAGCCACTGGTTCCTCAGTTTGAATACGCTGCAGCAGCACCGCCTTGTCATTTCCCATGAATGGCGGGATACCAGTGAGCAGTTCGTAGAGGATCGCTCCAAGGCCATAGATGTCGCTGCGGACATCCACGGCTCCGTCCGCAGCCTGTTCCGGGGCCATATAAAAGGGGGTACCAAGCACCTGCCCAACGCTGGTGAAGGAAGGCCCGTCGATCGCGCGCGAGTCCGAAATCGGAAAGCCAGAGGCACAGGTGTCCATTTTCATCACGTGGCAGATCGGCGCGGGTGTCTGTGCGGAGCAGCACATTTGAGGGCTTCAGGTCGCGGTGGATAACGGAATGGGCGTGAGCGTGCTGCAGGGCCTGCGCGAGCACCGAGGCCACTTCGGCGGCATCCCGCTGCCGGAGCGGGCGACCACTCTGCCAGTCGGCGAGCGTCATTCCGGGAATGAATTCCATTACCAGCACCGGCTGCGAATGTTCAATCGTCACTTCATGAACCGTGACAATGTGCGGGTGAGAAAGTCTTGAAAGTACAATGGCTTCCTGGAAGAGCCGCTGTGTGCCGTCGTTTTCCATGTGCTCCTGTCTGAGTTTTTTCAGGGCCACCGGGCGACGCATCATGTGGTCCCAGCCCTCCCAGACTTCTCCCATGCCACCCGCGCCAATCCTGCGGATCCATGCGTAGCGGACGCTGTTGGGACCGGCGTTCGTGTCCTTCACGTCCTTTACATGATCATCGACCTGCAGTGGTAACTGCGACGTGAGCGCAGTTGAACTGTTGAAGCGGGCGCGTTCGCGAGCCATTCCCAGCCATGTGGGCTCAGCTTCCGCAGTGGGAGTCATTGAAAGCGCTGCCACGCAGCACTCACAGGATTCCAGATGCGTCTCAAACCGCTCGGCTGCTGCATCTTCAAGTCGACCAGCCAGATAATCCGTGATCAGGCGTCGATCGGGGCACTCGTTGCTCTGGGATTTCGGCATCGGAACTTCCTGCACCTGCAGCCTGTTGCACAAAACATTAACCGCTAAGCGGGATCTTTTTCCAGCAGCTGGCGCATCTCTGCTGTGATCAGTCGCTGAACACGATATCGGGCTGCGTAAACAGCGTTGACCTGCAACCCCGAAATCTCCGCCGCCATTTCGCCGCCCACGTTCTCCAGAGCAGTGAGACGAAAGGCGTCCCAGGTTGAAGACTGTACGCGGTGTTTGACGATTTCCATGGCTTGCTGGAGAATCTGATTCTCAAAGAGCTTCTGAAATTCCTGCTCCAGTGAGGTCCGGGCCTCCAGTGAATCACGAAACCTGACCGCCACCTCCATCCGCATCGAACGTTCCACGCGTGCGACAGCGTCACACCAGCAGCGCCACGCGATCGTTCGAATCCATGAACGAAAGCTTCCCGCACCCCGACGACGAAATTCGGCGATGCGGCTGAAAACAATCAGCAGTGTGTCCTGAATCAGGTCGTCTGCGTCGGCAGTCTGGAGGCCCCATCTGAGACACCACTGACGCAGCATCGAAGAACATTGAGCAGAGAATTCATTCCACGCGATCTGATCACCCCGACGCACGCGGTCAAGCAGACTGACAGGTGTTTCCAGCCGTAGGCTCATGCTGCAAAACCTTCGATGGTTGCGGATCGCGCACTCAGGTTCGCGAGCGGCATGAGCAGTCTATAGCGACATGTGAAGTCTGCAAGTCAGAACGGCCTGCGATTCGCAGGTGATCATCAGATCGTCCATCCTCACGCATCCGTCAACGCGGTTTTTCAGAAAAGGCAAAACAGTCCTCAGTCGAAGAATTTTGGCATAAGAATTTGCGGCGTGGACTGTTTTGTTTGAAATGGGACACCTCTCTCTCGCTCTCTCCGAACTCGATAAGCTTAGCTTTGTCAGTCTCGCGACTTCCCTGGAAGCCGAACATGTCGCTGAATAAGTGGTTGAAGAAATGCTCCGTACTGCTGTCCGACACCCGCCTCGGAAGGCTGCACAATCGTCGCCATGGTCGCCTGTCGTCAGAATTGCAGGCCACCGTCAGAGCAATTGGGATGGTCTCAGAGTTTCTCGAAGATCGCATCCTTCCCGCCAGTCTCTCGTGGGTTGGTGACGTCAACTCCCTGTGGGCCACAAGCGATGGCGGAAACACGAACTGGACCGGGAATGCACTCCCCGCGGACGGTGACTCGCTGGCGTTCACCAGCACCGGGGTTGGTGTGATTCAGAATGATTTCCTCGATTCCCCCAGCTTCTCGCTGAGATTCGATACCGGCAACTACACCATCACCGGAAACAGCATCCGGCTCGATAACGCCGGCACTGACGTGATTCAGGTGGCCGGTGAAAATCTGCTGCAGACACCGCTGCAGCTGGATGGGTCCGCCGTCGAGGTGCAGGCTGGGGTGCTCGATCTGCAGGGGGCCGTCACCGGTACTGCGGGGCTCACCAAACTGGGTTCCGGAACGCTGATCCTTACCGGCCCCGCGTCGTTCACCGGCGGCACGTTGGTTCAGTCCGGGGCTCTGCAGGTTGATGGCAGTTATTCCAGCACGGATCCGATTTCCGTTAACTCCTCCGCCATCCTCGCCGGTGACGGCAGTATCGGTGGCTCCGTGTCCCTCGCCGGTCTGCTCAATCCGGGCCAGGTGTCCGGGGCCTCAGCGCCCATCGGGGACCTGCAGGTCGCGTCGCTCAACATGACCAGCAGCTCCACGTTGAGATTTCAAATCGCCGGAAGTTCCACCACCCAGTTCGACCGACTCTCCGTCACCGGAGCCGCCGCGCTGAATGGTACCCTCGCCATCGAACTTACTGGCGGCTACACGCCCGCTGCGGGCACGATCTTTCAGGTGCTCAGCGCTGGCTCAACCAGTGGCCAGTTCACCAACTGGACGGGGCTCACGTACAGCGGCGGAGTGCTCCTGCCGATCCAGACGCCTGCCGGACTGTATCTTGTTGCCACGCCGTTCCCAACAGGCGCCGTGTCGCTGCTGGCTGATACGCACGCAACCGGTCAGGCGCTCGCCGACTTCTTCGCCGG
>JBEIEK010000281.1:0-7932 GCA_040382995.1 Planctomycetaceae bacterium
CATTTTCACCACTCCCTGACGGTCGCGGCTCGGTAGGGGCGGGTAGAGCTGGCCTTACAGGCCGGAATCGCAAGGGTGCTTCTAACAGCCTTCTGCGATCCTGATCGTGGAGCGTTTCCGCTTCGCCTGTGTTCCACGGCCCCCCCTCGGCTGTTCACGCATCAGGGCCCTATTTTCCGAATTTTTTGGGATTTCCCCAGATTCCTTCTGAAGTCCGGCGTATGAGTCAGGATGATGAAGGGGGCCATTCCAATCCTTCCCGGAACAGTCTCGGGCTTTCCGTCAGCAAATTGTCCGGTTAGAATTCGTCCATGCGTCTTGTCAGTCTCATCATGCTGCCTGTCTGGGGTGTCCTCGCATTGCTGGGGCATTCGGGCACGCACGTGCTGGCGGACTGGCTGGGTGTGTGTTGTCACGTCGAAACGGGCGTTGCCGACGTGGATTCCCGCGATTCCGCGGACGAAGGTCACTTTTGCACGCATTGTGCGCGGATGCATGGTGCGGCTGCACAGCCCAAAGATGGGCCACCTGCTGCTCCGCCTGCCCACGATTCCAAAAACTGTCGTCTCTGCGAATGGCTGCTCAGCTGGCAGCCCCAGGTGCCCCCTTCCACCCCGACGCTCCCGGAACAATCCTGGGAATTGCTGCAGCGGGTGGTCGACGTGCGGCAGGTTCAGTGTCAGGCGGTGCCGGCCGTCTCCCGTGGTCCGCCTGTGGCGTGATGCGGTTGAAGATTGCGCTGATCATTTTTGACCGCACGCGGGTTGTCTGAGCTGTACTGCCTCGTTGTTTCCACGCAGCAGCCTTGCGCACCCGCCTGAATGCGGCCTGTTGGTCCCGTCTCTGTGCGAGAAGAGGGCGTTTATGTCTGACGTTGTGTCGAGCGACCTGTCGGGGCTTGCCGGCAGTCGTGCTGCGAATGCTGTAAGCCAGCTGGATCGGGCCTTGCGAGCGGACTTTTGTCCGTGGGCGAATCGCTGGGTGTACTGGATGAAGGATCCGTTCTGGTGTGTGGTGCTGGCGACGGGTTTGTCGCTGGCGATCGGTGTGTTTGTGAATCCCGTGGTGCTGCTGCTGACGGCGATTCTGGTTTTGCTTGGGGGCATGGCCGCCCTGCTGCCATGGCTCACTATGCGCGGTCTGGACTGCGTGGTGAGTCTGGATCAGAGTCGTGGTCGCGTGGGTGAATCGCTGGGCGTGCGGGTGCGGATTCGCAATCGTCGTTTCTGGCCGGCATGGGGTGTCTCATTCAGCGGCGGGTTTCCCACGAATCGCGAGGAACTGACAGCTGGCGGCGGTCCGGCCGGCGGGGTTGCACTGGCTCGGATTCCCGGTCGCGCGGAAGTGGAATACGTCTGGCGGATGACGCCGGTATCACACGGCAGCTATCCGCTGGCGGTGCCGCGTCTGGAGACGGCATTCCCGTTTGGGATTTTTCGGTCCGGCTGTGCGGTGCGAGTGGAGGGGCGGACGATTGTGTGGCCGGCCACGGTATCCATGTCGGGACTGCCCGATGCAGCGACGGAAGCGGGCCGCGAAGAGGTCATGTCTGACCGGACTGCGGGGGAAACGGGAGACCTGCTGGGCACGCGTCTGTTTCGGGCCGGTGATTCGCTGCGGCGGGTTCACTGGGCTCAGACAGCCCGTCAGCAGCAGCTGGTGGTCAGCGAGCGGCAGTCTCCTGCTGGCAGTGCTGTGCGCGTGCAGGTGGACACGGCCGCGGAATCGTATCCGGACGAACCATGCGGGGGGCTCAGCCGGGGTGGAACCTGGGAGCTGGTGATTCGCACGGCGGCAAGTGTCTGCGAGTCTCTGCATCGGCAGCATGGCCGGGTGGAACTGTGTCTGGGCGCGAAGCGGTGGGAAGCGGGCGAATCCACAGCGGCCTTTCGACAGCTGATGGATGCGTTGTCGACAGCCGAGCCGCACAGTGGTGACACGGCGGTTTCCGGTCGGCGGGCAGTCGGTCGCAGCGGCGGGGCTTTGATCTGCATCAGTACCCCCGCCGGCATCGCTCGCGGCGGAGTTTTTGGTATGGCATCCGGGCTGTACGAGCGTGGTTTGTGTGTCACGGCACTGGACGAGTTTGGCGGTGAGATTCCGCGTGGCAGCTGGAAGTGCATTCACGGTGCAGAGCAGCTGGAAACGCGTCTGCCGCGGCTCTGGAAGGAGCTCTGCCATGTCCGCTGAGGGCTTGCTGGCGGGCCGTGTGCGATCCGTGTCAAAGCGACAGCCGGGAACAGCGGCAGCAGCGAGGGCTCAATCCGCTGCGACTGCCGTGCCGGTTGCGGACCGTGGCGTGTATGGATTGACGGTTGTCCTTGCGCTGCTGGCGGGGCTGGTCTTTGTAGTCACGGATGCGGACGGGCAGCGATCGGATGCAGCGATCTGGTTTCAGGCGGGTCTGGAGTCACTGCTGGTGCTGGGTTCCGCGTGCGTCGTGCACCGTTCAAGGCACTGGTTTGTGTCACACCCGCTGCAGCTGCCGCTGGCACTGCTGGTGCTTGTGGGAAGTCTGTTATGGGAGCCTCTGCAGCGGATTGTTCTGGAAACCGGTCGTCCATTTGAGATGCTGGTGATGCACAGTCAGAAGAACCTGATGCTGGCGCTGGCGGTGCTGGGACTGACTGCCGGATTTCGCCGTCTGAGCGTTTTCATTGGACTGGCCGTTTGCATTTTCTGCTGTGCGCTCGCGCGTGAACCTCGGGTGCTCTGGCTGGCGGCTGCCTGGGGAGTGCTCTGCATCAGCTGGCTGATGCAAAGTTACTGGAGTGGATTGCAGGGGCGAATGCTGCCCGGTCAGCGCACGCGGCTGCCGCGCCGCTGGCTGCTGGCTGCTCCAGCGCTGGGCCTGCTGACGGCCGCCGGGACTGCTGGCGGTGGTCGGGATTTGATTTCGGCGGTCGAAGGTTTTCTGCCTGGTTCCGGTGGCGACGGTGAGTACGACGAGTTTGCTCGCGGTGGCGTGAACGACGGGGATGCCATGGTCGCCGGGCAGGACGACATTCGCAGTTTTGGTCCAATCGAAGAGGCCCCGTTTGCGGATTCCGACAAACCTTCGCTCTACGATGTGATCAATGACCGGTTTGACGAACCAGTGCGTAAGAATCGCACATTTCAGCCGGCTGTGGCGCTGCCACCTGAACTGATGGCGGACGTCCGGCAGAGGCTCAGTCAGGTCAAACAGGCAGGACGCGAGTTTTCGCTGGTCCGCCGCAAACGAACTCAGGACCGCCGGCGAGCGCGTTCCCTTGCAAGTGCTGCGATGTTCTACGTGGCCGGCCGCACACCGCTGCACCTGCGCACGGAAGTCTATGACGTGTTCGATGGCATCAGCTGGCATCCGGAAGGTACGTCGGCCGACGCCTTTCCGCTCCAGCTGGTGCAGGCCGGCGGCAAGCCGTGGCTCAGGCTGCCGCAGGGCCCCCGCGGAATGGAACTCTTCACGCACACGGATCAGCACGTGCTGCGGCCCGTCAATCTGAAGTCCCCCGTCATTCCGGCACCGCCTGATCTGCGACAACTGCATATCGACAAGGTCGAGCGGCCCGATATGTTTGCCTGGCACGCGCCCGGAGTTGTGCGGATGACGGGTGATACATTACCGGATCTGGTCCCGATTCGGCTGCAGTCTGAAGTGCTGGATCCTGATCGATTGCGGGAGAGCAGTCTGCTGATGTTCAGCAGCGGTCGCGAAACAACAGCACAGTCGCTGCCGGATGACCCGCAGATGGCTGAAATTCGCCGACTGGCAGCGGAATGGACTTCCGGGCTGCCCCGCGGAATGCAGCAGGTGGACCAGATCTGCCGTCAGCTCAGATCCGAATTCCAGCTGGTAACAGCCACCGGGGCTGCGGAGCCTGCCGCGCCCCCTGCCGAAACGAAGACCGCGACAGAGACAGAGACACCGCTGACCGACTTCCTCGCCAGGCGCGAGGGTCCGGAATATTTGTTTGCATCGACGGCCGCGCTGATGCTGCGGAGTCTGGGGTACAGCACGCGGCTGGTATCCGGTTTCTACGCAAGGCCTGAGCGTTACGAACCGCGACGGCGGCAGACACCCGTGCATGGTGAAGACGTGCACTTCTGGTGTGAACTGCTGGTGGGTCCTGGCACGTGGGTCACAGTGGAAGCGTCGCCCGGCTACGAAGTGCTCCTGCCCCCTCCCGGTCTGCTGCAGCGATTTTCTTCAGCGATCATGGGGCTGCTGCAGGTTGCGTGGAGGCATTGGTTTGTTTCCGGCAGCAGTCTGCTGGTGCTTGTGTTGTGCATTCGTCAGCGAGCGAGGCTGCGGGATGCACTGCAGACGCTGCTGTGGAAGATCCTTCCCGCTGCCGATGAACGGGAAAGGGTGTGGCAGACGGTGCGGCTGGTGGAACGACGTCTGGCCCTGGCCGGGCTGCAGCGACCTGCGCATGTGACGCTGAGACGCTGGCTGGGCGAGCTGCCACTGCAGCAGCCGGCGGCCGTGCAGCAGCTGGCGGCGCTGGCGGATGCGGCAGCGTTTGGTGAGTCGTCGTGGGAACCGGGAGTGCGGGCGGATGCGCTGCAGCGCTGTGATCAGCTGCAGCGGCAGTTGAGCCTGCACTGTTTTCGGCTGGCGTTTGAACGACGCAGGGCATCCATGGATGGGGCATTGAATCGCGGCGTTCGCGGCTATGTGCGGACTTTCAGGTCGATTTTTCCTCTGCGAACTCTTTCTGCGAATTGAAGGGTCTTCATGTTACTGGTTGAGGAATCGAACAGCGTCAACTCGGCGGAACTGGCGGTCATCGATCAGCTGCGCAAACGCCTGAACGCGGCTCTGCGGGGCAAGCCGGACGTGGTGGAGCTGGTGCTGCTGGGACTGCTGGCCAACGGCCATCTGCTGCTGGAAGACAAGCCTGGGCTTGGAAAAACAACCCTTGCCAAGGCGCTGGCAGCGGCCCTTGGTGGTCGCTTCGCGCGGTGTCAGTGCACCCCGGACCTGCTTCCCGCCGACATCACCGGATTCAGCCTGTTCAATCAGAAGACTCAGGAGTTTGAATTCCGCGAGGGGCCGGTGTTTGCGGACGTGTTGCTGGCGGACGAGATCAACCGGGCCACTCCACGGACGCAAAGTGCCCTGCTGGAGGCGATGGCGGAACGACAGGTGACGGTGGACGCCCGCCGCTATCCGCTCAGCCCCCAGTTTCTGGTGATTGCCACTCAGAACCCCATCGACCAGCACGGCACATGGCCGCTTCCGGAAGCACAGCTGGATCGGTTTTCGATGAAGTTGAGTATTGGGTATCCGGCGCCGGAAGACGAGTCACAGATGCTGCTGCTGGCAACTCGACAGCAGCTGCACGAGCAGCCGGACGCGCCGTTGCTGGGGCCTGGCCAGCTGGCTGGCATGCAGACGGCGGTGGCGAGTGTTTCAGCCGGCGACGCGGTGCGGGACTATCTGGTGCGGCTTGCCGGAACCACTCGTCGACACGCCTCCGTGCCGCTGGGTTTAAGTCCTCGCGGGCTGCTCACGTGGCTCAGAGTTTCCCAGGCGCGGGCGTGGGTGCAGGGACGCAGCTTTGTTTCGCCGGATGATGTGCAGGATACGGCCCTGCCGGTGCTGTGTGTTCGGCTGGGGCTGTCGATCCAGGAATGCGCGGGTGTTGTGGAAGAAATTCTGGTGCGAACGCCTGTTCCGGAGTACACAAGATGACTCAGAACGATCGACGTCACGACCGCCCCAGGAGCGTGCCGTACTTCCGACTGCAGGGGTCTGCGGTCCTGCTGATGCTGCTGAGTCTGTCGGGCGGGTTGATCGGCTGCGGTCGCAGCGACGAGCCTGGTGCGGGGGCAGTCTCCGGGAATGCTGCGAGCGAGGAGGGGCACGAGCATCACCATCACCATCGCCCGTCACACAAGCCGGACAGCCTTCAGGAGTTGCCCACGGAGCTGCGCTGGCGGCTGAGTGCGGACGAATCCGGTCGTGTCAGTCCCAGCCGTCGTCGGCTGCGTCAGGTGCAGGACATCGTGGGCTGGATACCGGAGCTGGCAGCAGACAGTGAACTGCGGCGGGCTGGTTTCGAGCAGGCCGTGGCACAGCAGCTGGTTTTACAGCGAGTGCTGGATGACATCACGGCGGGCAGGTCAGCTGACATGACGACGTGGAACACGGCAGTGGCCCGCCTGCAGGAGCTGGCGGATTCGGTGGCACGGGGGGCGGACGACGAGGGGCGTTCTGGGAGTGGCGTGTGATGGCAGCGGAAATGGCAGCGGGATTTGCGTTTCGATTTCTGATCAGCTTCGTGGAAGCCACTCCATTTCTGCTGGCGGGGCTGATCACAGCTGCAGTGCTGCGTCGGTTTTTCGGCGTGTCTGGGACGCGTCGATTGTTTGGCGAAGGCACGCGCATGGGACTGGTCAGAGCATGGCTGATTGGCATGCTGCTTCCGGTATGTTCGCTGGGCGTGATCCCTGTGATTCGGGAGCTGCGGCGGGCGGGAGTTCGAGGCGGCACGATTCTGGCATTTGCTGTGAGTGGTCCGCTGTTTAATCCGCTTTCGCTGTTGTACGGGCTGACACTTTCTGAACCGGTGGCGATTCTTTCCTTTGCGTTGAGTTCGCTGGTGATTGTGACGGCAGCGGGTGTTGTCTGGGACTGGTGTTTCCCGGCGTCTGCGTCTGCGATTCCGGCCGAGGAGACGTTTGGCATCGGTTCCCGGCGGATGCTGGCGGTGGCTGCTGCTGCCGCCCGGGAAAGCTGTGGAGCATCGCTGATCTGGGTGCTGGTGGGATTGAGCGGAGTTGGTCTGGTGGGGGCGTTTCTTCCGGCGAACAGTCTGCAGCACACGTTTAATCACGACAATCCGTGGGCACCGCTGCTGATGACGGGTTTGGCGATTCCGGTGTATGCGACCCCGATGCTGGCCATGACACAGCTGGGGATGATGTTTCAGCATGCCAATTCTGTGGGAGCGGCGTTTGTGCTGCTGATCCTTGGAGCCGGCGTGAACCCCGGTCTGATTGGCTGGACCGTGGCCGAGTATGGTCCGCGACGGGCAATGGCCTGGCTGCTGCTGATCAGCGGCATCGCTGTGGGGCTGGCGACGGTCCTGGACAAGCCACTGTTTCCGCGGGATATCGAGCCAGCGGATCACACGCACGCGTTTGACATTTACTGTCGCCCGTTTGAGGCGGTGCCGGATGTGGGTGCCGCATTCAGGCAGCGGCTGGAGCGGGATGTGGCTCCGTGGCAGTGGCGCCCCGTGATCCTCCTGGCTGTGCTTGGCGTTGCCGGACTGGGGCTCAGACTGGCGGACCGCAGGGAGCGTCTTGAAGTGTGGCTGCAGCAGACCCGCACGGTCACCACTCCCGGACGATTCGACATTGTGATCCCCGGACCGGTGCTGGGCTTGCTGTCGCTGGCAGGGCTGGTTGTGCTGAGCATCTCCGGGTGCTACGCGTGGTATCCGGCCCCCGCCGACTGTCTGACAGCCATGACGGATGCTCGGATTGGTGCTCTCAGCGCAGCGCTGGCGATGGATCACGATGAAACCAAATACTGGTCTGAGCGTTATGATGACTGGACCCGAAAGATGGAAGTCGGAACGTGGCTGCGGCACGGTTCGCTCAGTCCGTATCATCGCTGGAAGTCGCGAATTGTCCGCGAACAACTGGAGCTGCTGGAACATGAAGTGGATGCCGGCGACCGCGAGGTGGTGCAGAAACTGGTCACGGCCATCTCAAAATCGCATCGTCGCATGAGCCGAGCGTATCAGGACGAACTGTAAGGATTTTGGCCTGATTACGGAATGATCGTGGTTTGATGTCTGCAGCAGTGACAGGGCGAGGCTGGGATGGTGAAACGGTGTTAAGGACACCGGAAGTCGTCCTTCGGACTCCGCCCCACCGTGACAAGGCGTGCGGGGGATGTCAATCCCCCGGTAACGGTGCGTGCCCGCGTGGCCC
>JBEIEK010000282.1:0-7765 GCA_040382995.1 Planctomycetaceae bacterium
ACCGAATCACAAAAAACGCCCCGTGGCGTGCGGTCGATGTCAATCGGCCGGTAACGCCCCTGGTGCGCTCCTGGTGCGGCGCTGGCCACGCGGGCACGCACCGCTACCGGGGGATTAACATCCCCCGCTCGCCTTGTCACGGTGGGGCGGAGTCTGAAAGATGACTTCCGATGGCCTTGACACCGTTTCACCATCCCAGGGCGAAGCTCCTGCTGAGCCGCATCCCTGTCGCGATCCCTGCCGCATCCCTGCACCGATCCCTGCCGCTCCCTAAAAAACGCCGGCAATCGCTCACATGCGCACCAGCGTTGGGCGGTTCGGCAGGAGCCTCGCCCAGGTCTTCACAGGTCTGTTCACAGGGATCCAGTGAACTTCAACGCCATCGGCCCTCCCGCCCTCAGCAGATCCAACAGTCCTCGCAGCGACCGACAGACCTTCGCCCTGAGATGGCGATGCCGCACGTCGTCATGCATCACCTGCGGTGGATCAGGCGGCTTTCACGCGTTTTCTGCGGCGGGCAGGACGGCGGTACAGCAGCGAATTGCCCTGTTTCCCGGCAAGTTCCAGAAACTCCATCCGGCGAAAACACCAGGCCGCCTTTTGTGCCAGCCACCGCGGGATGCTGCAGGCTTCTGCCAGCTGAGCGGTGGAGAAGATCTCAGGCAGGCTGGCATCGGGCAGCAACAGCGTCCAAAGGTCGGCCGCAGTGGTCAGGGTGAGCTGTTCATGGATCGACAGCAGCCGACGATCGTGCACGTGATAGCGTTTCTTCCAGGAACTGCGTGCGGTGGGTGGCAGTCGGAGCTCTTCCTGTTCCGTCAGCACCAGGTCCAGTTGCAGCCCGGGACTGGGGAACACACCAAAGTGCACCAGTTCCAGAAAAATGTGGGCCGGCTTCTGCTTTGCTGGACTGCGCCGGGAACGCACGGGAGGTGCATCGGGCTGCTGCAGAGTTTTGATGTGGCGGAGCGCCACCAGCGGTTTGACAACCGTCACTGCGTGCCCCAGACGCAGCAGGTCTTTCACCTTGTCGCGGATGGCAGCCAGCGAAGCGCACTGAATTTCGATCAGCCGTCCAGCGTCATCAATGGCGTCAATTCGGTAACCATCCAGTGAGATCTCGTGGCGGTCAGCATCCGCCACGTAGTGTTCGCGCAGTTGTCTGTGGAGTGATGTGGCCAACCTGCGGACCTCCCTGTCCCGTCGTCGACTGATAGCTGTTGCCTGACGCCGACGTGCCTATTTGGCGTCCTTGAGGCAATCGATGCCCATGTAGATCACCAGGGCAGCGGCAAGGATAAACAGCACATCAAAGGTGGTCTGACCACCGAACGGCACTGCAGCCGCGAGGTCGGCGACTGCCAGCAGTGCCAGCAGACCGGCAACTCCCATGGAACCGAACACGATGCCCTGGGAACTTCCCGCCATAACCGTATCTCCGCAAGAATTCGCCTGGCCCTGCACCCGAGGGCCTTTTCGGAATCGACCATTTCACCTGACAGTTCGAAGTTTAGCTCAATCAACCCGAGGATTTCGACAGAGAATTATCGGAAAATCAGGGAGATTTTGTCTGCAGCGAATGTTCGGAATGACTGTGACGGGCACGGGACCAATCCGGCCTCCGCCACATTCCACAAAGTTTTTCCCATTCCCTGCCCCTCCCAAACCCCGGTTTCTGTAGGTTTTCTCCAGCGGCCGCTGTAAACTGTCGTGGTTCTCAGGACACCAGTTGTGTCCCGCTTCCCCCCACCAGCCAGGAGCGTTGCATGTCCTCCGGAATCCTGACTCAGGTCCCTGGTCTGCAGAATCTTCTCAACCAGTGCCAGCGTCGCGTCAGACTGCATGCCACAGCCAGGGGGCTCGCCGAAACCGCCAGCGTTCTCCTTGCCGCAGCGTTCTTCGCCTGCCTGCTGGACTATCTGCTGGTACTGCCTGGCACCGCTCGCTGCGTGCTGCTGGCACTCGTCCTCCTCAGCAGCTCCGCCATCGCCTGGTTCCGGCTCCTTCGCCCGCTCACAGGCCGCTTTCCCCCCGAAGAACTGGGCGCCGCCGTCGACCTGCGGTTCCCCGACCTCCAGGAAGCCTTCGCCACACTCATCTCCATCCACCGTTCACCACAAACGCTCTCCGACGCGGGTTCCGAAGTCATGCAGCAGCGACTGCAGCAGCATGTCTCGCAGCGCGTGCAGACCATTCGCCCCCACGAAGTCGTCAATGCTCAGCCCGTCATCCGCCGCGCCACCCTCGCCGCAGTCATGCTCCTGCTGTCGCTCCTTCCATTCCTCGTCTGGCCCGGCTCCTCACAACTGCTCCTCCAGCGCCTGCTTATGCCCTTCGCCAACCTCGAAGCACCCACCAACCTGTTCTTCGAAGTGCAGCCGGGCGATCACGTGGCGGCGACGGGTTCCACTGTCCCCTTCGCCGCGCGGCCTCTCTGGAGAACAGGCAACCCCGGGGCTCGGCCCGAAACCGTGGAACTCGAAATGCAGGCCGCCGACGGACACCTCGAACACCTCCCAATGCTCTGGGACGAAACCTCCGGCACCTTTACCGCTGCGCTCATCCAGGCCTCTCAGTCGCTCAAGTATCGCGTCACCGGTGATGGCGCCGCTTCACCCTGGTACCAGCTGATTGTCGCCGATCCCCCACGCATACTCACCGCCGCCCTCCAGGAAACGCCACCCGCGTGGACCAATCGTCCCGTGCAGACTGTCGATGGTGTCGTCGGTGACATCACCGTCTTCGAACGCAGCGACATTCAGATCCAGCTCGGCTTCAGCAAACCCGTTCAGCAACTGCAGCTGGAATGGCTCGACTGGGAACCACTCCAGTCACTGCCATCCGCCACGGACGTCCCCCGGTCCCGCAGGTGCTGCCAGCGCCGCCCCGGCCGCCACGGACGGTACGTCCGCCCCCGCCGGCACGGCTCCCGCCGCCCCGGAACAGCTCCCGGAAGAACTTGCTGCTGCCGCCGCCGGTGTCGCCATGGCAGGTGCTCCCAATTCCCAGCCAGCCAGCACCGCAAATGCCGTCCCCGCAGCCCAGCGACCTGTCATCCCCGAAGTGGCCTTTGCCCCGGACCGCCTCACAGCGGTGCTCAGCTTCAAGGCTGTCGGCAGTGGACGCTTTCGCTTCAATGCCGCAGACGAATACGGTCTGACAAACTCCAGCGAACCTGATCGCCGACTGATCGTCACGCCCGATGCCCCACCAGTGCTCAATGTCACCGGTCTCACCGACAGCCTCGAGGTACGGCCCGACGACATCGTCCCCCTCAACTGCCTCGTCACCGACGATGTCGGCGTCGGCCTCCTCGAACTGCACGTTCGCAAAAACCAGGATGCCGTTCGCGTCATCCCGGCAACGCCACTCGATCACGGTGCCCCCGAAGTCTCCCACGAATTCCGCATCGATCTGCAGACGCTCGGCGTGAAACAGGATGACACAGTCGAATTCCGGGTGCGCGCCGCGGACGAGCGACAGATCCCCGGGCCCCAGGTGGTCTGGAAAGGTCCCTGGACCATTCGCATTCGCGACGATGCCGAAGCTCTCGGACGCCAGGCTCTCCGGCAGGCCGACCAGCAGCTCATCGATTCCCTCAAAGCCATGTCCGAACAGCTCGGCAAAGACGCCACCACTGCCGCACAGCTTCGCGATCAGGCCCAGCGCGACTGGAACGACAACGCCCGCCAGGAAGCCCGCGGGCTCAGCGAAAAAGACCAGACGCAGGGCACCGAACTCCAGCGACTCGCTGAACAGACCGGCCAACACCCGCTCATGCAGAAACAGGCCGCAAAGCTTGCCGAACTGGCCCAAAACGTCCGCCAGAACGTCCCGGAACTGCTCGATCAGGCCATCGCCGCCGAACGCGATCCCGCCGTCAATAACCTCCAGCAGGCCTCCCACGAACTCAACCGCTCCCGCGATGAACTCAATCGCACCATCGAAGAAATTCAGCAGGCCGCACAACTCGAACAGGACCTCGCAGATCTCAACAGACTCGCACTCGATGCCGAAAAACTCGCCGCTGACTCCGAAAAATTCCAGCAACAGCGACAGGCCGGACCCGAAGCCGGACAACAGCCCGAAGAATTCAATCAACAGCTCGCCCAGGAACGCCAGCGCCTGCAACAGAAACAACAGGAAGTCAGCACCGACCTGAATAACCTGCTCCAGCGCAAACAGGAACTCCTCCAGGCCGCTCGCGAAGCACAACTCGATCGCGCCGCTGAAGCCGCCAAACAACTCCAGGACCTCGCACGCCGCCAGCAAAACCTCGCCGAAGGCGTCAACGAAGAAGCCCGCGATGCCGCCCGCGATGCCCAGGAAATCGCCAACCAGCTCCAGCAGGCCCGCAACGAAGCCGAACAACTCGGACGCGAAATCGCACAACAGGCCAATGATGTCCCGGCACCCGCCGTGCAACCCCTTGATGATGCCCTCCGCGAACTCCGCCAGGGAAACCTTGAACAACCCCGGCAAAACATCGAAGACGTCAGCCAGCAACTTGAAAATGCAGCCGGGCAACTGGCAAAGCCCCAGCAGACGGAACAGCCTCAGCAACCAGCAACGGCCGACAATGGCAAAGCCGCTGAACAGCAGAAACTCAACGAACAAAACGCCAAACGACAACAGCTGGCACAAAAGGCCGAACAGCTCGAAGATCGACTTAACCAGCTGAACGAACAGGTCCGTGAACTCGCCGAAAACCGCGGAGCTCAACCGCAACAGGGCGACCCACATCAGGGCGACCCGCAACAGGGCCAACCACAGCAGGGCCAACCACAGCAGGGCGAGCCGCAACAGGGCCAGCCGCAGCAGGGCCAACCGCAACAGGGCCAACCGCAGCAGGGCCAGCCACAACAGGGCCAGCCACAGCAGGGCCAGCCACAGCAGGGTCCACCGCAGCAGGGTCAGCCACAACAGGGTCAGCCGCAGCAGGGCCAGCCGCAACAGGGCCAGCCACAACAGGGCCAGCCACAGCAGGGTCAGCCACAACAGGGTCAGCCGCAGCAGGGTCAGCCACAACAGGGTCAACCACAACAGGGTCAGCCGCAGCAGGGTCAGCCACAACAGGGTCAGCCGCAACAGGGCCAGCCACAACAGGGCCAGCCACAGCAGGGTCAGCCGCAGCAGAACTCCGCGGGGCCGAACCCCTCTCGGACCGCTGCCGAAAACATGCTCCGTCAGCTTGACCAGCTCGCTGACGCCGCCCGCCAGCAGGCCGACGCTCTGCAAAACACCCCTGCCGCACCGCAGGGCGCCCGCAACAGTGCCGAACAGGCAGCCGAGCGCGCCAGCGAAGCCGCCCGGAATGCTCAGGCCGGCCAGTTTCAGCAGGCATCTGAACGCATGCGTCAGGCTGCTGCCGAATCTTCCTCAGCCGCAGATCAGCTGGAACAGGCTCCACTCCAGGACCGCCAAAACCAGCTCCGTCAGCAGCGCGATGACCTCAATCGACTCTCGGATTCCTTCCGACAAATGCAGCAGGACAGTACCGCTCAGGTCGCAGCGCAACAGCAATCCCAGCAGGCAGTCGCCGACGAAGCAGCAGACGTCCCACAAATGCTTGAAGACGTCGCCCAGCGACTGAATAATCCCTCGCTGGGACTGCAGAATCAGGCAGCCCCCTCCCGCGAAGCCGCTCAGGCCGCCCAGCAGGCCGCTCAAAACGGACAACAGGCCGCCGAAGGCCTGAATCAGGCCCAGCTGCAGCAGGCCGGCCAGGCTGCTCAAAATGCCGCAAATCAGCTCAACCGCGCCGCCCAGCTGGCGCAACAGGCGGCCCAGGGACAGCGAAATCCCAATAACCCCATCCCCACCCAGGTCGGCGAAGAAGTCGGTAACGCACTGCAAAGCCTGCAGCAGGCCGCTGAACTGATGAACTCCGAAGCCCAGACCGCCCAGCAGAATGCTCAACCGGGTGAACCTGGTCAGCAGGGTCAGCCAGGACAGCCAGGACAGCCCGGCGAAAACGGACAGCAGCCGCAGCCCGGCCAACCGGGTCAGCAGAGCGAAGGCCAGCAGGGTGAGCAGGGGCAACAGGGGCAACCCGGCCAGCAGGGACAACAGGGACAACAGGGACAACAGGGTCAGCAGGGCCAGCAGGGCCAGCTGGGCCAATCTGGCCAGCAGGGCACCGGCCAGTCCCCCGGTACTGCCGGTTCCACGCGACAGCTGTCTCAGGCCGCAAAGTCCCTCCAGAAGGCCGCTCAGAGCGCTCTGCCACGTCAATTCTCACCAGGTCAGCTGCCCACAGACAGCGGCTCCGCATCTCAGAGTTCGCAGCCGCAGGGGAATCCTGCGGAATTCGACGGAGCGAATCCTGAATCGACCGCGCGTCGCGGACGGCGTCGTGCCTGGGGTCAGCTCCAGGATCAGCTGGAGAACGACGTTCAGGACACTGGCCGTGAAGTCCTTGATTCCGAGTATTCCGGGATGATTCGCCGTTACCGCCGCGACCTCGCCCGATCACGTTCTCAGACCCCGGCGGGCGGACAGGCACCGAAGCAGTGAGCGATTCAGAGAGTACATCAGCGATTTCGCTGCCGGTGATTGATTCCAATCAGCAGTCAGCAACTGCGGATCCGCGTCGTTCGGTACTGGATCTCAGCAATGAAGAGCTGGCGAACTGGCTGAAGACCGTGGGGCAGCCGGCATTCCGCGCAAAGCAAATCCGCCGCTGGCTGTTTCGCGGCCGGATCGCTGCCTTTTCAGAAATGCGGGATCTGCCGCTGCGGCTGCGTGAGCAGCTGGAGCTGGAGTTTCGTTTCAGCAACTTCGAACGCGTTGGGCATCAGGTCGCGCTGGACCGCACGGAAAAGCTGCTGCTGCGACTGCGGGACGGCGAGCTCGTCGAATGTGTGCTGATGCGCGATCCTCCGGACCGTCGCACGGTTTGCATCAGCACCCAGGTGGGGTGCGCGATGGGCTGCGTCTTTTGTGCCAGCGGGCTGCTGGGTGTGAAGCGGAATCTGTCCGTATCAGAAATTGTCGAACAGGTGCTGGTGCTGCACCGACTGATGAGTGATGACGAACAGATCAGCAACGTGGTGGTGATGGGCATCGGAGAACCGCTGGCAAATTTTCGTTCGCTGATGACCGCACTGGAACAGCTGACCGATGACGATGGTTTCGGTCTGGGAGCACGGCGAATCACGGTTTCGACGGTGGGTCTGCCGGAAAAGATCCGCGAGTTTGGCCAGTCGGGCAGGCAGTACAACCTCGCCATCTCGCTGCATGCACCGAACGACGAACTGCGAACGCAGATTGTTCCGGTCAACCGCAACATCGGCATTCAGGAGATCATGGAAGCGGCCGACGAATTTCACTTCAGCACCGGCCGTCGCGTTTCCTGGGAGTACGTGCTGTTGTCCGGGATCAACGACCAGCCGCAGCATGCTCAGCAGCTGGCCGATCTGCTGGCCGGCCGCATCGCGCATGTCAACCTGATTCCAATGAATGGCGTCAGCGAACTGGTGATGACAGCGCCCGGAGAACCCCAGACACGGCGGTTTCTTGAAATCCTGCAGCAACGCGGCATCGCCGCCACAGTCCGCAAACGCAAAGGCGCCGACATCGACGCCGCCTGCGGCCAACTGCGACTGAATCGCGAAACCAGCCGCTAACACCGTGGCCTTGACCTTCCGACAGAAGCGGGTGCCGGGATGACGAAACGGCGTGAAACCGGGCAAATTGGGGTATTTAGAGATCTGCCTGCCAGTTGACAGCTCTCCCCCGATCACGTGACAGCAGGACGACCGGC
>JBEIEK010000283.1:0-7763 GCA_040382995.1 Planctomycetaceae bacterium
AGCCCCCTTCAAACTGGTGACCGTGGCAATGCGACGCCCCGAACCAGGGTCCAGAACGTCAAAGGTCTGACCGTCTGCCGCTTCAACCCAGCGACCGCCGAAGTATGACTTGTGAACCGCAGTGGCAAGAAATTCAGCGACCGCCGGGGCAAATGCCGGCGATTTTTCAAGAGATGTGGTGGACATCGCGAAGGCTCCGTTGGTGGAGGTAGGAACTGGAATCTCCGGAAAGGACTGCACGGACGGATCATAGTGATCGCAGGGGCCAATCTGCCACCTCGCCGAATCCCTTTCCACGGGGAATGGAAAATCGGGGTGAATCCCGGCCGGATCACCGCACAACACGCCCCGGATCCAGCCACTCACTCCGGATTCGCGGGATTCTTCCGCCCCGCCATTCACTCAGACGAAACCGTCTGCTAGCATACGCGGATGTGCCGGGTGCCTGTCCGCCCCGCCTCCCACACACCAATCCCGTCTGTTCATCAAGAAGCCAGTGCAAATGGGTACAATTCCTGCCGGAGAATTCAAAAAAGGCATCAAGGTTCAAATCGATAATGAACCCTACGAAATGCTCGAATGCAACTTCGTGAAGCCCGGGAAGGGTCAGGCCCTCTACCGCACCAAACTCCGCAATCTGCTCCGCGGCTCACTCTTCGAAAAAACCTACCGCAACGGCGACTCTCTCGAAGCCGCCGACGTCCATCGCAACGAAGGTGTCTACTCCTTCCGTGATGGCGAAAACTACGTCTTCATGGATAACTCCACCTTTGAACAACACAGCCTCCCCGCCGCCGTCGTCGCCGACGACATGCGCTGGCTCCAGGAAGGTGCCACCGTCACGCTCCTCTTCTGGAACGGACAACTCATCAGCATGACGCCCCCACAGCAGGTCATCCTGAAAGTCACCTACACCGAACCCGCCGCCCGCGGCAACACCGCCACCAACGTCACCAAACCCGCCACCGTCGAAACCGGTGCCGAAATCCAGGTGCCCGCCTTCATCAAGGACGGCGACCGCGTCAAAATCGACACCGCCAGCGGCGAATACATGGAACGCGTTCAATCCTGACCATGACCTCAGCCCCACACCCACAGCCACAGCCCCACACCGGGCTCCTCTACATCGAAACCGTCGGCTGCCAGATGAATATGCTGGACAGCGAACTGGTAGTCGCCGCCCTGCGCCGCGACGGCTACCAGCTCACCGATAACCCCAAAGAGGCCGACACAGTCATCTTCAATACCTGCAGCGTCCGTGAACACGCCGAACACAAAATCTACAGCGCCCTCGGACGCCTCAAATTCAGCAAACGCAATCGCCCCGCCAAAGTCATCGGCGTCATCGGCTGCATGGCCCAGAAAGATCAGGACCTGATCTTTCAAAAAGCCCCTCACGTCGACCTCGTCGTCGGCACCGGACAACTCGCCGAAATCCCCTCCCTCATCCGCCGCTCACGCCAGTCCACCAACCGCTCTCCTCTCAAAGCCGTCAGCCTCGGACGCAAAGACGGGTCCCGCGAAGAAGTCTCCGACAGCTTCCAGTCCTGGGATCCACTCCGCGACCCCGAAATGCGCCCCACGCCCTTCCAGGCCTTCGTGCGCATCATGATCGGCTGCGATAAATTCTGCACCTACTGCGTCGTCCCCGCAACTCGCGGACCAGAACAAAGCCGCCCACCAGCCCACATCCTCCAGGAAACACAACTCCTCGCCGATCAGGGCGTCCGCGAAATCACACTCCTCGGACAAACCGTCAACAGCTACAAATACACCGAAAATGGCCGGCTCGTCCGACTCTCCGATCTCCTCGAACAACTCCACAACGTCGCCGGCATCGAACGCATCCGCTTCATCACCAACTTCCCACGCGATATGACCAACGACCTCCTCCAGGCCGTCCGCGATCTCCCTAAGGTCATGAAGTACCTCCACGTCCCGGCTCAGTCCGGCTGCAATGATGTCCTCAAACGCATGAAACGCGGCTACTCCGTCGAAGAATACCGCGAAATGATGCTCAGAATCCGCGAACTCGTTCCACACTGCGCCGTCTCCAGCGACTTCATCGTGGGCTTCTGCGGAGAATCCGAAGACAGCTTCCAGAAAAGCATGCAGCTCATCCGCGACTGCCGCTTCAAAAACAGCTTCATCTTCAAATACAGCCCCCGCAGCGGCACCAAAGCCGACGAACTCTTCCCCGATGACGTCCCCGAAGACGTCAAACGCCGCCGCAACCACGAAATGCTCGAACTCCAAAACCGCATCTCCGAAGAAGACAACGCCGAATTCATCGGCCGACACGTCAGCATCCTCGTCGAAGGCCCCAGCAAATCCGCCAGCAGACGCGCCGCTCGCGAAGGTCTCCCCGCCGATGCCGCAAACCTCCTGACCCTCCTCCCTCAGGCCGATCACAATCACGCAGCCGGTGATCATCATCACCACGACCACCACCACCACGAATCCGAACAACACCTCCCCGCCGAATCCCTCCAGCACGCCTCACCCGAAGCCGATCGACTCGCCACCCAACTCACCGGACGCACCCCCTGCGATCGCATCGTCGTCTTCGATGGTAACCCCAGACTCACCGGCTCCATCGCCGATATCGAAATCCACGACTGCACCAGCACCACCCTGCTCGGCAGCATCGTCACCCGCGAACTCCAGCACGGCTCCGGCCTGATGCTCCCCATCCTGCATTGACACGGGGCTACCCCTTCGCCATGGCGGAATGCGACTTCTCCGATCCACGCATCGACGAAGGTCTCCGCCTGTTCAATGCCGGTGACTACTTCGAATGCCACGACGTCCTCGAAGACTTCTGGAGCGAACAAACCTGCCCGGAACGCCCGTTCTTCCAGGGACTCATTCAGGCAGCCGTCGCACTCTTCCACTTCGAAGAAGGTAACCTCGCCGGCGCCTGCCGCATGTACCTCTCCGCTCGCGCCAACCTGTCCGGCTTCCCACCCATCGTCGGACGCATCGATCTCGAGGACTTCCTTCGACAGTTCAATAACTGCTTCTCAGAACTCGCCCAGCCTCACCCCGCCTACCCCTTCCACATCCGCCTCGATCCCCGGAAAAAACCACAGATCACACGTGCAGAAAGCCCCTGTTGCTGAATGCTCTGAGCCTCGCCCTGAAACTCTGTGTCCTCTGTGTCCTCTGTGATTAAAAAACGCTCCTCGTGCGCCGCCGTTTCACCATGCCCAGGGCATCGCTGGTATCACGAAATGATGATCAGCACCCCGGTGTCTTCTTTCTGACTCCGCCCCACATGATAAGGCGTGCGGGGGAAAGTCGATCCCCCGGTAACGGCGCATGCCCGCGCGCCGCATGCAGCACCAGGACCTTACCGGCCGATTGACATCGACCGCTCGCCACAGGGCTTTATTGTGACTCGAGCAGGCCGCGAGCCACAGACACGCAGACAGTACTCAAAATATCCCATTCTGCACGTTTTCAAACCGGCAATCGAACCCAGCTTTTACCTCACGCAATGCCGCAAAGATGGAGTGCCGGAAATGTCAGCCTGCTGTTCTCACCTGGCGTCTTCGCGCCTTTGCATGAAACCAACCGTCCTCACAACACGCGGCAAATCATCACCTTCAAATACTCCGTCTCCGGACACGTCGCACTCACCGGATGATCCGCAGGCTGACCGTGATGCTCCAGGATCTGAAGATTACGCCCCGAACGCCGCGCCGTCTCGGCCACCACCTCCGCAAAGTCATTCCTCGACACCAGACCGGAACAGCTGCAGGTCACCAGAATGCCGCCAACCTTCAGCACTCGCAGGCCGGCTTCGTTCAGACGGATGTACCCCTGCAACGCACGGTCCAGCCCGCCACGCGTCCGCGCCATTCGCGGGGGATCCAGAATCACTCCGTCAAACACTCGAGCCTCCGCGGCGAACTGATCCAGCGCTGTTCGCACGTCCTCGTGAATCCATTCACAGCGGTCCGCGACGCCGTTGAGCGTCGCATTGTTGCGGGCCAGCGTGAGCGCCGCTTCGGAAGAATCCACGCCCGTCACCGAAGCCGCACGACCAGCCTTCAACGCCGTGATGCCAAAGCCCCCCGAAAAACAAAAGGCGTCCAGCACCGCAGCACCGCTCAGATAGCGACTGGCAGCCAGCCGGTTGTCACGCTGGTCAAGGTAACAGCCGGTCTTCTGACCACGCTGCACATCCACTCCCCAGGTCGTCCCGTGCTCCTCAATAAACACCGGCGAAGCTGGCTCCTCACCGGACAACAGGCCGTCAACCACCTCCAGCCCTTCTGATTCCCGCATGCCTTTCTCGGTCCGCAACCAGATCCCGCGCGGCTGCAAAAGCTCCTGCAGAGCCGCCAGCAGAGGCTCACGATGACGCCACAATGCCAGACTGGTGAACTGCACCAGCAGCCAGCCACCGTAATTGTCGACCGTCAAACCCGACAGAAAGTCCGCCTCACTGAAGATCAGCCGACAGCCAGTCGTGGGACTGCTCAGATCAAACAGCCGTCGTCGCAGCGCAATCGCGGATGCAACCAGACCATGCCAGAAACTCGGCACTAATGTCTGGGATTCCTGCCACGAATACAGCCGCACGGAAATTCGACTGACGGGATTGAAGAGCCCCCAGGCGATGAAACGTCCTTCGTGAGACACCAGTTGCACCGGATCACCCGGCTCAACTGCCCCCGCGTCCCCCGTGCGAATCACCTCAATCGCGCCCGCGAACACCCACGGATGACGGCCAAAAAATGGCTGCGCCCGTCGCGGACGCAACACCACCTGCGGCAGCCCCCGCGAAGCCTCAAAACGAAACTGAGGCGCTCGGCCGGAAACTTCCTCTTCTTCGTCTGACACCACTAGTCTCCCCCGCGAAGAACGCGGTGTTCCATTTCCTCAAGATAAGCCAGCAGCCGATCACGCTCGCTGGCCAGATGCCGCACTCGCAGGAGCGAACGCACGCGAGTTCTCAGCTCCAGCCGATTCACAGGCTTTGTCAAAAAGTCATCACAACCCGCGTTCACCGCCTTCTCAATGTCCCCAGGCTCGTTCAGCGCCGTCACAATCAACACCGGGATCATACGTTTACCCGGGTCAGCCTTGAGCCGCGTGCAGACTTCGTAACCACTCATCCGCGGCATCATAATGTCCAGCAGAATCAGGTCGGGCTGATGCTCGTCCACCATCTGCATCGTCTGCTGACCGTCCGCTGCCATCAGAATCTGGTAACCCTCGTCTGCCAGATAAGCCTCCAGCAACTCGCGATTCTGCTGGATATCGTCAGCAATCAGCACGCGGGACGAGGAAATGTCGATGTCGGAATGTTGCATGGGCGTCTTTCTGATGCACGCCGGCGTCTGACTGAAATACGCCGGAGGTGGCTGCGCGGGTTCACTGCCCGAATTCCGTGGAATTTACTGAGATGGGCGGTGATCGGCAACTGCAGCCAGCGGAATGTTGCCCCCGTGACCTCCGCAGGACTGACGAAATCCCGGATTTCCCGCTTCCACATCGAACTCCACGCTGCCAAAATCGAAGCGCTTTCAAAATTCACAGGCGATTCCACAAAAGTCGCCCGAAAACCCGTTGACAAAGCTCCGGCCATGACCGACGTGCACACTCCGGAACAACGCTCCCGCAACATGTCCCGGATCCGCTCCAAAGACACCCGACCGGAAATCGCCGTTCGCCGCCTCGTTCACCGACTCGGCTACCGCTTTCGCCTGCATCAATCCGATTTGCCCGGTCGCCCCGACCTCGTCCTGAAACGGCACGGTCGAGTCATCTTCGTTCATGGCTGCTTCTGGCACTGCCACAACTGCCGCTATGGCTTAGTGAAACCCTCAGCCAACGCGGAATTCTGGGAAGCCAAACGCGCCGGCAACGTGGAACGCGATCGCCGCAATCGCCAGCAGCTCGAACAACTCGGCTGGAATGTGCTCGTCGTCTGGGAATGCTGCACCCGCAACCCCGCACAACTCGAACAACAGGTCCTCGCGTTCCTCGAAGCAAAATAACCGGAATCAGAATCCCTCGGCTGCCCGCAGCAACGCCGCAATCCCCATCCCACCACCAACACACAAAGCACACGCCGCCGTGCTCACGTGCCCCCGCGCGATCTGCCACGCCAGATGCACCGCCAGCCGCGCTCCACTGGCCGCCAATGGATGCCCTACCGCGATGGCGCCACCGTGAGGATTCACAAGCGGACGCGGGGCTGGAGTCCTTCCTGAGCCCGCCACCGCCTCCAGCTGCAGCTCCCGCAGACACGCCAGCACCTGCGCGGCAAAAGCTTCGTTGATCTCCAGCTGGTCAATGTCCCGCAGACTCATCCCGTAACCATCCAGCAGCCGTCGCAACGCAAACACCGGCCCCAGACCCATCCGCCGCGGCTCACAGCCGCATTCGACTGCACCCACCCACTCGCAGAGCACCGGCCAGCCCTGCTCACGCACCAGACTCTCCTCCGCCAGCAACACCATCGCCGCCCCATCGTTGATCCCCGAGGAATTGCCGGCCGTCACCGTGCCATTTTCCGCAAACACCGGCTTTAAGCCCCCCAGCTCCTCAGGAGTCACCTCGGGCCGCGGATGCTCGTCCCGACTGAAGTCGCCCAGCGGCACCAGCTCGTCCGCAAAACGCCCGGCCGACTGCGCCGCAGCAAAGCACGCCTGACTCCGCAGCGCCCACGCGTCCTGCTCCGCTCGCGAAAGACCATATTCCCGCGCTAACCGCTCAGCCGTATCACCCATGTGCTCATCAATCCCCACATCCCGCAAACCGTCCGTTACCATCGAATCACGCAGCTGAGTCACATCCGCCTGCTGGCCCCTGCCAGGCCGCGGAACCAGCAACTGTGACTGCGACATCGACTCCACACCACCCGCCAGAACCGCTCGGGCTTCGCCGGCGCGAATCGCCTGAGCCCCCAGCGCGAGCGCCTTCAGGCCCGAACCACACATCATATTCACTGTCACCGCCGTCGATGCCTCCGCCAGACCCGCCGACAATGCCACCTGACGCGCTGCGTTCATCCCGTGACCTGCCGCCAGCACCTGCCCGAGCAGCAGCTGCTGGATCTGAGCACGGTCCAGACCACCGCACACAGCCTCCGCAGCGGCCGTCGCCAGCGATACCGGGCCCCGACCAGCCAGACGGCCGCGAAATCGACCAAAAGGAGTTCGCCGGGCGGCGACAAGCAAAATTCGCTGGGACATGCGCACCGCTCACAGAACTAGTAAAACAGATCGAACTGCGGACTTCCCGTGAGCAGCCACAGCACCAGAAAATGATGCACCAGATCGCTGCAGACGAGGCCGCCCGCAATCCCAGCCAGCTTCCGCTCAAGCCCCGTCGCACGCCGCGGCAGCCACGCCGCTGCCGGCAGCAGCAGCATCCCCAGATAACTGTGATGCACGCGCAGCCCGGCCGTGAGCACCCCCACCGTCGTTGCCGTGTCGCGAGTGGACTCGAGGGAAAAACCGAAACGCAGCACCAGCGTCACCACTTCAAACAGAGCGGTCCACGCCAGCACTGCGCAGCAAAATCGAGCCCGGCCGGAAAGGGGCCGACGAACAGGGAGCAGGCGAGCGGCGGAAGGGGATTCAGACATACCCCACATTCTTCGTGGAAGGCTGCAAAACGTCAATCGAAATCGGCCGCTGTCAGGCCCGGTGGACAAAGCCCTGCAACGCCGCTTCCGTGAATTTCACACTGTAACCCGCTGCCTCTGGAGGCATGTAACGGCCTCCACGCATCACCACCGGGTC
>JBEIEK010000284.1:0-7758 GCA_040382995.1 Planctomycetaceae bacterium
CGGCGGATCGGCAGTGATCTCTGTCGCCGGGATCTTTGAAATCAGCGGCGAGATTCAGGCAACAAAGACTGATTCCGACTTGATTTTCATTGACATTCCGCAGATTTCCGCAGCGCTGAACATCAATGGTCTACAGGTCTTTCAGGTAGGAGGTCGAGCGAGGTTTTCGATCGGTGGTGAAGACGGTTTCCAGCTGCTGGACGTCGGGTTGACCTCCGTGCGTGTCTTTGGTCTGGATGTTTCTGCTGTCGCGGGGGCACTGCCGACACTGGCACTTCCCGCGACAGATTCCACACCGCCAGTGGCTGAGTTGACGACCATTGTGGATGGTATTGACGCCGGGTTGCTCAGTCGTCGCAGATATCTCGACGTGACACTGCGAAGTCCAGGTAGTTTGCCGTTAAACGTGGATTCGGTCCTCGATGCCGGAGCGGAATTCACGCTCACTGGGGCTGGAGTTGCGGACGCGCAGTTGTCCACAGTGGAACATCTTGAAGGCAACACATTCCGCTATTATCTGACGGATCGGGATCCGTCCAATGACACTCCTCTGTTCACAGCGGGGGAGATCAGCATGAATTTTCAGGCTGGGCAGTGGGAAGACGGGGCTGGCGTGACAAATGCCGCAGCGACCGATTCTTTCACCGCTCGAGACGGCAAGGCCAGCACCGGCTCGGAAGTGAATCTTGGTCCACTGGTCCTGCAGGGCCCGCACTTCGGGCTGGAGGACTTCCAGTTCAAGCCACTGAAGAACGCGGACGGCAGTTTGAAGGGAGCTCGCATCACGATCACCGTGGGCCTTGGCGTGGATCACGCGGAATTGAACTTCGGCAGCACTTCCAGCGTCCTGAGCACCAGCATTGACGATTTGAGTGGGCTGTTCGATGTCAATGTCGATATCAGCCCGTCGCTCAACATCATCGGCGGTGGCTTAGGCAAGTTCAGGATCGATGTGGGCGCATTGAATCTGGACGTGCAGGATGTCCTGAAGGCAGACGCGACCGGTGTCACCATTCAGTACAACCCGGAACGCGACACGGATGCTGACGGAGTTGTATCGTCGGCCGAGCAGTCGGCCTACGACAATCAGGAAATCCTGAGCCTGAACAGTGCCTCATTGACGATTACTAAGTTAAATCTCACAGGCGCTCTGCAGCCTTACACCCGACGCGATGGAACGCAGATCCCCGGCCTTGTCGTTCGCAACAATGGCTTCCATCTGGGCGAAGCCTCGATTACCTACAGCGGCGACATGAACTTCGCGTCCATGCTGAAGCTGCAGAGTATCACTGCTGGAGTCGCCGACTTTGGAGTCAACTTCAGTGGCGGTGTGCAATTCAATGGGGAAGTCTTTATCGCTTCTCAGGGGGCTGAACTGTTCCCCGGGGGCACCTTCACCATGAAATTCGAAGACAGCTCCGACGCCGGTAGCGATGCTGTCCGAGCAGCACTGACATTCAAAGACGGCGTCCCGGCTGGCTTCAAGTTCAACTCAGATAAGATGAGCATGAAGTTTGGTGAGTTCCTGACGGTTTCCAGCAAGGATCTGCTGATCAACACGGAAGCCACGGGCAGCGAATATGTGGTTTCGGTTGGCAGGATTGACGCGAAGGTCAAGGCGGGTCCGCTGGAGGTAGGTGGGAGTATCCGGAGCTTTGCGTTCACCGCCGCCGGGTCCTTTGTCACCTTGCCCGGCTTCGGCGTGACGCTCAGCATGGATCAGGTGGACTCCAGCAGCTTCAAATGGCCTTCATGGCTGCCGATTCAGTTGACAAAGCTGGGCATCGAATGGCCCGATATTCAGGCCAATCCGGCGAATTTTGCCCTGATTGTCAGCGCGAAAGTCAAGAATATTCCGGGCATCCCGCTCGAATTTGAAGGTTCAGTCAACGGACTGAAGATCGATGTTGGACTGTTGCAACAGGGTAAATTCCCAATCACTGATATGGAGTCCCTATCGGTCAAAGTCGGCGGTGACTTTGGCGGTGCTGAGATTTCCGGATCGCTGATTGGCGGCATCCTCAAAATCGACTCCGCTGGCCAGTTGATCGAATCGGATGACACCACGACACCGGTCTCTGATCGTGTCTTTTTCGTGGGTGTTGAAGGCAAATTGCTGATTCTGGAGAAGGGCTTCACCGTCCGCTTCGCGCTCAGCGAACTTGGTCCACTGAGTGTGCTGGTCAGCGTTAAAGTGCCTATCGTCGTGGAACCCGTGTTCACCGGGATCACGATCAACGAATTTACCGGCGGAGTGGAATTCTTTACCGGACTACCGACCATTACCGAGCCGGAAGATCTGCTCAACAAGTCCTTCAATGATGCATCGGATGTCGATTCCGACACCTGGCTGAAGACGGTCAAACAGCAGGTGATCAATCAGGTGAAAGCGGTCAAGGCGAATCCGAATGTCCCGGGATTCCTTGCGGCCTTCACATCGCCGATGACTCTGACAGGGCAGGCGGCCATTTCGTCCACGCATCTGGGTAGTGAAGACAGCTTCAATGCTCAGGTGCAACTGCGGCTCAGCACAGACGGGAAAATGTTTGCTGCGGGCAAGTTCCGCTTTATGAACAACCGGCTGGTGCTTGAAGGTAAGATGTACGCCGACTTTTCGCAGATTCTGAAGGGGAACGCGAAAGTCCTGTTCCTCGGCCGCGCGCCGGTTCTGGAAGACGCCCCGGATCTGCGGTTCCTGGAACTGAAGGGCAAGTTCGAAATGCGGTTCATCAATGCCAACGGTGAGCCCATGACCTTTGGAGGCAATACGTCTCCGGAACCGGCGGCGAATCTGTCCAGCCCGGGCACTGGTGCGGTCATCGGACTGCAGAAGCTGACCTCGCAGGGTTACATCGACGTCAGTTTCGCGAAGGGCCTGAAGGATCTGGATCTCGCTACGATTTCCGATGCAGACGCCGAGTTGCGTCTGACATTGCCCAGTGGCACCACCATCGAGATCACAGCCACTCCGACACAGGTCACGACGGCGAATGACCCGAATGTGTATCGATACGCACTGCCGACCGGCACCGCTCTGACTGCCGGAACCTACACAGTGGAATTCATTGCCGATAGTTTTGCCGATAAGGACGGAACAAAGAACAAGGCCGAGCAGGAGACCTTTACGGTTCAGAATCTGCAGACGCAGCTGGCGGGCCCGAAGAACGGCGCAGAAATCGACATTGTTGGACTTAACAGCAGCGGCTTCCTGACATTGCGTTTTCTGGGACTGCCGGGTGGTAGCCTGCAGGAAAACTCGATCAGTGACTCCGCCACGGAATTTGTGCTCTCAGGTGCCGCAGCGGACGGCGTTTCCATCGGCGTGCCTCAGAAAGTCGATGCGACGACGTGGAAGTATCCCTTCACCGGACAATTCGGCACCGGGCCGGTCACGGTCACATTCCCTGCGGGGGCATTTACCGACACCGACGGCAATGCGTCCATCAGCACGGTGGAAACTTTCACCGTCGCCGGTCCTCGGATCACGCTGCTGTCCAAAGCCGCAGACGTGAATGAAATCAACGCGCGCGGATACCTCGACTTCTACGTGGAAGCATCCGGATCTTCAGTCATTTCAGACGCCTCGCTGTCGGATGCGTCGCCGGAATTTACATTGTCTGGAACGGCCGTCGCAGGAGTCGTGTTTGACGGCGCCGCCGTGCACATCGCTGATTCAAACGTCTTTCGGTATGCCTTCACGGGCGCCTTCACTGCCGGTTCGGTACAGATCACCTACGGACAGGGAACCATTTCTGACACCGATGGCCGATCCAGTATCAGCCGCACGGAAAATCTGCTGGTCACCGGGTCCACGGCAGCACGCATCTTCCCGGCAAACTCCGTCGTGGGCGTCACAGCCCTGAATGCGGCTCAGTATTTTGATGTCACGTTCTCTCCGGCCATCGGAGAAAGTCTCGACGTCAGTTCGATCCTTGATGCCGATCAGGAAATTGCCCTGTACGGCACCGCCGCGGATGACGTGACGATCAGCGGCGTTCCCACGCAGCTGGATGAACTCACCTTCCGCTATTCCTTTACCGGACAGTTCGTTCCCGGCACAGTCACGCTCAGCTATCTGGCGGACAGCACGCGCGACAGCGGGGGAAATCTGCTGACTGGTCGTGAAGAGTCACTGGTGCTGCGAAATCTGCAGTCCGGTTTGCTCAGCCCCGCCCACCAGTCCAATGCGGGTCGTAATCAACTGAATCAGAACGGCTACATTGACGTGACGCTGGACGACACCTTTGGTGTTGAAATCAACGCGGCGTCGGTCACTGATTCCAGTGCGGAAATCGTACTGTTCAACTATGACGAGGATGGCGAGATACAGGAGATCCCGGGCATCGGAGTCAACGGTGCTGCGCTACAGATCGACGACACGACCTGGCGTTACTACTTCTCCGGTCGCTTTGAACCGGACACGCAAGTGTATGTGCAGTTTCTTCCGGGAAGCTGGTCAGACAACGCAGGCAATACAGCGGTCAGCAAGACCGAAACCTTCAATGTCTACAGCAACGCGGCCAGCTTTGAAATCATCGTGAAGGGTTCTGCAGAGCTCTACGGGGCCGTGGAAGACCTGAAACTGGTTTCGGTGATTGGCGAGGCGAGGCTGAGTCTGGACATTGCCGCCGACAACCCCTCAGCGCGGATTCAGCTGGACCTGAACGGGCGGGCTGACGTGATGTACTTCGGTACGGTCGGGGCCGTCTCGGGGCGCTTCATCTTTGAGATTGATGCAGCGGTACCGGAAAATTCCGGGTTCTGGGGTGTCATGAAAATGGACACCAACTTTGAAAAGCTCAGACCGGCCGGGATCGACGCGGATGCTACCGCATTTCTGCAGTTTAATTTTTCCAATGAGACGCAGATTGAAACACTCACCCTGCCAGGCCAGGCGGCGGGAGGTGGTGATCTGACAGAAACTTATACACTGACTCCGTATCTGTTTGCCCTGCAGGCGGCGGGCAAACTGGTGATGCATATTCCTGATGGAAATGAAGACACCACATTCGGAATGGAGTTGTTCCGAATCAACGGCGTGTTCTCAATGGAAATCAGCGCTGCCGGGCTGGAAGTACTGGCTCAGGGCACACTGTCTATCGGGCCCCCGGAACTGGAACTGTTCAGTCTGGACGTCCTCGGCGTGCTGGCGATTAAACCGGGTGTGTTTGCTGCCGACCTGATTATCACCGCTCATGTGGGTGCGCACGACCTCGCATCGATCGACGGCAGTTTCCGCCTGGTCACTAACGTCAGCGGGGTTGAGCAGGAGATCAAGGTTCCGCAGCGATTTATTGATGGCGACTACTTCCCGCAGGATTTTGTTGATCGGCTGCGTCCGACACTCGATCCGGAAGACGGAGATCAGCTGGCCTACACCGTGCCAGCGGGCGCGCCGCAGTGGGACGGCACATTTGGCACTCCCGGATTTTACGCCGTGATGCAGGGCAGTGGCAGCATCTACCTGCTGGACCTGTTTACTGTGGAAGCGGATTTCCGGATGGAAGTCAGTGTTGACGGACTGTTCATTCAGGCTGAAGGCGGACTACTGCTGAAGGATCTGGGGCAGGTCAACGCTCGTGGCTATCTGGAAATCACCAGTGCCGGGCTGGTCGCGGCCATGTCACTGGATCTGGACGCGCCGTTCCTTGCCACACTGGGCATTGATCTGGACGTGAACGCAGAACTGCTGATCAACACCACTAATGAATCCGTCACCATTGCTCCGTTGTCGGACCGGCTGCTGCTGGAACCGATTACCGTTGCGGCCAATGTGAAAGACATTAAGGCCGAAGGTTTGCTGGCGGTCCGTGTTCCCGGTACCGACTCAGAACTGGCGCGGATTTCCGGAGTCTTTTCTCTGGACACCAGCACGGAACGAGTCACCATTTTCTCTCATGGAGATCTGGAAGTCGGTCCGCGAGGACTGGATGTCTTCGACATGGAAGTCACCGGAGTCTTTGTGCTGGTCAATGCCGGTTTTGCAGCCGATTTGACCATCAACGCGACGGGCGGGCTGCCCAGTGTTGCCGAACTGACGGGGACATTGCGCTTTGTGGCCAATCTCACCGGTTTGGCACAGGAGGTCCCTGTACCGCAGCGGTTTATTGATGGTGGCTTCCTCCCAGCGGACTTTGTCAGCAGGCTCAGCGACAGTGTGCTGTTTCCGGGAAGAAAATCCTACATTGTGCCTGGCGGAGCCCCGTATCTCGACGGCACTCCCGACGATGCGGCTTCGACTTACATGGTGCTGATGGGGCAGGGCACATTGACACTGGTCGATGCCTGGGACATCACTGGTGGCTTCCGCATCAAGGTGGAAACAGACGGACCGGTGATTCCGATTCATGCCGAAGTCAACATGGGTGAATTCGGCATGGCGGAAATTCATGGGAAGGCCGAACTTCGTCTCACGGGATTAACCGTCGCCGCGACGGTGGACCTGGATCTGCCGGGGCTTACAGCGGCTGGCGTCGACTTCAACGTTGACGGCGAACTCACGGTGAACACGGGCAGTCAGCAGGCGGAAGTCGATGTCGACGACGATCCCTCGACGCCGGCGATTGTGATTCCGGCGAACACCAACACGCTGCAGGCCGGTGGATCACTGGCCATCCGCGTGCCACAGACGCAGGTTGAGCTGGTGAGCATTCAGGGGACATTCCTGATGCTGGTGAATGGAAGTGGTCTGTCCGTCCTCGCCACCGGCCAGACATCCATGCTGGGGTTGATCTCGCTGCAGGTTGACGGCGCCTTTTTCATCCGCAAAGAGGGCGTGGCTGCAGAAATTGATATGGCTCTGCTGCCAGGCACGGCCGCCAGCTCATTCTCCAGTGTCTTTGACTTCAATGTGACGGCGACAGCGGTCTTCAATACGACCGGGCAGAGTCAATCGATCGTGGTACCGCCGCGGTTTGAAGGATATCTCAGCGATCGCGCAAAGAATCGTCTGAGCACAGTGGCTGGCCAGAAGGTTTACACGGTCTCTGCCGGTGCGCCTAATGTGGACGGCACCCATGAAGCCGCCGGGGCCTACGCCGTGTTCATGATGACCGGCAGTGCCACGCTGTCCAGTGTCTTCAGCCTCACCGGCAGTTATCGCATGGTCATTGCGAATAGCCGCTTCGAAATCGCCTTCGATGCCAACATGACGCTGGATCCAATTGGCACAGTTGATGCGTCCGGAATCCTGCATGTCTCTTCCGCTGGTGTCTACGGAGCCCTGCAGCTGGGCGGCAACTTCCAGCTGGGATCGCTGGAAATCTTCGGCGCCATGCAGCTGGAAATGAACACGCGTGCCGACGATGTGACGATTCAGCGGATTCAGTACGACTTTGACAATCGTCGAGTGAGCGACGGCAAGGTGCCGGTCGTGCTGCCGGCAAATTCGCAGCGAATCTTTGTGGGGGGCATTCTGTCGATACCTGGGTTTGAGCTGCAGGGCTCGTTCGAGATGGTCAATAATCCTAACGGGGTCTCGATCACCGTCGACGCTTCATTCCGGGCCTTTGATACGCTCTTCCTGCAGGCTGGCGGCACGTTCTCAATCGTCAAGGGTGCCAACCCCGGTCTGGTGATGAACGTCGGTGCCACGCTGAAAGCCGGTTTCTTCGGGGTTGACGGTGTCTTCGATATGGACGCTAACTTCAACCTGAAGGTCAACACCCGCGCCAGTGGGCCAGCTGATGCCTATGACCTTGAGGTCGCTCGAGGTCTTTCACGAATTGACGTCAGCGGTACGATCCGGCTGTTCAGTAC
>JBEIEK010000285.1:0-7757 GCA_040382995.1 Planctomycetaceae bacterium
CTACGAGTCACCGCGGGCCCTGCAGACAGCAGAGATTCCGCAAATCGTTGACCATTACCGCAGGGGAGCTCAGTTCGCAAAAGCGGCCGGATTCGACGGTGTTGAAATCCACGCGGCCAATGGATATCTGATCGATCAGTTTCTGCAGTCGAGGACGAACCGGCGAACAGACCAGTATGGCGGTTCGATCGAAAATCGGTATCGCTTTCTGCGGGAGATTGTGGACGCGATCGCGACCGTCTATCCACCCCACCGAATTGGCGTGCGATTGTCACCCAACGGGGTCTTCAACGACATGGGTTCAGCCGATTTCCGCGAACAATTCCACCACGCCGCAGCACAGCTGGATCAGGCTGGCATTGGTTACCTGCATGTGATTGATGGTCTGGCCTTTGGCTTTCATCAGCTCGGAGAACCCGTGACACTGCAGGAGACGCGACAGCTCTTTCGGGGCACGCTGATTGGCAATTGTGGCTACACTGCGGAAACGGCTGATGCTGCGGTTGCCTGCGGTGACGCAGACCTGATTGCTTTTGGCCGCCCCTTCATCAGCAATCCGGACCTTGTGGAACGCTTTCACCGTGATGCACCGCTGAACCCGGATGCTGGCATGGATGTCTGGTACGCACCAATCGGTGCCCGGGGTTACACGGATTTTCCAACGTTGCAGAGTTCACCTTCCCCATGACCGTTGCGGCTGTGGGGGCAGGGTTGCGCCGTCGTTTGTGGCGTTCGTCGCCCGCAGGTTGCTGCCACTGCTGTTAGCGGTTGGGCGGCAGCCCCCGGCTGTGATTCGCACCGCAGGTGCGCGCGCTGTTTGAGGGCGTTTGGAGTTGCGTTGGTCCGGGCCGTTTGCCCGCGGACTGCCGTCCTGCGGCTGAGCGGTTGGGCGGCAGCCCCCGGCTGTGTTTCGCACCGCAGGTGCGCGCGGTGTTTGTGGGCGTTTGGAGTTGCGTTGGTCCGGGCCGTTTGCCCGCGGACTGCCGCCATGCGGCTATTGTGCCTGGGTTGCGCGCGGAAGGGATGCGGCTCCGCAGGAACTTCGCCCGCCCGTCACATGCGGCCCACTGCTGTTGAGAACTCCTGTTTCCACCCTGGAAAGTCATTGTGGTGCTCACAGATTCCCCGTAGATTATCAATCCCTCCATTTCCCTGCCGATCCGAACTCCCCAGCTTCGGCCGACTCGCCCGCAAAACTTCCTGCCGTGAATGCCTGCATGTCCCCACAGATGCTCCACGTCAGTCTCCAACTGGCAGTCGTCTTATTCTGCCTGATCTGCTCTGGTCCGCCCCGGCAACTCCTTGCTCAGGACACCAGCACAGCTGCGGACATCGAATTCTTTGAAACAAAGATTCGACCAGTGCTCGTGCAGCACTGTTACGAATGTCACGCGACCGATGCAAAGATCGTCCGTGGTGGTCCCGTGCTGGACAGCAAAGCGGCCACTCTGCAGGGGGGCGACAGCGGTCCGGCCGTTGTTCCCGGCAGACCTGAAGACAGCCTGCTCCTTTCGGCGATTCGCCATGAATCGCTGGTGATGCCTCCCAGATCAAAGCTCCCGGACGACGTCATTGCCGACTTTGAAACCTGGATTCGCCGAGGGGCCGTGGATCCCCGCGAATCCGCTCGACCGGCAAGGCTGCAGCCTGTGGACTTTGAAGCCGCAAAGTCACACTGGGCCTTCCGCAGAATTTCTGATCCGTTGCCACCAGCGGTTCAAAACGCCGCATGGCCTGTGTCTCCGATTGATCACTTTGTGCTGTCAAAGCTGGAACAGTCCGGCCTGCAGCCGGCCGCTCCGGCCAGCCGCCGAACGCTCATTCGCCGCGCGACTTTCGACCTGATCGGGCTGCCGCCAACCGTAGATGAAGTCCGCGCATTTCTGGCCGACGAATCGCCGGACGCCTTCGCAAAAGTGGTCGATCGTCTGCTCGCGTCACCCCACTACGGCGAACGCTGGGGAAGACACTGGCTGGACCTTGTGCGTTATGCCACCAGCAACGGAGCGGACGAGAATCACGAACTTCCCAACGCCTGGCGCTATCGCGACTGGGTTGTCCGCATGCTGAATTCCGATCTGCCGCTCGATCAGTTCATCATCCGGCAGCTCGCCGGAGACCTCCTGCCAACACCTGATGACGAACAGCAGGCTGGCGATCTGCTGACGGCCACCGGCCTGCTGGTGCTTGGCCCCAAGATGCTGGCAGAGCAGGACAAGGACAAGATGATGATCGACATTGTGGACGAACAGATCGACACGGTCAGTCGGACAATGCTCGGGCTCACCATCAGCTGTGCTCGCTGTCATGACCATAAGTTCGATCCCATCGCCGCCCGCGACTATTACTCGCTGGCTGGCATCTTCCACAGCACGCGTTCCATGGCGGATCGTGCTTTTGTGTCGAAGTGGATGGAACGTCCACTGCCATCGCAGGCCATCGCTGCTCAGCGGGCCGCGCATCAGAAGAAGATCGATGCAGCCAAAAGTGAACTGGCACAGCTGCAGCCGGACAACGCAGAGGCCATCAAGCAGAAAAAAGCGGCCATTGAGCAGCTGGAAAAGGACATGCCCCAGTTTGCTCAGGTGATGGCCACGGAAGAAGGAGAAATCCGAAATCTGCCGGTGCACAGTCGTGGCAATCACCTGAAGCCGGGGCCAGAGCTGATTGGTCGCGGAATGCCAGCGATCCTCACAGGCGTCGCTCAGGCACCTGCAATTCCAGAAAACCAAAGTGGCCGACTGCAACTGGCGCAGTGGCTGGTTGCGAAGGAGCATCCGCTCACCGCACGGGTGATGGCGAATCGCATCTGGATGTGGCACTTTGGCACTCCCCTGATGCGCAGTCCCTCCAACTGGGGCCTGCGGGCCGACCCGCCGACTCACCCGGAACTGCTGGACTGGCTGGCTCAGGAACTGCACCGCAGCAACTGGTCGCTGAAGGCCCTGCACCGGAAAATCCTGCTGTCGTCAACGTGGCAGATGAGCAGTGCGGTCCGGGGCGATTACGCGGAACGCGACCCAGAGAACCTGTTGCTGTGGCGTCAGAACCGTCGTCGTCTGGAGGCAGAGCCGGTCCGGGATTCGATCTTATTCGTGGGTGGCGGGCTGGATCTGACCATGGGTGGCGCCGTTGCAGACGTGAACTCAAATCGCCGCGCGATCTACCTGCCGGTGAATCGTGCCGCGTTGTACGAGATGTTTTCCACGTTCGATTATGTGGAAACGGCGAATCACATTGAACAGCGACCGGTCACCACGGTTCCCAATCAGGCGCTGTACCTGCTGAATAACAGCGCCGTGCACGAACAATCGCGGAGGCTCATTGAACAGCTGCCAACCACCGATCCTGCGGTGCCTCTGCAGGACGTGGGGACAGTCGTGTCCGCGTTGTTCGAGCGTTTGTATGGTCGTGTGCCGGACGCGGCAGAGATTTCGCGGTCGATTGATTTTCTGCAGCGTACTGAGGCCGCATTGTCCGACATTGCGGACGTGCGGGAGCGTCGTCTGCAGGCGTGGTCCGCATTGAGCCGGACATTGATGGCGGGAAATGAGTTTATTTTCGTGGAGTAGACCATGGGAGTCTCGTTGATGACCACCCCCGGCAGTCGTCGCGGCCTGCTGCAGCGAACCGCAGCTGGTTTTGGTGCGCTGGCGCTCCACGATCTGCTGATGCGGACCGCGGGGGCCGACGGGGTGGCGGGTGGGACGCCGAATCCGCTCGCCGGCCGTCCGGGGCATTTCCCGGCGCGTGCGAAGCGAGTCATTTTTCTGTTCATGCACGGAGGTCCGTCGCATGTCGACACCTTTGATTACAAGCCGGAGCTGATCCGGCTTGACGGCCAGCCGCTGCCGATAGAGAAGCCGCGAATTCAGTTTGCACAGACGGGGAACCTGCTGCGAAGTCCCTGGAAGTTTCGCCAGTACGGTCAGTGCGGTGCGTGGGTCAGTGACCTGTTTCCGCACGTTGCGGAGTGTGTGGATGACATTACCTTCATCCGCTCCATTCACGGCTCAAATGAAGCCCATGGCGGTGCGCTGCTGAAGATCAACACCGGCTCGGACACGTTCGTCCGGCCCAGCATGGGAGCGTGGATCAGTTATGGCCTGGGGACAGAGAATGCAAGTTTGCCGAGCTTTGTGACGATCAATCCGACGCTGGGGCACGGTGGCGTCCGCAATTTTGGCTCCGCTTTTCTGCCTCCGATTCATCAGGCGACCCGCATTGCCACAGCGCGTCACGACGGGCGGACACGCGCTGAGATCCAGAATCTGACTCACCCGCAGTCGAAGCGCCAGGTGCAGCAGCTGCAGCTGGAACTGCTGCAGGAGCTCAATCGTCACCGGCAGGCTGCCGCGGCTGGCACGGGCGCTGACGCCGAACTGAATGCGCGAATTGATTCGTTCGAACTGGCATTCCGCATGCAAACGGAGGCTCCGGAAATCTTTGACCTGTCGGGGGAAACCGAGGCGACGCGGAAGCTGTACGGAATTGACGAAGAGCCGACGGGCAACTTTGGCACACAGTGTCTGCTGGCACGGCGGTTATCCGAGTCCGGTGTGCGGTTTGTGCAGGTTTCGCATGCGTACTGGGATCAGCATTCCGAGCTGAAGGAGGAGCATACGCGACTGGCGAAGGAAGTGGACAAGCCCATCGCCGGGCTGCTGCAGGACCTGAAGCAGCGTGGGCTTCTGGAGGACACGCTGCTGATGTGGGGCGCTGAGTTTGGTCGCACACCGACGGCTCAGGGCAACAACGGTCGCGATCACAATCCGCATGCTTTTACGTATTGGATGGCGGGCGGGGGTGTCAGGTCAGGCTTCAGTTTTGGTGAATCTGACGATTTCGGCTTCTATGCCGCTCGCGACAAAGTGCACGTTCACGATCTGCACGCCACGATCCTGCATCTGCTGGGACTGGATCATGAGCGTTTGACGTTTCACTATGGGGGACGCGATTTCCGCCTGACGGATGTGGAGGGACATGTGGTGCAGCAGATCTTTGCCTGAGTCAGAAATCGCGTGTGAACAGGCCGATATTGATGCCGCAATTTCGGGGGTCCTTAAAGGCCGCGTGTCAAGCGCAATTCGAGATTTTTGCCCGCGAATTTCTCCACTTTTTCCGGGTGTTTGGTGCGGTGTTGATTTGCCAGCCTGCTGTCGGTAGCCTGTGGGGCCCTTCAGTTTCCTTTCGCCTCCCCCTTTCCTTCTCGGACGCATGATCAATCTTCAGGGTCTGAACGCTCCTCAGCGCGAAGCCGTCAGCACCATTTCCGGCCCGCTGCTGGTCCTTGCCGGAGCGGGTACCGGGAAGACGCGGGTGATCACGTACCGGATGGCCAACCTGATCGCTCACGGCATCCGTCCGGACCGCATTCTGTCTGTCACCTTCACCAACAAGGCGGCGCGGGAAATGCGTGAGCGGGCGTTGAAGCTGGTGAGCCGACAATCGCGTCTGCGGCCTGAGGTGGCCACCTTTCACGCGTGGTGTGTGCGGGTGCTTCGTGAAGACATCGAGGCACTGGGCTATCCCAAACAGTTTGCCATCTACGATCGCGGCGATCAGGAATCCGCTGCCCGCAAGGCGCTCCGGGATATCCGTCTGGGTGATGACACCATGAAGCCCGGTGATCTGGTGAACCGAATCAGCCGCTGGAAAATGCAGGGGGTTCAGGACAGCGAGGCTGCCAATCACACGGAATCGGATTTCGACTTTCTGGCCGCGATGGGTTATCGCAAGTACCAGAAACAGCTGCGTGCCAGTGGGGCCGTGGACTTTGACGATCTGCTGCTGCTGACAGTCCGCCTGTTTCACGAACATCCCGGCATTCTGCAGAGGCACCAGTCGCGATACGATCACGTGCAGATTGACGAGTACCAGGACACCAACGGCGTCCAGTTTCAGCTGATTCAGTCGCTGGTGAAGCCGCATCGCAACATCTGTGTGGTGGGCGATGATGATCAGTCGATCTACGGCTGGCGTGGTGCCGAGGTGGAGCACATCATACGGTTTGCGGATCATTTTCCGGGAACGCGCGTGGTGCGTCTGGAGCATAACTACCGCTGCACCCCGGAAATCCTTGCGGCGGCCAACCGCCTTGTCAAACACAATCGCGACCGTCACGACAAGACACTCATCGCGCACAAGAAGCCTGCATCCAGCGTCCGTCTGCAGGTATTCGATGACGAGACGGCAGAAGCGGAACATGTGGTCCGGGAAATCTGTTATCTGATCGGGCAGCTGGGTGTCAAAGCGAAGCATGTGGCGATTCTGTTCCGCACCAACGAACAACCGCGCCTGTTTGAGCAGGAAATGCGGCGACTGAAGGTGCCGTACCTGCTGGTGGGTGGCCAGTCATTCTTTGATCGCCGTGAAATCCGTGATCTGATGGCGTATCTCAAGGCCATCGACAATCCTCGCGACGAAGTCGCGCTGCTGCGGATCATCAACACGCCGGCTCGTGGCATCGGTGAGTCGACCACGGAAAAGCTGGTGCAGGCCGCAGTCAAACAGGGTGCCAGCTTCTGGGAGATGGTGCCTCAGGCGGCTTCCAGCGGGCTAATTCCCGCCCGCGCGGTGACTCCGCTGAATACCTTCCAGGAACTGCTGCAGCGCTACGCCACCGCCATGCACGCGACGCCCGCGAAGCTCCCGGAGCTGGCACGCAGCCTGCTTCAGGAAATCAACTACGAATCGGAAATCGCCAAACAGTACAAAGAGCCGGAGCAGGCCGAATTCCGTCGCGCGCTGCTGGAGGAATTCGTCAATTCAATCGGACTCTACGTCGAAAAGACCCCCGACCCGTCACTCACCGGATTCCTTGAATCCATGGCGCTCATGGACCGCGAAGAGGAATCTGACCGCGATCAAAAACAGGATCAGGATGCGGTGCGGCTCATGACCCTGCATTCCGCAAAAGGGCTGGAATTCCCCAGAGTGTATCTGGTTGGGATGGAAGAAGGCTTTCTGCCGCATAAACGCAGCATCGAGGAAGATACGGAAAAGGCCATTGCGGAAGAACGTCGCCTGGCCTACGTCGGAATCACTCGCGCAATGGACCACCTGACACTCACCCGAGCAGTTGCGCGGATGAAGTGGGGCAAACGTCGCGAATCGGTTCCATCCCGTTTTCTGTTTGAGATTCAGGCGGAACCGGGCCAGCCACTTCCGGAGGTCCATATCAGCTCCGACGACGCCTCCAGCCCGCTCCCGCCAGGCTCCGGTCCCACTCCAGCCACAACGTCCCGTCCGGCACTGCTGCCAAACGAATTTGAGATGCCTCCGTTCTGAACTGTCAAGTGTTCGGGGCCAGGCTTGTGGTTGCGGCAGCGGATTGTGCCGGCTTCCCGCATGCCTTGTTGATACCGATGGCAGGGGATTCGCATCCAGCCGGGGGAAACGCGTTGACAACCCCAGCCCCGCGCCGTACCATCCGCCCCGGAGAGATGGCAGAGCGGCCGATTGCACCGGTCTTGAAAACCGGAGTGCCCTCACGGGTACCCAGGGTTCGAATCCCTGTCTCTCCGCTTCGGCAGAACGCTTCAAAATGCAGTGTTTTTCCACGAAACCCCGAGGTTGCCTCGGGGTTTCTTTGCGTTTATGGGCCTCGGTTTTGCCCCGTGTCCGTGGCCCTGTCCCCGGGTTCCAGGAGTGCAAAAAGGGGAAAACTGTGACAATACGAGGAAAACTGAATGGCACCAATACGGGCACCTCGGCACCACTGACGGCACCGTTTTTCGGGCGTTTTGGGGAGGCAC
>JBEIEK010000286.1:0-7734 GCA_040382995.1 Planctomycetaceae bacterium
ACCGGAAATCAAGCTGTCAGGTCGCTTTAACCTCCACCAGCCACTACTCTTCAACCGGTACTGCCGCCTCAATCACCATCTCCACCAGGCATCCATTTCCCATTCCCGCCTGAACACACGCCCGAATCGGTGCCGCACCCCGCTCGACCCAGCTATCCCACTCAGCATTCAGGTCGCCCATCTGCCGCAGATCTCCCACGAAAATCAACACCTGCAGCAATTGCGACCGCGAACTTCCCACCTGCAGCAGCGTCTGATCAATCTGCTCCAGCACCTGACGTACCTGGCCCCGGAAATCCAGCGTCCTGTCGCTGGCCACTTCCACCCATTTCGCTAACCCCCGATAAATCACCACATCCGACCACCGCGGTGAATCACCAAGTCGCTGAATCCCGAGCATCACGGCCTCCCACTGAAAACATCTGTCTCCCCGCGAATCACTGTCGCCGTAACCTCGACGACACCTCCGGAACAGCGCCTGTCACAGGACCTGTGGATTGACTTTTTCCACAGGCCCACAGCTTCATACAGCCCGCGTTCAGTTCTGAAGAGCCGACCGCGCCGCCTGACGCACTGTCGCATCCTCATCCCCCGCCAGCCGAACCAGCGCCTCCCGCGCTGCCGTCGAAGTCCCGCCGATCTTTCCGAGTGTCTTCGCGACCTCCACCCGAATCGCGGCCTCCGGATGCCCCGCTGCGTCCAGCATCAAGGGCAGGGCCAGCGCGTTATGCTCGGGTGTCGGAGCGACTTGAACCAGGGCCCACGCCGCCAGCACCCGTTCAAACTCTGCACCCACGCGCGTGGACTCTCTCAACTGAGTCTGCATCTGCTGCGCGCCGGAACCCAGCCGCCCCAGCAGGTAACGCGCAGCCAGTCGCACTTCCGTCGCCGGGTCACTGAATGCGGCCACAGCGACCGGCAAGGCCTGCTCAGACCCCACTCCCAGTTCAGCCAGCGCTCGTATCGCTTCCGCTCGCACCGCAGCGTCCGGATCCTGCTGCGCCACGTCCAGCACCGTTGCTGCCGCACTCTCAGCCCCCGAACCCAGCCTTGCCAGTGCCGCAAGACACTCCTTTCGGACCAGCCACCGATCCGACGCCAGCCCCTGCACCAGATGCGGCATCGCCAGACGCTGATGCTCCGGATTCGCAGGGTCCAGAGTCACCAGAGCCCACGCCACACCCAATCGTGTCCGCTCATTCTGCGTCTCCACGGCCAGCCGCTTCAACGCCGGAATCGATTCCCGATCACCAATCCGCGCCAGCACCCATGCAACCCCTGCCTGCAACTCCACATCCATAGAATTCGCCAGCAAGCCTCGTAATTGCGGAACCGCTGACTTCGCAACCGGGCCCAGATGCCCCAGTGCCACCAACGCCTCATGACGAACTGCTGCATTCACTTCCACTTCTGTCAACAGAGTCTGCAGTGACGGCACAGCCGCTCGCGCCGCCGGCCCCATCTCCCCCAGTATCTCAATCGCCAGCGGCCGAAAACGCTCGTCCTGCAACAGCCGCACCAGTGCCGGAACCGCGGCTTCTCCCAATTGCGATAACCCGTTCGCCGCCTGCACGGTCACCGCGGCATTCTCGTCCGCCAGCAATCCCGTCAACGCCGAAACCACTTCAACTCGCCCATCCCCCGTGGCCCCCAGCGTTCCCGCCACTGCCGCACGCACCGGCGCGTGTGAGTCCCGGATCAAGGGCAACAACGCCGTGACTGCCGATGTCGCTTCCCGTCCAAACTCACCCAACGCTCTCGCCGTGACCACGCGCACCGGGACCGATCGCGAGGACAACATTCGGATCAGCGCCGGCACACACACCTCACCCCGCGCATGCACGTCACCTATCGCTGTGATCGCCGCTCGCACCACCTGCTCATCCGCGTCATCCAGACCCACCAACAGATCCAGGACCACTCGCCCCGCAGCCGGACCCAGATGTCCCAGAATTTCACAGGCCTCCACCCGCGCCGTGGCCTGCGGTGACAATAATGCTGCCGTCACCGCCGGAACGACCACGTCCCCGATCTCCACCAGAGTCAACGATGCCTCGTTGCGCACTTCCGCTCGCGACTCCTCCAGAGCCTTCACCAGTCGTGGTATCGACTGCTGAACCTGCGCATCCGCTTCACCTGCCAGACGCACCAGACAACGCGTCGCCGCAATCGCCACGCCCGCGTCTCGACTGTCACTCAACCCCCGCACTACACTCACGTCCTCCGGGGCTGCCGAACCAATCCGTCGCAGACTTTCCAGAGCCGCAGTCTGCAGAAACGCGGAATCCGATTTCAGGAATGCAGCGACCGGACCACTGGCGTCCTGAGCCAGCGGTCCCAGATGACCCAAGGCAATCAACGTCTGATACTGCAGAACCTGATCGTCAGCCTCCAGTAGCCTGATCAGCAACGATTTAGCCGGGTGCGCGTACGGCCCCAGGGCACTCAACTGCACCACCGCTTCCAGCCGCTCCTCCCGATCCGTGGATTCCAGATGCTCCAGCATCGGCTGCAATGCCGAAGGCGCGACGTCCTGGCCCCGAACACAGGGCAGGGCACCGCCAGCAACACCAACCACCACGGACAATAGCCACACACGCCACGGATTTCCGCTCATTTCAGTGCCTCCCGAGCATGCTCGCCTTCATACGCCAGACTTTTCAGAAATCGATGCGCCGCAGCATAGTCCTGTGAACTCAACTGCAGCAGGTCGGGACTGCGAGTCGCGCCCATCCGATACGCTGCGTCATACAGAATCTTCGCCGTGCGATCCTCCGGACCATGCTCCGCCTGCTCCTTCAACGCCGCTTCAATAATCTGACGATCCGCCGCAAATTCCGGCGTCAGGTAACAGGCCGGCCAGTGAATCTGTCCCGTCAGCGGATCCAGCTGATCCACAGATAAGCGAGGATAAAGCTCCGTGTGCGGGCGAGGTGCCGGCCGTTGAGCTGCTCGTGCCTTCGCTTCCGCCTCACGCTTCGCCTTGTCCACCTCCAGTGCCGCTTTCTGCTGACGACGCAGTTCCACAAATCGTGCCTGATTCTCCAGGTACTGACTCCGAGCCTGCTCTGCCGCTCCCGCAGCCCGCGCATAACTCTCAGTAGCCACGCCGCGCGCCTGAGTCAACTCCGCCTGCGCTCGAACAGCACTGGAATACGGTGTCGATCCCTCCCCGGAATAGTAGCCACCCCAGCCCCCCCAGTTGCCATACCCGTACCAGCCGCCATACCACTGCGCCCGACAGTCGACACACCACAGCAGCATCACCACGACAACAATTATGGACTGTACCCCGCGTCTCATCACTCAGCCCTCCTCCCGGTCTGCCCGCTCTGGCGAACCACGCAGACACACGTGTTCCCATCCCTGCGTAACAACAGCAGCCGGATCACCACACGCAGCAACGTCACGCTGGCATCGCCTCGTAAGTCCTGACCACGTCCACACCCTATCCGGATCCATGACGCCGTTCAAGTCCCTCTCTACCGACAATGAACCCGAATCAGCATTGCTGCGCCGCGCAGACCGTTCAGCCCTGATCGCTGCCCAGCCCCGCAATTGCCCCGGAGTGAATTCACGCCTCCGCGGTGTCACTACCCGGAAACGCTCTGGGATTACACTCCTCAGGCGTTATGATGAACCGCAACACTGAAAACACCGCCATGGACGCTGTCCATCAGCCACACATGGCAATCCGCGGATCACGCCGCAACCACTGACCTGCAGAATTCAATACAGGACCTGTTCATCGTGGCCAGAAAAATCCTGATCGACGCAGATCCGGGCATCGCCGATGCTCTCGCTGTACTCGTCGCCCTCGCAGACCCCACCCTCGACGTGCTGGCCCTCACCGCCTGCGGTGGTGTTGTCTCCGGCGCTCAGGCCACAAGAAATCTCCATTACCTCATCGGCCTCGTAGACCCGGTCCGGCATCCTCGCATCGGACAAGCCGACGAATCTGACAATCCCTGTCACATCTGGCCCGCCGGTATGCCCCACCCGCAGGCGCTCAACGGCCGCTTCGGTCTCGGGGACACTGAGCCACTCGTCCCCGATCTGCATAATCGCCGCGAGTCTGCTCGACTGATCGTCGACACCGTGCGTGAACACCCGCACGAAGTTCGCATCCTCTCCTTCGGACCACTCACCAACATCGCCATGGCCCTGGATCTCGATCCCGAACTGCCAGTGCTCCTGAATGGCCTGATCTGCCTCGGAGGTTCACTGCACTCCATCGGCGATGTCACGCCCTCAGCCGAACTCAATCTGTGGTCCAATCCCCGCGCTGCGCAAACCGTGCTGAAATCGCCAGTGGGCAAAATCCTGATCTCCCTCGAAGTCGGACACTCCGCCGGTCTGACTTTCGAAGACCTCGATCGACTCACCGGCCTGATCCCCTCCACACCGACCGGAGAATTCCTGACCAGCCTGCTGCAGTTCGCCGGACGAGCCTGTCGCCAGTGGCTGCCTTTCGAAGAAGTCAGTCTGCCCGCTGCCACGGCACTCGCCATCGCAACCGGCGCCGCCACCTTCGAAACCTCACAGATCGCTGCTGATGTGGAAGTCGGCGGCGAACTGACCAACGGCACCCTGATCCTCGATCGACGTCGATTTCAGCACCGACAACCCAACATCGAAATCGTCACCAGCGTGGACACCACGTCCGTTGTGGACTACTTCTGCCGTGGCGTGCGCCGGATCGCAGTCCGCTGACCCCGCACCTCAGCGGCCGCCCTGCCAGCTTCGCGATTCTCCCCACCACACGCTCGCGGAATACGATCCCCCACCCGACACAAGACAGTCTCCCGATTGCCGACTATGATCCGTCGACAAGGCGGCCGATGGTGTCGCCCGTGCTCGCTTTTCCCCAGAAATGTCCCGGTGCTTCATGTCCAGCCCGTCTGGTCATCCCCCAGATTCCTCGACAACCGCAGTCCAGCAGCTGGCCATCTCCGCCACAGTCAATGCACGCATCAACTACGCGTCCTGGCAGAATTCCGTACCGCTCCTGAAGGACCTGCAGCTTCGCAATTCCGGCTCAGAAGCCGTCTCCTCGGTTGTGCTCCAGCTGCATTCCGAACCCGCCTTCCTGCGCCCTCGTCAATGGGTCATTGATCGGATCGCACCCGGCAGCACACTCTCACTCACCGACTGCCGCGTCGAACTGGATGCCGCTCGGCTGAATGGCCTGAATGAAGCCGAACGCTCTCAACTCCGCTTTGAACTGCGACACCAGCAACAAGTCCTCGCCACCCACACCTGTGAAGTACGAGTCCTCGCGCGGGACGAATGGGGCGGTGCCGGTTTCATGCCCGAACTGCTCGCCGCCTTTGTCATGCCCAATGACCCGGCGATTGCCCGCATTCTGAAACGCGCCGCCGACAGCCTCGCACGACATGGACACTCACCAGCACTTGATGGCTATCAGTCTGCAGACCCGGCACGCGCATTCATGCTGACCGCCGCCATCTGGTCAGCCGTCGGCGCTCATCAACTGACCTATGCCAATCCTCCACAGAGCTTTGAACAGGAAGGTCAAAAGACTCGTCGTCCCTCCACGATCCTCGATTCCGGGCTCGCCACCTGCCTCGATACCACCCTCCTGTTCGCTTCCGCCCTCGAAGCTGTCGGCCTGAACCCCGTCGTGATCCTCCAGCAGGGACACTGCTTCGGTGGTGCCTGGATCCAGGAACGCACCTTCAATTCTCTGCTGGAAACCGATGTCACTGAAGTTCGCAAAGCACTGACTTCCCGGGAACTGGTCCTCTTCGAAACCACGCTGATCACCCATCGCCCGGCCGCGGCCTTTGAACATGCCCGCGAAACCGCACGCATGGCACTGACACACACCCACGATGAAAAATTCCGCATGGCGATTGATATTCGCCGCGCACGCATGGCCCAGATTCGCCCCCTCGCTTCGCCTTCCGCCCACACAGACCCCCGCACACCCCTCGAAACTCCGGGTGATCTGCCACTGCCCCCCATGCCCGGTCCGGAACTGCTGCCCATCGACAGCACCGAAGAAAAACCCGTCACCGCCGAAGGCCGCATCGAACGCTGGCAACGTCGGCTGCTGGATCTGTCACTCCGCAATCGACTGCTCAATTTCCGCCCCTCACGACAAACCATTCCCTTCCTCTGCCCACAACTCTCTCAACTGGAAGACGTGCTGGCCAGCGGTGGTAAAGTCACCCTCATCTCACTGCCCGAACACAATCCCAAAGGCGACCGCGACGCCGGTACCCACTTCCGCAAAACACAGGGTGACCTCGATCAGCAGTTCGCCATGCAGGCCCTGCAGCGCAACGAACTGGCCGCAGATCTCGACTCCGCTGAACTCTCCGCACGACTCACAGAACTCTATCGCCGCGCCCGAAATGATCTGGCCGAAGGAGGTTCCAATACGCTGTTCCTCGCCGTGGGCTTTCTCCGCTGGAAACCCACCGCTGCCGACAGCACTCCCTGCCTCGCCCCTCTGGTGCTGATCCCCGTCAAACTCCTCCGCGCCAGCGCCGTCTCCAGCTTTCAACTGGCTCACCACGAAGATGACGTCCAGTTCAATTCCACACTGCTCGAACTGCTCAGACGCGACTTTCAGAAAGATCTGCGACACCTCGCCACTCAACTGCCTCGCGATGAGCAGGGCGTCGATGTTGCCGCCATGCTGCAGCAGATGCGCTCCGCCGTTCGCGAAATCCCCGGGTTCGAAGTCGTCGACGACGTGGCCCTCGCAACGCTCTCCTTCGCTCGATACCTCATGTGGAAGGATCTGACGGATCGCATCGATCAATTGCGACAGAACCGAGTTGTTCGTCATCTGATCGAAAATCCCGAAGACCCCTTCACCGTCGCTGCCAAAGCCCCGTTCCCGGCATGTCACGAAATCGATCGTCGCTACGCCCCGGAACAACTGGTCCACCCGCTGCCCGCCGATTCGTCTCAGATCGCCGCCATCACCGCGGCCGCCGAAGGACATGACTTTGTTCTGATCGGTCCCCCCGGAACCGGAAAAAGTCAGACCATCGCCAACATGATCGCTCAGTGCCTGTCACAACAGAAAACCGTCCTGTTCGTGGCCGAAAAAACCGCTGCGCTCGATGTTGTCTTTCGACGACTGCGCCAACAGGGCCTCGGCGATCTCTGCCTCGAACTTCACTCCAGCAAGGCCGAACGAAGACGCTTCCTCGATCAGCTGCAGGCGTCCTGGAACGCCGCCCATCAGCAAACCCGCGGCCACTGGCACTCACTCAACGGCCGCCTGAAAATTCGCCGCGATCAACTCAACGCCTACGTCGAAGCGCTGCACGCCACCGCCGCAAATGGCTGGAGTATCTTCAGGGCCATGGGCGTCTCCGTCCGCGGCACCGGCACATGGACGCCCACACTCCCATGGCCCGCCACACAGCAACTGGACAGCAAAGCCTATGCCGAGCTGCCTGAACTGCTGAAGGAAACGGCTCTCGTGTTTCGCACTCTGCAGGGACACGCAGCACCACGCTTCCTGAAAAATGCCGAATGGACGCCGGCATGGGAAGCCGCTCTGCTCCAGGAAGCCGAACGACTCGCCACCTCCGCCAATGCTCTGCAACCCTGCCTCGTGGCCTTCACCAAAGCACTCGGGTACCCACCCCGCAGCGACGTGACCGTCGAAGAACTGGAACTGCTGATTCACGCCGCTCGCGCTGCCGTCGCCGCGGCGTCCGATGATCACCGCAGCCTGTTCGATCCCGC
>JBEIEK010000287.1:0-7702 GCA_040382995.1 Planctomycetaceae bacterium
CAATCGCAATTATCACCATCGGCATCGCCACCAGAATCACCAGCGCGCGACGGTCCCGCGAAAGCAGTGTCAGGTCCTTGAAGGCGATTGTCAGAGCATCCATGGGAAGCCAGAAAAGTGTTCAGAGTCACTGAGGAAGAAGGAAGCTGACAGAATACGGGGAAAATCGGGCTGAGAAAACCGGATTGCCCTTGTTTCCGGGCGGTGTTGTGGCAATTTCCCAGGGGATTGCAAATAACACCCTTGCCCCTCACTTCCATTCCACCTACACTACGCAAATTACCCAGACATCCGCCGCCACCGAACAGCCTCAACGCAGCCTCAACACCGCCCCAATCACCGCAAGGTCCCCCCAATGCCTTCCCGCCGCGGTCTGAAACCCAATCGTCCCGGCCCCGCCGCAAGTGCCACAAAAATTCGTCGCCCGCCAACTCCCGCCACTGCTGCACTCACGGTGCTGGCAATCCTCGCCGCAGCCCGCATGGCATTGCCTTCCGCCGTTTCCGGTACCGGCGAAACCAGCATCGAAATTGCCCTCGTCCGCACCGTGCTCGATGGCGACACCTTCGACCTGGCCGACGGGCGGCGGGTGCGAATGCTGGGGATCGATGCCCCGGAAGCCGCTTCCCCGGACCACCCTGCCGAACCCTGTGCCGACGACTCCACCCAATGGCTCCGCAGCCGGATCGAATCGCGTTCCGTCAATCTGCAAATCACCGGCCTCGACCGCTACGGTCGTGCGCTGGCATGGGTGCAGGAAGCCGATGGCACCCTGGTCAACCTGCTCAGCCTTTCAGCGGGCATGTCACGGCTGCTGGACGGCTTCGGGCTGCCCGCGGACCTTGAACCCTCGCTTCGACAGGCCGCCAGCGAGGCGCAAATCCTCCGTCGTGGCATCTGGAAAAAACGCGGACCCGGGGAACGCAAAAACAGAACTTGACCCTGTTTTCAAGAAATCCCTATAACCCGCAAAGAAACTGACTTCTTCTGCAACTCTGCAATGAACTTCGGAGCCCAGTCATGGATGACGCCGTGCCCGCACTCAATCCGTCTGTCGCCCCCAGCCGCATCAGCCGCACCGGACTCCTTTTCGGCGGTACCCTGCTGATCCTTATCGCCGGCGGCATCGGGATGCAGGTTTGGCGTGCCCGCAGCAGCCAGGCAGCCGAAGAACAAACAGCCACTGCCGCTGTTCCCTCCGGCAGCGAAGCCGCCAACGTGGCATGGGCGCGTGTCAACGGGGAAGCCATCACCTGGGAATCTCTGGCCCGCGAATGCGTCGAACGCCACGGGAAGGAAGTTCTGGAGAACATTATCAATCGCACCATCATCCAGCAGGAATGCAGTCGCCGCGGCATCACGGTTTCTGAAGCCGAAGTCGACCAGGAAATCCTCGAAATCTCCAAGAAATTCGGACTGGCACTCGACCAGTGGTACAAGATGCTGGAAGCCGAACGCAATCTGACCCCCCAGCAATACCGTCGCGATATCATCTGGCCCATGCTGGCCCTCAGAAAGCTCGCCGGACGCGATGTGGAAATCACCGAAGACATGATCCGGCTGGCTTACGAAGACAACTACGGCATTCGAGTGAAGGCCCGCATGATCGTGCTGGACAACATTCGACGGGCGACGGAAATCTGGGAAAAAGCCCGAAAGTCCCCGGACGACTTCGAAAGCCTCGCACGCGACTATTCGCTGGAACCCAACAGCCGTGCACTTGGCGGCGTCATCCCCCCCATCCGCAAGAACTCCGGTGCCCACGAAAACCTCCGCAAAGCCGCCTTCGCCATGTCCGAACCCGGCGAAATCTCCGGCGTGCTGCAGGTGGGACCCAGTCAGTACGCCATCCTGAAGTTTGAAGGCTTCACGGAACCCGTCGATCACGACATGGCCGACGTCCAGGCTCAGCTGCACGCAGACCTCACCGAACGCGAAGTCCAGAAGATGGTCGGCGAGACCTTTGAAAAGCTCCAGACCGATGCTCGCATTGACAACTTCCTCACCGGTGAATCCCGGGGTCGCCCCGAAGCCGCTTCCGCCGAACAGGCAACTCCTGCACCTGCCGCCCCCGCACCAACTCGTTCCGCAGCCAAAACTCCGGCGACCAAAGCTCCCGTGAAACGCTGAAACAGCGGCGGATGACTTTGTCGAGATTGGTCGTCGATCGTGTTCCGCTGATCAGGGGCTCAGTTCCGGATACGCGGCTGACGGTCCCGTCATCAACTCTCCCTGGTTTCACGCGCCCGCCCAAAATGTCACAAAAATGACGGCACGCGTCGTCGGTTTGATGACTGGTCGATGTTGACAGAACGCACCGCACCTGTGTTTTCTGCGAAAAACGCGGAAAAAACAGGGAATCCGCGATTGGCACGCGTTTCGCATTTGCAGAGACGCAGAACAGCAGCCACGTGAGAGTGGTTTTCACGGCCGCTGGGTCGCGAACAGGATAGGGTGCTGAGATGAACCGCGTGCTTGTCTCTCGAATGGCGTTTCCTGGATTGTTTGTCATCAGTTTTTGTACGGCCGCAGCTGGCGACGGCTGGTTTGCTCCGGCCCCTCGAACCACCGCTCCGCCGCCTGCGCGAGGACTGTTTGGTCTGCCGGTTCCCCGTCAGTGGGCCGGTCAGCAGCCAAGGCAGGCGATCGGGCAGTCGTCCACCCCCTGTGTCAGCGGTCGCTGCCCGACTCCGGTGCGAACCAATTCGTTTTCGACCCAGGGCAACATGGGGACGGGTGTCAACTGCGTGTCCGGCAAGTGTCCATTGCCGTCGAACAACGATGGCTGGACAGCGCGTCCGGTTGGTTCTTCGAGGGCTGTCGGGAGTTTCAAACCGGTGGTTCCGCCGCGGGGCGAGCGCACTGGAACACTTTCGCGAACGGAACCGTCGGATCCGTTCCGACCAGTGACAGCACCGCTTCGCGACGCTTTCGGTTCGGGTTACGACAGTCGTGAGCTGGATCTGCGGTCCAACTATTTCCGCAGAGACGACCGCGAGCAGCAGCCGTCGCGTGGGGGTTCGACGGGACGTTCCCTTGAGATGCCGCAGGAGCTTCCGGCGGGCACTGCAAGGATCTGACTTCGGCGGAATGACCAGCGGTCGACGTGGAGATTTTCAAAATTTTGAAAATCTCCTGTCCGCGACTGACACGGATGCTCATTCACTGAGTAAAGGCTGATGAGGGCTGCTGATTGGCAGGCAGCCCCGTCCAGCTTAATCACTCAGTCTGAGAAAGAGATCTCCGATGGCCGCATCCTCCGTCACACACAGTGTCAGAAGTCTGCTGGACCGCTGCAAAGCGATGCTGAATTTCAATCCCCCGGCGCGTCGCAAGTCACTGCGGGGGCGGATCACGGCCTTCACCGAGGTCCCTGAAAATCGCTGCCTGATGTCTGCGACCAGCACTCCGGCTCCGCTGTACGGATCGGTGACGTTCGACTTCGGCACTGATCAGTCACCGGTCGAACTCGGAGCGATTCAGGTGAGCAGCACAATTCGCTATTCACCTCAACGTGGCTACGGCATGACATCTTCGGTGTCTGATGTGGATCGTGGCCGGGATGACGATCTCAACCGCGATTTTGTTGAAGGTCGCACGGTGAGTTTCCGTGTGGATGTTCCGAACGGAATCTATCAGGTTGAACCGGGCATTGGTGATCGTCTGCGGCTGCGGGATCGCGTGCAGATTTCGCTCAACGGTGAAGTTCGCGATCTGGTGACGACACTGGGGGGCACGCCGGCGTTTCCCAGTTACACCGTGGTTGTGACTGACGGCAGCATCCGGTTCGAGGCGCAGGACAACGGCGGTGACTCAGAAACTGCCGCCATCACATCGCTCACCATCACGGCGCTCGACGAAGCGGCCGGAATTCCGGATGACGTGCAGGCGGGGCCTGTCGCTACGAGTCCGCTGATTATTGTCGAAACGCACGGCCGAGTCTCGCCGCCGAAGAAGAACGGCGGTCTGCTCGGAACCATTGTGTCTCGCGCGGCCGGTGAGGCCGTGTCGAAGCAGATTGGTGGCGAGGAGGGCGAGTTCATCGGCGGGATCGTGGAGGACGCAGTGAAGTCGGCCTTTCCTTCCGAGGGTCGTCCGCCGGTTCCTGACTGGGTCTACGAACTTCCGCGAGCCGTGGCCCGTTCGGTTCGCCGCGAGGGCCTGGGGACACTGAATCCCAATGTGCGTCCGATCCCGCTGCCCAAAATTGAAAAGGCCAGCGGCGATGCTGAACTGCTGGCCCTGCAGCGGGGCAGCAGGGACTTCATTGCTGTCAACTGGTCCATCGAATCCAGCTTCGGTACGCCTCAGGAAATCGGCGAGGTGCTTGACGATACCAGCGATATCTACAGCGAGCGGCAGCATCGTGCCTCTGTGACGCGGGCGGCACTGGCCACCTTCCGCATGCTGGAGGCTCGGATCCGTCAGGAGCTGCAGAAGAATCCGCAGGCCAAAGTGGACCTGCTGATTGTCGGGCACAGCTTCGGAACCAGCGTTAACCGGGATGTGGTGCGAATGCTCAACACATCCGGCCTCGCGGAGCATCTGGACTTCGTGAAAGTCGTGGAGCTGGATCCGGTGGCCATGAAGGCTGATGCGAATCCGGCAGAGAGAGCGGATTCACACGACCGCTATTTCTGGTCGCATCCCGAAATCGCCCGCAACGGTCGGCCGATTGTGGATTCCGTCGTGAACTACTATCAGACCGAAGGTCTGGCATTCACGGGTGTGATCGAAAAAGGGCTGATCCTTGGAAAGCCACTCGACGGCATGGATGGTGGCGGAATGCTTGGCTTCCGCAACGGACACGCGATGGTGTTCAGTCCGCTTTCCGGTGAAACACTGGATCAGTTTCGGCTGACATCCGGGAAGAGTGGCAGACCGTCGGATGGCGATCTGCGAAACGGAGTTTTCAGTGACGATGGTCGGCTTCTTGCGGTAGCTTCAGAAGATGGCACCGTCAGCATCCGTGACGCAGTCAGCCATCGCGAAATTCGTCGCATGGTGATCTCGAAACGCGCCGTCACCGATGTTCAGTTCATGCCGGGTTCCGCAGAAATCGTCACCGTCAGCAAGGACGGACTTATCCGGGTTCTGCGAGTTGCGGATGGGGTGGAGGTTTGGAACGGTTTGCACAAGGGCAAGCCCGTCGTCAAACCGGATGGTGACAAGGTCTACAAGGGGGCGAAGACGGTCGCCATCCGCGGTGATGGACGTCTGCTGGCGACTGCCGGGAGCGCCGGGAAGATTCGGATCTGGCTGCGCACCCCAGGCGCCCGAACCGGCTTCGAGCCAGCGCAGACGCTCGACAGTCATGCCGGTGGCACAACGTCCGTCACTTTCGCACCGGATGGCACCCTCGTGACCGCCGGCAACGACGGATTCGTGCGGATCTGGAAGCAGGGCCGTGACGTCTACAGGCTGGCCCAGACCATCGAGCTCACGGACAAAGTTCGCAAAGTCGCTTTTTCTCCCGATGGGCGGCAGCTTGCCGTGGCAGCGGGCCAGTCCGTCTCACTCTGGATGTTCAGTGCCAACGGAGTGCTGCTGCGGACCCGCGAATTTCGTGATCATGTGAGCGACGCGCACGCGCTGGCCTTCAATGCCGACGGTTCACGGCTGGCCACGGGCGGATCAGACCGCACGATCTTCATCTACGACGTCGCATCAGGCACCAGGGTGAATGTTCTGAATCAGGCCATGCTGGAGGTGCGCAATCTTGCCTTCAGCCCGGATGGTCGGCAACTGCTGGCCACCTATTTTGACCTGCAGGGAGGTCCGGTTAATGACATCAATGTCACCCGACAGGTGCGATCCCGCGTGGGACTGATTGAAAACATCAGGGCCGGCGGCAGTGCGCACCACAGCGAAGTGCCCTATGCCTATATCGATCTCGTCATTCGACCCACGAACGATGGGTTTTTCGAGATGCGGGACAAACCCCGAGCCAGCCGTTACGGCGATTTTCTGGCGACCGACCTGACGCTTCCGGACAGCGACACGCTGCCCTCCGATGCTGATCCAGGCGAGTCTGACAGTGTCAGCGATGACTCGCTCACCGATCCGTGGCTGGACCAGATTGACAACTTTTACGCCCCCGAATTCGTCAACACGGTTCCGAACTTCAATGTCACCGATGCCATGTCCATCTCCATCAGTCAGCTGGCTGTGGATCCGGACGGCAAAAGCCTGACATGGACCGTGCGTTCGGCGGATACCGAAGTGATGCTGGCGACAATCGAGGGGACTTCGCTGCGGCTGCGTCCCCTGAAGGAAGGTCCCTCAGAAATCGAACTCACCGCCAACGACGGTCGCTGGGCCGCTCAGATCCGCTTCACCGTCACCGCGGATGGATCCGCATGGCGACAGAAGGCTGCCAGGCTGCGGAGCGAAGCAGAGGCTGCCTTCACCCGCCTGCGAATCATCTCCACGCAGATCGAACAGCTGGAAAAATCCGGCGGGCGACTCAACGCCCAGTGGAAGGACCTGGATGAACAGATCAGTCGTCTGCGAAACAGCGTTGCCGAACTGCAGAAGGACGTCGCCGCCGCCTCCAGTCGCGTTGAACGCCTGCGGACCACCCGTACTTCCCTGACGGCCGCACGAAACGCCGCAGACAGTGCCCTCGCCAGGGCCGAAGCGGCACTGCAGTCGGCTCAGAATCAGTATTCCGCAATCGATTCCCGGACACGCCAGCTGTTTCAGGTCTATGACCAGCGACAGAATGAGCGGCAGCAGGCCCGGCAAAGACTGGACAACGCCACGAAAAGCAATCGGGCCGCACGCCAGGCAGACTTCAATCGCGCCAGCGACGCTGCAGCCGCAGCCGAAGCCAGCTGGCGGGCGTCCCGCGCAGACCGGGATGCGGCAGAACGAGTGGTCGACCAGAACCGCCAGCAGCGCAATAACATGGCTGCCGAACTGGCGCGACAAACACGACTGCTGGCCGAAGCCGATGCGGACCTGAATCGTGCCCAGACGGACCTTGCCACCCAATCTGCTCGCCTTGCCAACAGGCTCGCAGAACGAACCGAGCTCACTGCTCAGCTGAACACACTGTCCACTCGGCTGAATAGCCAGCTGTCTGAACTGCATTCCCTGCGGACGGAACACTCGTCGCTCGTCGCTGATCTGAAATCCCAGCGCGAACGGATGGTGCTCTACAAACAAACCAAATGGGTCGCTCGCATCGGACTCGACAAACTGAACAGGAACGTCCTGACTCCCGCGGATGAACTGGCACGCGACGTCAATGCCTCCCTGACAGCTGTCATCACCCGCGCCCGCAACACCCGCGAAAGAATCGACGCCTCATCCAGCCAGCTGAAGGGACTCGGCTGAACGGATGAGACGGCTCGGCAGGGCGAAGCTGGGTTGACGTCATGTTGTGAAGCGTGCGAATTGGGATGTTTTCAGCACCAATTGTCTGGTGATACCCCGCGACACGCTCACATCACAACAACGCCCCGAGGCGAGCGGTCGATGTCAATCGGTCGGTAACGTCTCTGGTGCGTTCCTGCTGCGGTACTGGCCACGCGGGCACGCACCGTTACCAGTGGATTGACATCCACTGCACGCCTATTTCCTGACGGCACCTGCCGTCAAGAAATAGAGCAGGAGAATGGAGAAAGGAGAGAGTCGACTCTCGACTTTCTTCATGCTCCTGCGGTCTCCTCTCCACTTTCTACTCTCGCACTCGCAC
>JBEIEK010000288.1:0-7667 GCA_040382995.1 Planctomycetaceae bacterium
ATGGGCTTGTGCGGACGTGCGTCATCCCGGAGATCTTCACGAAGTCAGAGATGATCCGCGGACGCGCCCCCGGGAACCGTTCACGTCCTTGCTGCAGCAGTTCGGCAATGACCTCGTTCTTCTGAACGAGCTTCGCCTCCAGCGCTTCGACTTTCTTCTCTGCAGCAGCTTCCTGCCTGCGGACGTTTGCGGCATTCGGCTTGCGATCGAAAGCTGAGCCGCCCTCTCAAAGAGGATCTTCTGCCAGTTGTAGAAGCGGGTCACACTGATGTCGTACTTCCGACAAACCCCAGACACCGCGTGCCCGCGCGGCCCGAACCGCATCAGGAACGCACCAAAGCGTTACCGGCCGATTGACATCGACCGCAGGCCACGGGACGTTTTCTGTGATTCGTTCGGGCAGTGGGGCCTGACGATTGCGGGGGCACTGAAACATCCCAGATTGTCTGTTTTACTACCGTTTCACCATCCCAGCCTTGCCCTCCCGAGTGTTCACCCGTCTGTTCACAGGATTCCAGAGAACCTCATGGCCATGCACCCTCCCCCCGCAGCTCCTCAAGACCGCATTCCGGCACACCGGTGTTCCGGCCGTCTCCTGTTTCCTGCGGTTCCCGCCACGTTCCAAACAGCCGATCCCAGCAGTTGAGCACCGAAGCGTAGTTGGAATTTGTGAACTCTCGCTGCGGCGAATGATGCACCCGATGCACCGATGGCGTGACGAGCAGCCATCGCAGCGCTCGGTCCCACCAGTTACAGCTCAGTGCCGCGTGCTGGTATTGGGAACTGGCCAGCAGCAGCGTCTCATACAGCAACAGCTCAGTGGCGGTCAGCCCCAGCACCACCAGCAGCGGCAGCCTGGCGAATGCCGAAATCAGCAGCTCACCCGGATGAAAGCGAAACGCGGTCGTCACATCCATCGCCGGATCACTGTGATGCAATCGGTGAAATCGCCACAGAAATGGGATCCTGTGACAGGCTCGATGCCAGCTCCAGGTCCAGAAATCCATGAGCACCACGGCCGCCACCAACCGCAGTTCCGACCGCAGTGATGCAGCGAACAGCAGTCCGCTCTGTGCTGTGGCGGACCATTCCAGCACGGCTGCGGTCAAACCGGCCGCAACCACTCGCAGCAGCCCTGCCCCCAGTGCTCCCAGAGTCAGATTGCGCACGGCGTGCAGCAGTCGTGAACGGTGCCGCGGACGCAGCGGGAGCCTTTGCAGGGATTCGAATTGCCAGAGCAGCAGCAGACCTGCAGCGGCTGCTGCCGGTCGCAGCCAGGCCGCGTGGATGTCAGGATTCGGCATGCAGCCACCTCAATGCTCGAAGACCCCTGGTAAACGCAGCAATTCGCCCTTGCCACCCGCCACCAGGTCCCCTCGAAAGATCTCGAGACAGGTCGCGTACAGTTCGGCAGCAATCGGAAACCGCAGCTGCTCCAGGCGCTTCAGCACCAGCCGCACGGCTGTCGGCTGGAGCACGGCGGAACTGCGAAACGTGGGTAACAGCCGTGGCTGGCTGGGGCCCAGCAGTGCGAGTGTGCCGCGTCGCATCCCTGCAGCCGGACGCAGTCCGGCACGCCCGAACACAAACATCGCGCCTGCCAGCATATTGAACGCCGGATAGTCGCCGCAGGAACCACCAATCGCAATCAGTCCTCGACGCATCACCAGCCCGGATTCGCTCCCGGCATCCCCGTGAATGAGCAGCGTTCCGCCGCTCATGCCCTTCGTGGCACCGCGGTAAGCGCCGCCCGCCAGAGCACCTGCGGAGCCTTCAATCCGCAGCAGTCCTCCGCGCATCTCGGCACCGGCCCAGCCGTCGGCGGAACCCCTGATCAGCAGTTCCCCGCCGCTCATGCCGCTCCCGGCATGTCGTCCGACGCTGCCTTCGACGGTCATTCGCCCATGAACCATGCCCGCTCCGATCCAGTGCACGCCGGCGAGATCTCCCTGCAGGACAATGTCCTGGTCCGCCGCCGAACCTGTAACGTGGAAGACTTCCGCCAGTGGCAGCCGGCGATTGCCCTGCAGCACCGGCAACTGCTCGATTTCAGCCGGCGACAGCGTCGCCAGCCGATCAGGAGTGATTCCCTGCAGTTCGGTGGGGACAGGGGAGGGTTGGATCAGGGAAAGTACGAGTGTCATGCAGTGGTTGTGGTTGTTGGAGTTGATTGTTTTGGGAGGAATTTGAGGCTAATCATCACAGATTGAGCGGGACATGTCGATAAAAATCTCCATGTTGGCGTGTTCCAGACCGGAGAGGCTTGCTATTTCCAGGAGGAACCCGTAAAGTCCTGTTCGGAGAGTCCAGCTGGATTCATGGTGTGATCCTACAGTGTTCTCGGTGTGAACTAGAGTACTTCTGCAGTGTCCCCCCCAACTGTGCCCGGTCATCTTTTCACCCGGCACAATCCTTTGTGTTCAAACAGCTGCCGTTGGGGCAGCGATCGGTGTTTTGGGAGCTGCAAGGCTCAGGGTTTGTGTGATGAGTAAGAACATTTTTGTGGGAAGCCTCGCATGGGCCACCACATCCGAAGGTCTCGAAAAGGCCTTCGCCCAGTACGGCTCCGTGACGTCCGCCAAGGTCGTCACTGACCGCGAAACCGGCCGTTCCAAAGGCTTCGGCTTCGTGGAAATGGCCTCTGGTGGCGACGAAGCCATCCGTGCACTCAACGGCGCGACCCTCGACGGTCGTACCATTGTCGTGAACGAAGCTCGTCCTCGCGAAGCTCGTGGCGGCGGCGGTTACGGCGGTGGTGGCGGCGGCTACGGTGGTGGCGGCGGCGGCTACGGCGGTGGCGGCGGTGGCTACGGCGGCGGCGGTGGTGGCGGATACGGTGACCGTGGCGAACGCGGTGGCCGTGGTGGCCGCGGCGATCGCTCAGATCGCGGCGATCGCTACTGATTGTCAACAATATCAGCGCAAAGGCTCCTGCCTCTGCTCAAACGTAACAGAACACGCAGCCCTCAGCTGCGTGTTCTTTTTTTGCGCCACACCCGACTCACCACCATCACCACCAGAAACAACATCCCCGGAGACATCGCACTCAGGACCGTCAATCCCAGCAATACCTCCGTCCGCGCAAAATGCATCTCGTTGTACAACCGCGTCACCGCCGGCTCCGGGGACATCGGCCGCAACACACTTGTGCTCGTCACATCCCAGAAACACCACTGCGTCAGCAACAACAGCCCCCCCAGCCAACGCACGTCCACAAGCCGCCACAGAATTCCTGCACCCCGGCCCCGCACCACCACTGACGAACTCCCGGTCAACTGCTCAGCCGTCGAAATCGACTCGCTCCCGACAAATCGCCCCAGCAACAGCTGCAACGCAAACGCCCGCGGCAGCACCCCCAGCAGCTGACCCAGAACCAGCGGCAGCCATGTATCGTACAGCGGTCTGAAAAACGGCGTCTGAAACAGCGACAACAGCGTCAGCGAGATCGCCAGTGATCCGGCCAGACCAGGCAGCAGGGCCAGAATGCACAGCCCCACCGTCCAGCCACTCCCACGCGACTCCGTTCTGAATCGGTTCGTCAGCAAACCACACACAGCAAACGCGGCCACCGCCGCCGCGGCACTCACCAGAGTCGATGTGAGCACCTGCGCGACCGTCTGCTGAAACAGGCGTGCCGTACCCAGCAGCAGCCACACTCCCGAGACGGCCTCAGCTCCCATTCGCCATCCCGGAAATCCCAATAACACCAGTCCTCCCAGCAGCCCGTAAGCTGCCACCTGCATCCGCACACCCCGGCCCGCCACTCGCTGTTCACCCGCCACGACCACCGATTGCACAACACTGCCGGCACCCCGGAGTGTCCCGATCACCAGCACCAGCGGGAGCAGCAACAGCAGTTCCACCGCCAGCGGCCCCGCCACCATTTTCAGGGACTCATACAGTGGCTGCCGGGCCGCATGCGCGTCGAACATCCACACTGTCCATGCCAGCGGATGCCGGTCGATCTGCAGCAGCGCCGCCGTCTCAAACTCCTGAAACACCATCAGCGCCATCACAGACCATGCAGCCAGCGGGGCCGGAAAGACGTCCGTCAGCAGCAGTCGCAGCCGACCAGCCAGCCAAACGCGCCAGGACAGCTCGCCGCGCAGCAAATCCCACGTGTGCAGACTGCTGCGGACTCCGGGATTTCGCGGCAGCAACAGCAGCACAATCGAGCCCGCTGACACGGCACGCAGCAGCTGCAGCAACCCGTACAAACCCTCCGCGAACACCGCATTCCAGCCCGGTGCCAGCTTCGCAGCCCAAACCGCGGCCTCAATGCGATAATGGAAGCCTGTGAGCAGTTCCGGGAGGAAGAAGGGAAACACCGCCACCGCGATCGTTCGCATCCTCCAGCGACTGCTGACTGCCCCCTCCCAGCCACGCTGCAGCATCAGCAGTGGCCACAGCGCGAGACTGGCCACCAGCACAGCCCGCAGACTGCTCCACAAAAGCGTTTCCCCAGCTGTCGATTCAACCATGCTCTGCCAGTCTCTGCGGTAAGTGTGTGCGCGGGATCGCCGGATTATAGAGCAGAATCGGCTCGCAGCGGCACCCACCTCACCCAGACCCAATCGGTTCAGCCCGAAGAATTCTGCAGCCTCGGCTTGCTTCACCAGCCGATAAACCGAGATCATTCCATGCCCACTGTCGCTCCAGTACACCGCAAGCCGCGTTCCCCTCGGAAACAATCCTGATGCCCGGACTCTACCAGGACTGGCCGGTCACCGTCCTCGGACTCGGCCGCTTTGGTGGCGGCGCCGCTGCCGCCCGGTTCCTCGCCGAACAGGGCGCACGCGTCACCATCACCGACCTGAAACCCGCCAGCGAACTCGCCGATGTCCTCGCAGGCCTTCAGGACCTGACCCTCGACCGACTCGAACTCGGCGGACATCCGGCCCACGTCTTCACCGACTGTCGCCTGCTGGTTGTCAACCCGGCCGTACCACCCTCACTCCCCGGCCTGCAGGTCGCCCGCGATCGCGGAGCTGACATCACCACCGAAATTGACCTGTTCCTCCGCCATCAGCGCGGACGCGTCATTGGTGTCACCGGAAGTAACGGCAAGTCCACCACCGCAGCACTCATTCACCATCTGCTCTCTGCCACCGGTCTCCCGGCATGGCTCGGCGGAAACATCGGCATCAGCCTGCTTCCACAACTCACCCGGATCGATCAGCATCACTGGGTGGTGCTTGAACTCAGCAGCTTCCAGCTGGAACTGCTGCGGCCCCGGAAGTTTCGTCCGGAAATCGCCGTGCTCACCAGCTTTGCTCCCAATCATCTTGACTGGCACGGCACCCTCGCTGCCTATCGACTCGCCAAACAGTCCCTCTTCTCCTCACAAAAATCCACCGACTTCAGCATCCTGCCCTGCCCCGACTTCACTGCGTCAGCCCCCCAGCACGACTGGCGGATCCGCGGACGGCGTCACGAATTTGGCACCGAGGATTCAGGGACGGACGGTGCGTTCTTCGAACAGCAGATGCTGATCCTGCGAACCAGCCACGGCCGCAGCGAAGACTGCCTGCCGCTCACCGTCCCCCCGCAACTGCCTGGCAACCACAATCGCTGCAATCTCGCTGCCGCCGCCTGTGCCGCGTGGCTGGCCGGAGCATCGGCGGCAGACTTCCCCAAAGCCCTCAGTTCCTGGCGACCGCTCCCGCATCGCCTGCAGTGTGTCGCCGAACGTGGCGGACGACAGTTCTGGAATGATTCCATCGCCACCACTCCCGAATCCGCCGTCGCCGCCCTCGAACACGCCTCCGGCCGCGCAATCCTGCTTGCAGGAGGCTACAACAAGGGACAGGACCTCCAGCCACTCGCTGATGCCATCTGCAAACATGCCCGCGCCGTTGTGCTCATGGGACAGACCGCACCCCTGCTCCTGCAGCTCCTGCAAAACTCCGCCACAGGTCCACACCCACCCGCTCCAATCGCTCCCGACTTCCCGGCCGCTTTTCGCCTGGCGGTTGAAATGAGCCGGCCAGGCGATATGGTGCTGCTCTCCCCCGGCTGCGCCAGCTACGGCTGGTTTCGCGACTATCGCGATCGCGGCGATCAATTCACTCGTATGGCTCAGGAATGGAGTCCCACCGCATGAACCAGCAGCCCCTGCCCACGCCGATACCCGCACCAATCCGTCGCTCCGCACCGCTGGCCGCTCTGGGCCTCACCCTCGCCGTCACTCTCGCCGGCTGCAGTGACCCACCGGCAACCGACGCAACCGACGCATCCGCCGAAGTTGCCGGCCGCGCTGCTGTTGAACCATCCACCACCGCCTCCGTCACCCCCGCAGAACTCAAACGCAAACTGAACTGCTGGCAGGCCGAATTCGTCATGCTGGGAAATGACATTCGCGAAGCCTCTTTGTATCAGTCAGGAATCCGCAGCATCGCGCCACTCAAAGGACTCCCCCTCATCGCTCTCGACCTCGGCATGACCAACGTCGCCGACCTCAGTCCGCTGAGTGGCATGCAGCTGCAGCGACTGGACCTTGAAAACACTCCGGTTGCAGACATCTCGCTCCTCCGCGGCATGCCACTTTCCATCCTGAAACTGCAGAACACCAGGGTCACCGACTTCTCAGTCCTCGAAGGACTCCCGCTGACCCAGCTGAACCTGCTGGGTCTGCCCTTCAGCGATGCTCACCTGCCGCTGCTGCAGCGGGCACCGCTGCAAACCATCTGGCTCGCAGGGACACTCGTCACTGACCTCACCACGCTGCCCGTCACCGACCTTGAAAGCCTGGATATCGCCCGCACCAAAGTCTCCAGCCTCGCTCCCCTGGCCAGCGCCACCCGACTGAAACGCCTGAATATCGCTGAAACACCCGTCACCGACCTCACACCACTCGCCGGCCTGCGCCTGCAGCGAATCACGCTGTCCCCCGCCAGCATTTCCGCCGGCATGGAAGCGCTCCGCAACATGCCTTCACTCACCCAAATTCAAACCGACATCAACGAACCACTGGCAGCCGCCGATTTCTGGCAGCGATTCGATCTGGGGCTTTACAAAACAGAAGCTTCGCAGCCACCCGTCAGCGATTCCGCCACAACACCTCAGCCCTGATCCCCAGACGCTCCAGATGCGGCTCAATCTCTCCCAGAAACCGCTTTGCGTCCACAGGGTATCCCTGAGTCGCCCTGAGCCCCGGGATCTGCTGCTGCCACCAGCGATTGAACTGGCGCATGAACAGTTCCCGCAGGTACTTGGAGACCATCGATGCCAAAGCCACTGGCAGCAGCGCCTCGGCCTTCGTCCGAAAACAGAACTCCATGTTCCCCATGCGATACCGCGAACGCTCCCGCGATTCCTCCAGACGAAACACAAACTGATCCTCGAAGTGTGACCCAATCAATTCGTCGTACCGATTTCGCCCGCCGTGCTTGTCACACACCACCAAAGCCGAGCCGGTCGGATGCAGGTCCCGCAGCTGCCGCACCAGCCCCAGTGTCGCCGCAGACAACACCGCGCCCTTGGAATCCACGGCGGACACCAGACGATTAAACTCCCTGGGAAACACGACCCGACTGCGGGCCCCCAGAAACTCGATGCCCGCCCGCGCCAGTTCAGTACGCAGCTCGCCAGACCACTCCTCGATGTGCTCGCGACTGGAATCCACGGGCAGCTCAGAAACTACCCCGGCGTTCCACGGCTCGTCCCGG
>JBEIEK010000289.1:0-7630 GCA_040382995.1 Planctomycetaceae bacterium
AACTCTTCGCTCTCCACGAGGCGAAATTCAAATTCCTTGTCTAAACACTTGTAATACGCGGCGCACCGTATTTGACGTAGAGCCGAGCTTTCATGCTGATCTGCCTCTGACGCAGGCAGTCTCTGCACTCCGTCAAAAACCGACCACATCTGCTGGTTTTTCAGGTCAACAACGTCAATCGTGGGACGAGCCCCGCGCGGATCAACGGAATCCGGATGGGAAACCCCGAGCGATATGAACTGCTTTCCATCACTTCCCGCGACTGAAATCCCGTTTCCCTTCTGCGCGGTGGCCACAATCTCCACTCCCGATGTACCAGTTGACTCCACGAGGCGAAGACAGGGGTTGCCGTCGCAATCCACCTGAAATTCCAGCCGTGGTCGACCAGCGTCGTCGTTGATCTGAATCACGGTAAAGCCGCGAGGACAGCTGACACTCACTGAGCATGAAACAGTGACTCGCTCTTTTCCGCTCTCGTCAACGAGGACAATCGCTCTTGCCTGAAGAACCCCAACCGACAGTTTTTTTGCTTTCCGCAAACGTCTTCGCTTCCCCGACATGCGATTTTCTTCCTTCACTCAACGGTCAGGTCAGGGGATTCGCTTCCGCCACTTTTGCGGATCCTGGGCGGTATGAAAAACGGAGTAGACGATCGTCCGTTCTCGATTGTATTCATAAAAGACGACATACGGGAATCGACGCACGAGTGCTCTTCGATATTGCTTGTACACCGTCTCATAGAGGTCAGGGTGCGCGAGAATCCTTTTCATGCAGTCTTCAACCTGCAACAGAAATTTCTCTCCGAGGCCAGCTTAGCCGTCGTCGTACCAACTGCGAGCCTCGGCGATCTCCTGAACAGCTTCAGGAAGAATGAAGAGCCGTTCCATCATGGTTTTCTTAGCTGCCTGACAGCATCTTCCCAGGGAATGGCAGATCCCGGGGCCTGCTCAAATCTGGCCCTTCGCTGGTCCAATTCCCGCTGCTGCCAATCCGGAACCGGCAAACCCTGACCGGAACCGGAAATGTGGTCCCAAAGATCTTCCACAGCCTGCAATTGATCAGGTAACGGTAACTGAATGATTCGTGACAGATCGGGATGCATAATTTCGCTCAAGAGTTGGGGTCCCGAAAACCTCAATCCGGCGGGACAGATAGATGCTGCGACTGTCCCGATGAATCCCGGTAGTGCTTCGATTGCTGAATCCGAATCGCTGCAAATTCCGCACGAATCATCGCTATCCGATAATCACACACCCTTCGACTGAGGAACAGTCCGGAACGCCAAAAGATTTCGCGAATGACGACAATACCGTTCGCCAGTCGCGGTCGCCCTCGCCTCAAGCCTTCGCCGTTCATTCGCCGATTTGCAGGCTCACGCATCCCGTCCCGTTGCGACTGAAAGGCAAACTGGTTCTCGATTATCGATCCCCTTGTTCAGCCTGCTGAGTCAGTGCGCAATCTCTTCAAATTGTCACCTCCGCGCTTTGTGGTCATCAGGGGGCAGCGGTCCTCGGCGGAGGGCCCATCGGGCATCGAAATGGAATCACAAACCGACGGTCAGACTGCGAGACTCCGTTCATCTGGAAAGTTCCAGTAAAATCGAATTCTGACCGCAGGGTGATGGTGGTGGGAATGTCTGAAGAGTACTGAAGGGGATTTCAAGTCGGAACAGCCTTTCCACCTGCTCGTTTCAACGGTATGCTGAACCAGCGCGACTGCAGCTTCACACTCCGACGCACCCCATCTGCCGAACCGGACTACAACTGTGTTCAGCCGAACGCATCTTCTCACCGCATCTCTGTTCTGCATTTGTCTCGCAGTTCGGCAAGGCCATGCGGACGAGCTTGACGGGCTTTCGTTGCCCGTGCAAACCCTCCTCCAACAGCACTGCATCGCCTGTCACAGCGGACCAGAACCATCCGGTGCCCTGATGCTGCCGGAAGGGAACTCCAAACTGACCGACGCGAATCGTCGAGTCTGGGAGAAAGTGCTGCGGAGACTCCAGAACGGCGACATGCCACCTGCCTCTCAGTCCCCGCCCGATCCTCAACTGACCCGCCGGGCGACGGACTCACTGACCGCAGCGCTGGATCACCTCGCTGCCCGAAAGCCTTTCGCCGGTCGTACAGAATCGCTCCGCCGCCTGACCCGAACGGAATACCGGAACGCCATCCGCGATCTGCTCGCCATTGAAATTGACGCCGTCGCACTGTTGCCCGCAGACGAATCCAGTCACGGCTTTGACAACATCACGGTCACGGGGCTCAGCCCAACATTGCTCAACCGATACATTGCGGCTGCTGAAAAAATCAGTCGCCTGGCCCTTGGTCGTCCCGAAATCAGTCCGGGCGGCGAAACGTTCCGCGTATCCGGAGACCTGACACAGGATCGCATGCGTCCCGAAGGTGCACCTCCGGGAACTCGCGGTGGCCTTTTAGTCGACTGGCACTTTCCCCGTACCGGCACCTATCAGGTGCAGGTGCGACTGATGCGGGATCGAAATGATGAGATCGAAGGTCTTCACGGTCGCCACAGTCTGGATGTGCTGCTGGATCGCCACCGCGTACAGCGATTCTCGATTGCCCGCCCGCCGGCCGGTGAGGATGATCGTTCGGTGGATGCTGATCTGACAGCGTCATTCCATGTGACGGCAGGTCGTCATCAGCTGATCGCCACCTTTGCCGAGCAGGGGCGGGCATTGATCGAGTCCGATCGCCAACCGCTCAACGTCCATTTCAACTTCTACCGTCACCCCAGACTCGCCCCGGCCCTTGCAGAGCTGGTGATCCATGGTCCCGTGGGAGAGTCCGTGTCGGGCGAATCAGAAAGTCGGCGTCGAGTTCTGACGGTAATGCCGGCAACGCCCGGACAGGCGCTCGCCTGTGCGGCGCAGATCTTCCGACCATTGCTTCGACGAGCCTATCGTCGCCCAGTCAGCGAAGACGATCTGGCAATGCCGCTGAGACTGTTCCATGAAGCGTCCGCAGGCGGACAGGATTTTGAAGCCGGGATCGAGCGGGGACTGGCAGGGATTCTCGCCAGTCCCCACTTCCTGTTTCGCGTGGAACAGGCTGTCGCGGCGAATACGGTCTCGGTCATCTCGGATCCTGAACTGGCTTCCCGGCTTTCCTTTTTCCTCTGGAGCAGTCTGCCTGACGAAGAGCTGTTGTCGCTGGCCGAGGCCGGGCGTTTGTCAGACCCAACTGAGCTGAATCGTCAAACCTCCCGGATGCTGGCGGATAATCGAACGAACTCGCTGGTTGAAAACTTCGCGGACCAGTGGCTTTATCTGCGGAACCTGCAGGCGGTCGCTCCGGATGCGCGGCTGTTTCCGGACGTGGATCAGAATCTGAAGGATGCGTTTCGCCGCGAGACGGAGCTGTTGTTTCTGGACATGCTGCGGGAGGATCGCAGTGTGCTGTCACTGCTGCAGACATCGACGACATGGCTGAATGAGCGGTTGGCGCGGCACTACGGGATACCGCACGTGGTGGGCAGTCACTTCCGGCGTGTGGTGCTGGATCCGTCATGGCAGCGCGGCGGACTCCTGCGACAGGGCAGCGTGCTGATGGCCACGTCGTATGCCACCCGAACATCACCGGTGATTCGCGGCAAATGGGTGCTCGAAAATCTGCTCGGCGCGCCGACTCCGCCACCACCCCCTGGAGTGTCTGATCTGGAGGACAACACGGTGGCAGCCGGGCTGTCGGTTCGCGAACGTCTGGCAGCGCACCGTCAGAATGCAGCGTGCGCGATTTGTCATGACCGGCTTGATCCTGTCGGGCTGGCGCTGGAGCAATTCGACGCCGTCGGCCGCTGGCGCGACCACGAGTTCGAACAGCCGGTGCTGGCCGCTGGTGGCCTGGCGGGAGTGGGGCCATTCGTCGGAGTGGACGGTCTGGAAAAAGCAATATTGGCAAGACCAGAGCTCTTTGTGCGAACACTGACAGAAAAGCTGCTCACTTACGGGCTGGGGCGCGGGCTGGAACCGGAAGACGGAGCAGCGGTAAGGCAGATTGTTCGCCAGTCGGCGGCGGAGGACTATCGGTTTTCGGCCCTTGTGCGGGCGATCGTCCGCAGCGTGCCATTCGGGCAGAAGGAGTAATCTTCGTTTATGTTTCGTAAACATCTTCCAAGGCGAACATTATTGCGCGGTGCCGGAGTCGCGCTGGGACTACCGCTGCTGGATGCCATGGTGCCGGCGGTCACCGCCCAGTCACAAACAGCGGCGGCCGAGCAACGCCTGCGGCGACTGGGCTTTGTCTATATTCCCATGGGCTGCGACCACAGCCGGTGGACTCCGGCGGACCAGCTGAAGCTGCAGACGCTGCCCCCGATTCTGGAACCGTTGGCACCGGTGCGTGAGCAGATCGCGGTGCTCAGTGGACTGGAACTGCGGAATGCCTGGCCAGGAACGCATGCAACATCGAACGCGTCGTTCCTCAGCGCTGCTCGGGCGAAGCGGACTGAGAGCAACGACTATCATCTGGGCACAACGGTGGATCAAATCGCCGCTGCAACGCTGGGGCGTGAAACCGTACTGCCATCACTGGAACTGTCGATGGATCTGATCGCCGCTGTCGGGCAGTGCGACAACGGTTACGCCTGCGTGTATCAGAACTGCCTGTCGTGGTCATCACCAACAACCCCGCTGCCCTCCGAACCCCATCCACGAATGGTGTTCGAACAGTTGTTTGGGGAGGGAGGAAAATCGGAGGCAAGGCGGGCGGCCCTGCAGCGGCGGGCCAGCCTGCTGGATGCAGTTCGTGACGAGTTTGCGCGGCTCAGAAAAACTCTGGGACCTGCTGATCAGCAGCGAGTGGACGAGTATCAGACTGCTGTTCGGGATGTGGAACGTCGCATTCAGCGGGCCGAGGGTGCCACCGCGGACAATCAGTTGCCGGAGCTTGACCGGCCACGTGGCGTTCCGGCGTTGTACAGCGAACATGCGAAGCTGATGTTCGATCTGCAGAAGCTGGCTCTGCAGGCCGATCTGACCCGCGTGGTCACCTTCCAGATGTCCCGCGAAACCAGCAATCGGACGTATCCGGAAATCGGCGTCGCCGAACCCCATCATCCGCTCACCCATCACGGAAACGACCCCGAGAAGATTGCCAAAGTGGCACAAATCAACAGGTTTCACGTGTCGCTGTTCGCTCAGTTTCTGCAAAGCCTGCAGCAGACACCGGAAGCCGGGGGAACTCTGCTGGATCACGTCCTGTATTTGTACGGCAGCGGGATGGGTAATCCGAATCTGCATGATCACCTGAACCTGCCAATCGTCGTGGCGGGAGGCGCTGCTGGCCGCATGCAGGGAGGCCGGCATCTGCAGTTCAAAGAACCAACACCACTCGCCAATCTGCATTTGACTCTGCTTGACAAAGTCGGCATCAGTCTCGACAGCTTTGCGGACAGTCACGGGAAAGTGGATGGACTGTTTGAACCTGTGGCGGTTTGAGTTCAGGGGTGAGGCATGTTGATGCGAATTCTGCGACAGGTCACATACCTGCTGGTGCTTTGTACGGGCCTGACGCACGCCGAGCGGGGCGGTCTGTTCGCCGATGAACCGGTGACAGCCTCAGCCGCGACTTCTGCAAATGCGACCTCTGCGACGGCCGACGTTGCGGACGCGGCCGAATCGAGTGACTGGGAACGGATGGCCAATCTGATCCGAGCCGGTCAGGCCGTGAACGCAGCCCAGGCAGACGGCATGACCGCTTTGCACTGGGCCGTGCTGCATTCCGAGCGAACAGGGGCCGAACAGTTGCTTCAGGCGGGCGCAACGGTCGATTCAGAGAACCTTTACGGTATGCGACCGCTGGCTCTGGCGTGTGAAAATGGGGACGGCAGACTCGCAGAGTTACTGCTGCAGTCCGGGGCTGATGTGGATGCAACCACGTCTGGCGGCGAATCCATGCTGATGCTGGCAGCGCGTGCTGGTCGCCCGGAAGCCGTTCATGCACTGCTGCACGCGGGCGCCGACGTGAACGCGCGCGAACTCAAACAGCAAACGGCGCTGATGTGGGCTGCGGCAGAAGGACACACGGCGGTCGTGCGGCAGCTGCTCGACGCCGGCGCGGACTTGCAGGCGGCAACCCCGGCGGGCTGGAATGCGTTCTTGTTTGCCGTGCGTGAAGGCCGCACCGAGACCGCGCAACTGCTGTTGCGGCAGGGCATGGATGTCAACGCACCTCGGAAAACGGACAAGGGGGCTCTCGGGCCAACCCCACTGCTGCTGGCTGTGGAAAATGGTCATTTCGAGACCGCCGCAGCGCTGCTGGATGCAGGGGCTGACCCGAATGCTCAACCGAAAGGTCACGGGGCGCTGCATTCCGTAGTGGCGGTCCGCCGTCCGGTTCGGGGCGACGGCGATCCGCCACCCGTTGGCTCTGGTCGGCTGGGATCGCTTGAATTTGTGCGTCTGCTGGTGAGGAAGGGCGGAGACGTCAATCTGCGACTCCGTCGGGGGCAGTCCGGGTTTGCCGATTTCACGACGACTGGCTGTACGGCCTTCGTGCTGGCAGCGCAAACAGGAGATCTGGCACTGCTGCAGGTGCTGCTGGAACTGGGAGCGGACCCAGCAATTCCAAATGCGGACGGGGCCACGGCTGTGCTGGCGGCAGCCGGTGTGGGGGATCTGGGGAGCGGACTGGAGGCGGCTGGAACGGAATCGGAGGCCATTGAGGTGCTGCGACTGCTGCAGCAACTGGGGCTGGACAGCAACACCGCGGATGAGAACGGCGAGACGGCGATGCATGGAGCCGCCTATCAGAATTGGCCGCGATTAATTGAATATCTGGATCAGCAGGGAATGCAGCCCGAGGTGTGGAATCGCCCAAATCGCTGGGGCTGGACCCCGCTGATCATCGCCCACGGCTACCGCGAAGGCAATTTCCGCCCGGACGCGGCAACGATTGCCTGTCTGGAACGCGTGATGCGGCAGCGTGATCTGCCGATACCGGCCGATCCAGGCAGGGACGTGGAGGCCAACCAGCAGAGCTGGGATCGCAAGCCGAAGAAGGTGCCCTGAGTGTCTTGCTGATGTTCGTCTCACGAGCTGGTCAGTGTGCTGGAATTTGGCGGTTACAGCAAAGGTCTGTCGCCGATGTCCAATCACAGGAAACGTGTCAATTATTCCGGCGAGGAGCAGGTCGCCATCCTCAGAGCCCACTTTGACAAGCTGAAGAACCGGCTTGAATCTATGGAACAATGTCAGCGACTGCAGCCAATTTGAGTACGTTTGCAGTGCGTTTGCTCCTCTGGCTAAGGGGACTGCTGAAGGGTGCATGACAATTTGCCTTTGCCTCAGGTGGCTGGTTTTGACGCGCCCATCGCTGGCGGTTTTTGGGCGCCCACTGACACTCTGACTGCGTGTTTACATCCCGCGGCCCGCTCGCGTCACAATAACGCCCTGTGGCGAGCGGTCGATGTCAATCGGCCGGTAAGGCCCTCGTGCGTTCCTGTTGCGGTTCTGGCCGCGCGGGCACGCAGCTACCGGGGGATTGACATCCACTGCACGCCTTGTCACGTGGGGCACCGTCCGAAAGACGACTTCCGGTGGTCTTAACACCGTTTCACCATCCCAGCTTCGCCCGGGGATGGTGAAACGGCGTGAGAATGGGGAAATCGG
>JBEIEK010000290.1:0-7612 GCA_040382995.1 Planctomycetaceae bacterium
ACTCCTTTGGGCGACATGGACTGAGAACTGAGCCACAGCATCAGCCCGAAACCCGCACAAATGGCGATGAAGATGCCGACGAATGTCCGAAAGAAACCACTGTCCTCACCGACGGTCGGACCCGGTCGGGATTCAATCCGCGGTCGCACGGCGACAGGATCAACCTGCCGGTTTCTGCGTCGTTTGGAGAACAGACTGAGCTGCCGGTCATAGTCCCGGCGCATCACGGGATCCAGCAGAATCGTTTCCGCCTCGCTGATGCGGTAGAGAATTTCCTTGACAATCGCGTCGTGCCCTTCGCCGCGTTTTGAGTCCACAAAACGGCGTCGCTGTTGCGCAGCGGCGCGAATCACGTCCGGATCGTCCTCGTCGAGGGCAACCGACAGAAGTTCATAAATCGATGGAGGGCGTTTCTTTTCGGAGATTCCAAGCCACTTCCGATAACCATCAAACTCCTCGGGTTGTCCGGGCATGCGTTTCGTCCAGCCGTGGCAGTGGGTGAGAGACAGAGCCGATCTGCCTGTCTATCGAATGCGCGTAACACCGCTGGTACGGAAGAATCTTTTCCAGCGTCCGCAAAGCGTCCGCGGCGCTGTCCGGCAACCGTCGGACGCCAGCCCAATGGCCTTGACTTTCTGGCAAAAGGTGTTGGCGGGAGGGCGAAGCTGGGATGGTGCAACGGTGTCAAGAACGCCAGAAGTCGTCTTTCGGACTGTGCCCCCCGTGACAAGGCGTGCGGGGGATGTTAATCCCCCGGTAACGGTGCGTGCCCAAGCGGCCAGTACCGCATCAGGAATGCACCAGGGCCGCACCGGCCGATTGACATCGACCGCACGCCACAGGACGTTTTTGTGATTCGTTCGGGCCGCGGGGCCTGACGACGCCGCGTTACAGCACGCCGCCAGCAAAGAATCGAATTCACCAAACAGTGGCATGCCGCTAAAACGCGGCAATCAGGGCGTCCGCCTCCCTCACGGTCGGGGCTCGAGTTGCGCCTCGCGGGTGCTTGCGGTTTCATCGGAAATCAGAAAATCTGTACTCACCTGGGCTGCCACCAGGCGACCGTTTTTCACTCCCCAGCCTCCACCACGCGGAATCCCTGGTTTCCCACCACCACCTTCGGCCCCAGGAAGCCTCGGTGCGATGCTCGCAGAAAGGCCTTCAGGTCCATGAAACAACCCCCGCGAATGACTCGAAATTCGCCTGTCAGCGGCCCGGATGGGAAGTCGGTGATCTCTGCCGTGTAGGCGGTCTCAGCATACCAGTCCACGCACCATTCGCGGACGTTGCCGATCATGTCGTACAGCCCCCAGCCGTTTGGCTGGCGGGTGCCGACCGGGCGGGGGATGAAATTGTCGCCGGCGGTCCGATGGGACCAGACAAACAGATCGATTTCTTCCGACGGAAACGGATGCACGCCCGTCGTCCCCGCGCGGCAGCAGTATTCCCATTCGGCTTCGGTCGGCAGCCGAAAGATCCGCCGCTCGCGGCGGCTGAGCCATTCGCAGAAGGCCACCGCATCCTCCCAGCTGACCATCGTGACGGGCATGTCGTCCTGCACCGCGTAACCGGGAGCCGACCAGATAAATGCAGGGTCCTGTCGGCCGTAACTGGAAGAGCGACTGGATAGCCAGCCTCCCTGGCCCGAGCGTTCTGCTTCCGTGCGATACCCCGTGGCCTCCACAAATTCCCGATACTGCCCGACAGTGATCTCGCAGGCGCTGATCCGAAAGGGAACTGAAAACGTGACCGTCCGCCTCGGCATTTCCTGGGGAAGTATAAATGTTTCATCAATCGCCCGGCCCATCAGGAACTGGCCTGCGGGGATATCGACCATTCGCAGCTGAAAGCGAGGTCGCGGAGTGTTTGCAGACGGTGTGGCGACAGCGGTTTTCTGACCCGCTTCGGTGGGTCCTGACGCGGTGACTGAGGCGCTGACCGGACCCGATGCCGCGGCTTGCACTGCGGCATCGACCGCCTCCGGTATTTTTCGCAGCGGTTCTGATGTCAGCCCCGGCCACCACACTGCGAGAGGCGTCAACAGCAGGGTCAGCAGCAGCAGTCCCGCCACGCGACTGCTTAAGCCACCACGCTGGCCGCCTCCCGCAGACTCCTGTTCGCTGTCACCCTCGCTTTGCCACCGCAGCAACTGTTGCCGCACGACTGCGATCGACTGCGGACGGTCGTCGGGGTTAACCTGAGTCATCTGGCTGGCGAGCTGACTGAGTCCGCTGCGGAGGGCCGCCTCTGCTGCGTCGCCTGGCTGCTCTGGCAGATGCCGCAGCAGATGCTTCAGCACGCAGCCCACCGAATAAATGTCGCTCCGCTGATCAATGCGGCCACTGCCCGAAGCCTGTTCCGGAGCCATGTAGCCGACCGTACCGGCCGTGGGGAATCTGTTCAGCGGTTCCGGACTTACCGGCACAGCCAGTCCATAATCAATGAGCCGAACGGTGCCGTCCCGCAGCTGCATGATGTTGGACGGCTTGATATCGCGGTGCAGAAATCCGCGGTCATGCAGCTGTTCAACGCCGCAGCAGATGCCAGCAAGGATCCTGAGAACCTCAGCAGCTCTGCGGATTTGACCTGCCCCTGCCAGGTGCCGCAGGGATGCCCCGTCCAGCAGCTCCTGGGCGAGGAATAAAAGCCCATCCTGGTCCCAGGCATCGTAGGCACGAACGAGGTTGGGATGGTCGAGCTGTCCGGCGGTTTCAATTTCCTGAAGAAAGTGTGCCTGAGCAACCGGGGCGGACTGTCGGGGCAAACGCATGACTTTCAGAGCCACCGGGCGTTTGAGGCGTTTGTGTCGGGCTTCGTAGACTTCTCCCATGCCGCCGGCGCCAAGCAGCCTGAGGACTTCGTAATCCCGCACTTCGCAGGGCACGTGGAGCGAAGGTGGGCTGCCGAATGGTGCATGGTCACCGGGCAGTCGCGATCTGATTTCTTCCAGCCACGACGCGACGGCGGAAATCGTGGGGGTATCAGCTTCGATTGATCTGCGGACCCGATCGAGGTCAGCGGCTGTGATTCGAGGTAATTGCGGCGTCAGCGCCAGAGAGCGATCTTCGAGCAGTTCAAGGCGGTCCTGACAGGTCGGGCACACGTCAAGGTGATCACTGACAGTCTCGAACTGGTCGCCGGGCAATGTCCCCGCGTTCCACTGCTCAAGGATTCGCTGTTCCGGGCAAAGTTGGCTGTCGCACATGGAAGATGATCCGAGTCAGGAATGCATCCTGATAAGCTCCTGTTGTCTTTATCGTTGCGGCGTTACACGGGGGCGTCAGTGTCTTCCGGGGACGGGCGGTCAAAGTCTTCCACCATGAGTTGCCGCAGTCGCTGCAGCACGCGCTGACGGGCCACGCGCACCGCCGCCTGGCTCACCCCAAACTGCCGCGCGACCTCTGCTGTGGGCACCTGCTCGACCACGCTCTGCCAGAACATCTGCCAGGTCCGTTCGGCCGTTGACTGCCGCACCAGTTCCATCGCTCGCAGCCGGATTTCGTCAAACAGCTGCTGCTCGGTCTCGATGTCTTCCGGAACTTTCTGCTGCGGATTTGGGACACTTCGCAGGAGTTCCGGGGCGGCCAGCAGTTCCGCTGGTTTTGCCCGGAAATGGTCCGCCACTCGACGCTCGACAATTGTCCGCAGCCAGCCTCGAAACCTGCCCCTTGCCGCATCCCGCTCGAAGCTTTCTATCCCCGCAACAATCGACTGCAGACTTTCCTGCAGCACATCATCGACAGCGGCCGGAGGTACTCGTTTGCGCTGAATCCAGTACTTCAGGAGGGGCGAATAGACCAGCACGAAATTCCGCCAGCGCTCGGCCGAAAACTCCTTGAGGCCAGCGATCAGGCTTGATCGCGTCAGCAGTTCGCTGGCCACATGGGAAGCGTGCTTGAGTTCATCTGCATCCATTGGGATTCCCGTGGATTGAGCATGGCAGCTGGAAAAACTCCGGATGTAACTCTCTGGTAGAGACCATACTAAATTCGTGGCGGGAAAACGAGTGATCCGATCGACGCAATTTCAGGACAAATTGATCCGGCCGATTGCCTGTTGAATTCAAGACCAACTCTCGGGAGAATCTGATGCGGCTGCTGCCTGGGCCCGCGACTGCTGCTCCGCCTTCCCGCCACTCCCGGCCGACCCCCGCACCAACGAAAGCTACCCATGCGTGCCCTGCTGTTGATCCCGTTCATCCTGACTGCTGCACTCAGCAACGTCCTCGCCGCCGATGAGCCCGCCGGACAACAGCTCGACGCAGCTCAACACACAATCCGCGTCGCCACTTTCAACTGCAGTCTGAATCGCGATACGGCCGGACAACTGGAACAGGATCTCAGCACCGATCGGAATCTTCAGGCACGCAAAATCGCCCGCATCCTGCGCCAGGTCAGGCCGGATATCGTGCTGCTGAATGAATTCGATTACTCAGAGCCCACGACAGCCGCGACCTCGTTTTTGAAGAATTACCTCAGCAGCTCAGCCGACTGGGCCACCGAAGAACCGCTGCACTACCCGCACTTCTGGACGGCGGCGGTGAACACAGGCGTTGCCACCGGTCGCGATCTGGATCACGATGGCAACAGTGACGGCCCGGGTGATGCCTATGGCTTCGGTCGCTTCCCGGGACAATACGGCATGCTGCTGCTGTCACGATTCCCTGTTCGCACGCAGCAGGTCCGCACGTTTCAGAAACTGCTCTGGAAACAAATGCCCAATCCCCTGCTCCCCGTCCATCCGGACACGCAGCAGAACTGGTACTCGGAACAGGACCTGCAGATGTTTCGACTCTCCTCCAAAAGCCACTGGGACGTTCCCGTGGAAGTCGGCGGCCACGTCCTGCATCTGCTGGCCAGCCATCCCACGCCACCGGCCTTCGACGGTGCTGAAGACCGCAACGGACGCCGCAATCACGATGAAATCCGACTCTGGCGCGACTACCTCACACCAGACGCAAACAGCTGGATTCAGGATGATGCCGGCACTTCAGGTGGACTGCCTGCGGACGCTGCGTTTGTGATCCTTGGTGACCTGAACGCGGATCCGGTGGATGGGGGCAGTGTGCCTGGCGCCATCCAGCAGTTGCTGCAGCACCCCCGCGTTCAGCCTGAACCTGTGCCCACCAGTGACGGGGGTGAGCAGGCCGCGGCCGAACAGCAGGGAGCCAACCGGGCACATCGCGGACCGGCCGCTGCAGACACCGCCGATTTTTCTGACAGGGCCGTCGGCAATCTGCGAGTGGACTACGTGCTGCCTTCGCGAGACCTGAAAGTGCTTTCGGCCAGGGTGTTCTGGCCAGCTACAGGTGCAGCAGTTGACCTCATCGACTGCTCAGATCACCGCCTTGTCTTCGTCGACCTGCAGATTCCCTGAAGCAATAAAAAAGGGCCTGCTAAGACACAGGCCGTGCTGCCAATAGACGCATTGCGCTCTCAGCCACGCCACATCACCCCACACGCTGCGCTACGGCGTCGCACGCAATTTACCTGTCCAATTCGGCCGCTACGTTCGTGGAAAAATCTGGTAGTTCCATTCGCCGTGAAACTTGTCGCGTTTAATCAGCACATCGGCAAGCTGCGCGTCTGTGATTTTTAGTTTATCGGGATAATTTGCGCTGTCCAAATAGGCGTGCACTTCAAGACCCGTCTCCGTGCGAGTCGTGGCGATCAGGTTGACGACGATCTCCAGTGTTTCGAGTGGCACACCCTGCCAGTTGCGGGTGATATGGCAGAAGAGCCGGTGCTCTATTTTGTTCCACTTGCTGGTTCCCGGCGGAAAGTGGCAAACCTCGAGTATCAGCCCCGTTACATCAGCCAACCGCTGAAGTTCAAGACGCCAGAGTCGTGTTCGCGGGCTGTTGCTGCCTCCGCAATCGGCCGTGATGAGAAGACGAGTTGACCCCGGGAATCTTTTGCGGCCAAGTGTATTCCACCATCGCTCAATCGCCGCAATCGCGAACTGTGCCGTGTCATGACTGATGCCGACACTGACCAACGCTTCGTTATTGTGGAGATCGTAGACGCCGTAGGGAACCGGCTTGCCCAACTCCTTGCTGGGAAAGTCGTGTGTGTCGACGCGAACGGGGCTTTTCGCCGGGCGAAGCACTCGGCCCGAATTCTTGAGATTCCCCAGAACTTCCTTCTTCTTCGTGTCGACGGAGATAGCCGGTTCCGAATTCCTGGCGTGTCGCCGAACACGTCTTGCGATGAATTCGAACTGCGCATTGCGGTCGGGGTGCTGTCGCCCCTCGATTGTTTTTCGATTTGCCTGAAGGCTGTAACCCAGATCCTTCAGAAGTTCGGCTACTTTGGTACTTCCTACAACGAAGTTCTGCCGCCGCAGTTCTCTTGTCAGTGTCCGCGTGCTCTTGATGGTCCATTGCAGTGGCGACTCGGGGTCGCCTCGAGTCCCCGATTCGACCAGTTTCCTCAATGCGTTGACAAGTCCGGGTTGCTCCTGTTGCCGCGACTTTCTGCCAGCGCCCGGTCGTCGCTGCCGGTCTGGCGGCAAGTCCTCTGGGGCTGAAAGCTCAGCTATCCCTTTGCGAATAGTGACTCGCGACAGTCCTGTGGCCTTCGCAACAGCTGAAATGCCACCACGCCCGATCGCATTTGCCTCAATTGCAGCCCAGCGTCGCACACCTCGCTCGTCAAGCTCGGTGAGCATACCAAGATATTTCTTCCGAAGCGTATCTGTTAAAGCTGCGTCCTGCATACAGCGAAATATCGCAGATCACGGCGACTCGACGCAAGACATTTTGGACATTTTATTTCCGCGCAACGCCTACGGCGCGCGGCAGCAGACGCAGGCAGTCGCTTTTCAAAGACCTTTCAGGGCGGCCGGCAATTCCAGTTTTGGGTTCGCCTTTTTGGCTTCCTGCAGGGCCTTGCGGGCTCCGGCAGAATCGTTTTTCTTCACAAGGAGTTCCGCCATAGCCAGCCAATACTGGTCCATGGCCATGGCGCCCGCTTCCAGCTGCTTCAGATCAGCCTCGGCTTCCGCGATTTTCCCGGAAGCTATCCGGGAGCGGGCCAGCAGCAGCAGGGCATTCTCCAGCAGGTCCGGCTGCAGAGTTCCGCTGGCGACAGCAGCGCTCAACTGCGACTCCGCGGCCGCAAAATCACCATTTTGAAACGACTGCCGGCCAGCATCGAAACCACCCTCGGCAGCAGCGATCTGGCCTGGGGCGGCGCTGGAGTCGCCACAGCCGGACAGGCCGCAGAGGAACAGACAGGCCAACAGGGGCAGGGCACGAGTCAACATGGCAACGGGTTCCGGATAACGCGATAGTGGGGGGATCAGACTGGCATGACGAAACGATGTTCGGGACGCTGTACATCGTTTCGTACTCCCGGGGTCAGACTGGAGCGATGCTACCATTCGCCAATCGTCTCGCCGGTGCCGCGGGTGCCAACGCTGCGCCAGACGCCCAGATCGACGCTGTCGCTGGCGAACCGCACGCTGCCGTCAGCCAGCATCACGTTGGCTCCGCCGGTGTGCATGCTGCGGGCGGAGATGATGGCGTGTTCACCCGGAGTGTCCGAAATGGCGCTCCAGTTGCCGCAGTCCAGACCGCGCCAGTTCGGAGTGGCCACATGGTTGTACATGG
>JBEIEK010000291.1:0-7504 GCA_040382995.1 Planctomycetaceae bacterium
CCCCTGCCATCGTCCAGTCGCAGGCCACCCGCCGCCTTGTTGTCCGCCGAATGACAGTTGTAGCAGCGATTCGCCAGAAGTGGCCGCACATGCTGCTCGAAATACTCCAGCTTTCCAGCCGGATCATCGGCCGCAAAAGCGGTCTGCAGCGTGATGCAAAGCCAGAAAGCCGGAATCCACCGATGCAAAATATTCTTCACTTGTCTGCACCCTTTCCTGACACATCACGACCTCAGTCAGAGCGGCGTTCCCGTCTCCAGCTGTATATCAACCGTGTTGTCCCCCGCCTCCACCGCACGCTCGAACTTCAACTCCAGCTTCGGCTTGTAACCCGCTGGAAGCACCGGAGTGACCAGCTTGCCAGTCTCCCGATCCTCCACCTGGATCTCATCCAAAGCCGCCGTCCGAATCGTCACCTCGTGACGCCCCACCAGCGCTCCGTTGCGACTCTCCGAAAACTGTAACTCATACCGGCCATCCACATCCGTGTACGCAGATGCATAGGTCCCCCGCGGCTCCGTCGGCTGAAATTGCACGTAGGCAAACGGAATCGGCTGACCGCTCTGCGTCACTGTGCCGGAGACGGTTCCCAGGGGCGGTCCGTCCGAACATCCCGCACCTGCTGTCAACACTCCGACTGTTACCAACACCAAATATGCTCGTCGCCACACCATCACTCGCATCCTCCGCCTATTCGCCTGTGAAAAAATCAGAACTCCCCAACCACGTAGCCGTCATTCCGACGCCCCAGTTTCTGAAACAAACCAGGCTCGTTCACCGGCGTCTGCTGGTTCGGATTCGTATTGCGAAACTCAATGTTTTCAGTGAGGAATCTCACCGCACCATCCGCAAACAGGAACTGAGCTCCCCCGGTGTGGGCGCTACTGAAGCCCCGAGTCGCCGCAGGATGGCCGTTGGGCTGCAACACCGGGTCGTTGATCTTCACGTCCAGAATCGCCAGATTCTGCCGCGACCCCCAGATTCCTGTCCCCGTGTAGTTCCGCTGACCGATCCAGTTCGCAGCCCAGCCAAGCCGCCAGTCTCGCTCACCCACCACAAACGTGTTCGACAAACCATCCGTGATATCCCTGAACTGCACACGACTGTCGCCCCAGAACGTCCCGTAAGGATCGCGACCGTTCACAATCCAGTCTTCCGGAGTTGACCAGCGGGAGCCCGAAACACCCACGTAGTTGGATGTGGAAAGATGCACAGGACGCCCTCCAAAAAACGGCGAATATGGCGCGTCCCACTCCCGCCGTGTGTTCTGGTCCGGTGCCGTATCCGACGGACAGCGGTAAAACGGCAGCTTCGTAAAAACGGCGTAGTCCCGTGCCGCCGCGTTGGCCGTGTTCCGCAACAGCGCATCCAGATCCACCCCATTCGCCTGAATCGTCTGAAACAGATTCTGCTGCTCCAGCTGTGGCAGAATGAAGGTTCCCCAGCCGTACGAACCCATTGCTGCCACAGCCTGATTGCCAAACTTGTGCACCACCCCGGGCGGCAGCGTGTTGTAAATGTCGTGATAGTTGTGCAGAGCGAGACCAATCTGCTTCAAATTGTTTTTGCACTGCGTCCGCCGCGCCGCCTCTCGCGCCTGCTGCACCGCTGGCAACAACAAAGCGACGAGGATCGCAATAATCGCAATCACCACCAGCAGCTCAATCAAAGTGAATCCCGACGATCGACGCCGCGTAGCAGCAGGCCGCAGCAACACGGGCACAACGCTCCGTTCCACCACGCCCTCGTCGCCAAACTCCTCGTTCTCAGCACGCAAAAAACTCAACATCGCAACTCCTCCGGAAAACCGCGCGGATGCCCCACGCTGCCGCACATCAGGCCAGGCGAAAAACGCCCGACGTCACAAAACATCAGCAACGTCGGCGATCACAGGAAAATCACCAATATGTCAGGAACTCTGCCGGGCCGATCCGGCCCGAAACAACAGTTCAACACTGACAACAACAGCAGACTGCAGACATTGAAAACCCTTTCTGTCTGCGTGTGCTCCTCTGGTCAGCCCAGTCGGCAGCAGCACCGGAATTCATGGATGGCTGACCCCCGAATGCTCGCATGAGTGGAAGCGGCAAATAGATCACCATCTGTGTCGTGTTTTAATTATCGACCGCCGTCGGACATTTGTCAAGCAGACTTCCGAAAAGTCCCTCGACGCCACCTCTGACGCCCGCCAACCAGCCATTCAAAACATCGCTTGACCGGTAGAGACTGCCGATTCGTGGCAATCGAACCGCATAACCCCTACAACCCGGAAAAAGGATTGCTCATTGCCACCCTACATAATGTTTTTACGACACCCCTGTTGACTGTAACAAAAAACCCGCGTTCAATGCCGCCATGACAGATCTGGGTGCCCTTCGCTATACCGCCTTTAAGGGGTACCTGAACAATCTACCTGTCGTGTCCGCCCGTTCCAGAAAGAACACTCCCATGAAACGCGCCTTCCTGCTCTCCGTCGCTCTGGTCGTCACCGTTTCCACGGCCGTCTTCACCATGTCCGGCCCCGCCAGTGCAAAGTCCCGCACGGCCACCGCTCCCGCACCCAAATCCGTCGCCGCCAACTCGAAGACCGTCGCCACCACAAAGACCACAGCTGCAAAGACGGCCACCACCAAAGCCGACAGCAAGTCCGTGGACAACCCAGCCAAAGCCATCGAAAAACCACGATCTGCAGCAAAGCCTTCCGCAGCAAAGACAGCCGCAGCAAAGACAGCCGACAAGACCAAACCTGCGGCCAAAGGCAAGTCAGCTGCCCGATCGTCCTCCGCAAAGGACGCTGCCACAAAAGGCTCCACCAAAGCTTCTGCAAAGCCCGCATCCAAAAGCAGCGCAGCCAAAACCAGTAAGAACTCCAAAACCAGCAGCGGCAGCAAGCCAGCCCCCAAAGCAACGGCTCAAACCAAAACCGCCAAAGCCACGAAGTCCACCGACGACTCAGGCATGTAGTGCCACCTGATCTGGTGCCACCCCTAAAACGCCAAACGCTTCGCGGAACATCATGTTCCGCGAAGCGCCCGACGCACACATCTCAATCCCAACAACTCAATCCACATCAGGTCCCACTCGGTTCAGTGGCTGGCTGCGGCTGCACAGGAATCAGCAACGAAACACCCATGGAAGCCATCGCGATTCCGCCAACCACACCAAGGCTGACACCAATCGGTATCGGCCAGACATCCATCAACAGCATCTTAATGCCGACAAAGCCAAGGATGGCCGCAAGTCCATAGTGCAGATAATGGAATCGATCCAGCATCCCGGCTAAAGCAAAGTACAGGGATCGCAGGCCAAGGATCGCAAAGGCATTTGATGTAAAGACAATAAACGGATCTCGGGAAACCGCCAACACGGCCGGAATCGAATCGACCGCAAAAACCAGGTCCGACCATTCCACAAAGGCCAGCACCAACAACAGCGGAGTGGCCGCCAGACGACCGTTTTCCCGGACAAAGAACCGATCCCCATGATAGTTCTTCGTCACCGGAAACAGCCGCCGACACAAACGCACCACAAACGTCTCATCCGCGCTCATCTGCCGACTGATGCCCCGCAGCATCTTCACAGCACCAATCAGCAAAAGCACTCCAAACACTTCGATCAGCCAGTGAAATCGCTCCAGCAGCGCCGTTCCCGCGAAGATCATCACCACCCGCATTGCCAGCGCCCCAAACACCCCCCAAAACAACACCTTGTGCTCACACTCCCGCGGCACACGCATCGAAGCAAACACCATCGCAAACACAAACACATTGTCCACGCTCAACGACTTTTCAATGACGTACCCCGTCAGGAACTCAAACGCAGTCCGCGTCCCGCTGAAGACCTGCAGCAAACCAGCGAACAGCATCGCCAGACCAATCCAGATTAAACTCCACGTCGCAGCCTCACGGAATCTCACGACGTGCGCTCGGCGATGAAAAACGCCAAGATCCAGGGCCAGCATGGCTGCAAGGAACACCACAAAACCCACCCACGCCCACTGCGGCAACCCGTCAATCACAGCTCTGCGCTCCCCCCCCCAACAAAACGCTCGGTCGCCGGCGCGGTGTACGCCACCGCACCGGCACGACCGAATGGATCCGTCAAAGCTTCACATCACTTCCCTCAGTTACTGCCAACGGCATTCGGCCGAAAACCCCGCCGCTGCTCCATCCGCCGCTGCAGTCGCCGCGCCACCGTCCTCGCCGCCCGATCCGCAGCTCCGGCCATCACGGACTCCACCGATTCACCGGTGTCCCGCACCAGCACATCCTGCGCACCGCGAAGACCCACCTGCAGACAGCAAAGCACGTCGTGACCTCCTTTCGGTCCGTTCACGTCCGTAAACACCGCCTCCACCCGGTCAATCCGCAACGCAAATCGGCTCAGAGCAAACCTCAGCCGCCGCTCACAAAAGTCCCGCTGGTCAGACGTCAGCACCATTCCGTCATCCGCAATTCGAAGTTCCATAATCTCACCTGCTCCCATCGAAAAAGACGTTGCTCTCAATCCTCGTCATTCACTCGCCCTGGCAGCCCCGCGCCACCAGCATTTCGCAACCGCAGCCAGTGCACCGGATCAGAGGGATCCGGGAGGCGTTCACGCAGCTCAAACGCCGTCTGCTGCAGCCGCTGTGCGCCCCTGGTCGCTCCTGTAGCCGCATACAGCCGCAGCCGCCGCTGCTGGAGCTGCCTGTGGATCCTGTCGGCCGCTGTGCTCAACGCGTCCAGTTCAAGATTCAACATCATTGCTCTGCCTCCTCTGAAAAACTTACCCTCCGGCCCACTGCCGGTGTCATCGTCAACAGTCTACGCGGATCATGAACTTTAACTAATTCAAACTTTGCTGTAATCACTTCAATAAAATTGATGTATTGACGCTTCGTCAGCTGCCCAAAAACGGCCCCGGAAAACAAGGCCATTGTCCACGCGCGCCCGCACTAAACGATCCCGAAGAGCTGCATTTTCCCCGCCCATGCAGTAACATGACACCAAATGTCACTGGTGCAGTGCTGCCCACAGCGGCTCAGCAAGGGAGAATCCCAAATGGCCTTCACAAAAAACTCCATCAGCTGCTCCGGCCTGCTGTTGCTGACGCTGCTGGCCCCCCACGCACGGGCTCAGCAGGTGGACTTCAACCGAGATATCCGACCGATTCTGTCCGACGTCTGCTTTCACTGTCATGGGCCTGATGAACAGCAGCGAAAGGCAGGTTTAAGGCTGGATCAGCCAGACAATCTCTTCACCGACCGCAACGGGCCGGATGTCCTCGTACCCGGGATGCCGGAGGCCAGTGAGCTTTTTCGACGCATTGTCTCTGCAGATCCCGCCGAACTCATGCCACCACCAGACAGCGGACGCAGCCTCACAACATTTCAGAAAGACCTGCTCAAACAATGGATCACTGAGGGAGCAGCCTTTCAACAGCACTGGGCTTTTCAACCACCTCAAAGACCACCGCTGCCTCCAGTCACACACAGGGACTGGCCCGTGAACGAAATTGACCACTTTGTCCTCCACCGACTTGAGCAGACCGGACTTGCTCCAGCGCCCCCGGCTCTCCGAGAAACATGGCTCAGACGCGTCACCCTCGATCTGACCGGTTTGCCCCCCGCCCCCTCAGAGGTCGCGGCATTTCTCGCAGACGATTCGGCCACCGCCTTCGAATCTGTCGTCGACAGACTGCTGGCATCACCACGCTATGGTGAACGTATGGCCTCGCGGTGGCTGGACGCAGCACGATATGCGGACACAAATGGCTACCAAAGCGATGGGCATCGCGACATGTGGCGCTGGAGAGACTGGGTGATTGACGCCTACAACGCCAATCTCCCGTTCGACCAGTTCACCATCGAACAACTCGCCGGAGATCTGCTCCCCAATGCCACGCTCGACCAAAAGATCGCCTCCGGTTTCAACCGCAACCATCGCGGCAACGGAGAAGGTGGCATCATTCCGGAAGAATACGCGGTGGAATACGTGGTCGATCGTGTCGACACCGTCGGCACAGTCTGGCTGGGACTCACTCTTGGCTGCGCCCGCTGCCATGACCACAAGTATGATCCGATCACACAGCGTGAGTACTACGGGCTGTACGCGTTCTTCAACAGCATTCCGGAACGCGGTCGCGCGGTGAAGTTTGGCAATTCACCACCCCTCATTCCCGCGCCGACGCGTTCTGAACAACAACAGCTCGCAGCACTCGAACTGAAACTGGCGGATGCCGAACAGCAGTTCCGCTCGCTCCAGCCACAACTGCAGGCAGCTCGACAAGCCTGGGAAGCCGAATTTCAGCAACAGCCCATTGTCGGCACAACCCCACCAATCCACTGGTTTCCATCCCGAAAACTTTCGCTGCACTTCACACTCGATCAGCCTCTGCAGCCTGCCAACTCAGCAAACACCCAGTCCGACACCCCACTCCGCTATGCTCCCGGCCTCTTCAATCAATCGCTCGATGTGACCGCCGGTCGTTTCGCCACCGTCGGCGACGTGGCTGACCTCGGGTACCTCGACCAATTCACCCTTTCCACCTGGATCTTTCCTCGGAACACATCCAGCGGAACCATCCTTTCCCGAATGACGGACCAGACCGAAGGCGACGGCTACAGCCTGACACTCAGGGACGGCCGCCTGCAGGTGAATCTGGTCAAGCGCTGGCTGGATGATGCGATACGCGTCGAATCCTCAGAAACGCTCCCGCAAGATCGCTGGTCACACGTGGCCTGCACCTATGACGCGTCGCGGTTTGCTTCCGGCGTCAGCATCTACATCAACGGTCAACTCTGCAGCAATCGCGTGCTGGTGGACGAACTGAATCAGCCATTCAATTCCAAAGACCCGTTCCGGATCGGCTACAGCGCTCCAGGGGGTCACTTCGATGGACGGATTGATGACCTGCGAGTCTATCAGGATTGCCTCTCTGCGGACGATATTCGCCGGCTGTCCGTTTCTCAGTCCATCAGTGAGATCGCACGGATGACTCCGGAAGCCCGCACGGCAGCTCAGCAGGACAAGCTTGAAACCTGGTTTCTGGAAATGGCCGCTCCTGCCTCAATCCGCCAGGCCTGGCAGAATCTGTATGGCCTGCGTGAATCGCGGCGAACTGCGATCCGGAACTTCGCCACCGTCATGGTCATGCAGGAACTCCCTGAACCACGCCCGGCCTATGTGCTCAAACGGGGCGAATACGACAAACCAGGCGAAGTGGTCACCAGACACATCCCGGCATCACTCGCAGGCGGCAGCGACACGTCACTCAAGGACCGTCTCGACTTCGCACGCTGGCTCGTTTCCGCCGATCACCCCCTGACAGCTCGAGTCGCCGTGAACCGCGTCTGGCAACTCCACTTTGGCACTGGACTCGTAAAAACAGTCGACGACCTCGGTTCACAAGGTGAACCTCCGGTCCACCCCGAACTGCTTGACTGGCTCGCCACCGAATTCATCCGCAGCGGCTGGAATCTGAAAGCTCTGCACCGGCAAATTGTCCTGTCGGCCACCTACCG
>JBEIEK010000292.1:0-7504 GCA_040382995.1 Planctomycetaceae bacterium
GCACGAGTCCAAAGGGGGCGGCGGATTGCCAGAGGGTCTTGTGATTCCCGGCCACTGAAACGATCTGCGTCTGGCCATTTTCAGCCGGGGTGACCGTGACATCGCTCAGATCAAAGCGGTGCAGGCGTTTGGCTTCCGGACGAAAATAGAGCAGCAGCGGAAGAACGTCGTCGTCACTGGCATAGAGCACTCCATTGCGTCCGGTGTAGCTGCGATTGCCGGTCGGAGTCATTTTTGCGTCTGAAAAATCGCTGACGAAATTGTGCTGAACAGTACCGTCGTCAGTGAATGTGTTCTTAAAAGACGTCGGCGCTTTGAGCAGGGGATCCATCATCCCCTGCACGTGCCGAACGACGCGAAAGCGATCACCCTCCACCAGCATTTCATAGGTGGTGAAACCAACAGGCGACCTGCCAGGTTCAACCCGAACAACCTTCCACGCGATCCGGAAGGCCGGGAACTGCTCCACGCGCTGCTTTAAGGCATCCAGGAGAGCATCGGAGCCTGCATGCGCTGACGACAGAAAAATCATCATCACCGCAGCGGCGACCGCTACTTGCAACCAAAAAGAAAGGAAACGTCGAGGTGTAAAGCGGTGCATTCGGGATGGCTCCTACTTATATGGCGTGTAGACGGACACGGGCACTGACTTGAGAATTGCCTCACCATCCTCGCATTCGATTCGCACAATGCAGTTGGCAACGACGAGACCTTCAGTGACGGGCGGCTTCACGGACCATTTGAGTACCCAATCTCCGGATGGAGCCTTCGAGGATTCGAAAGCTGCAACTTCTGTGGCTCCCATCATTGATACTGAACGAACTGGAGATTTGGTTTGGACGGAGAGAGAAGACTCAAAGGAGGTCCCGTGGGAGGTGTCGATTCGCACCGCAGCAGGTTCTAAAGTCACCGGTACCACTACGTCCACCGAGGCATAGACCGTTGACTCGATCGGCTGACTCTCTTGCGACGCCTGTACGACGAGTGGAACTCGGTACGTCGCCCCGGCAAGCTGGTTGCGAGCCTGGATGTCCAACCGAACCGTTGCTGCGTCGCCTTCCGCACTGACAGTTTGGCTCAGAACCTGAAAATCGGGGTTCTGACAAATCACCTTAACGCAATTTGCAAAAGCTGCATCGACCCTGAGCGTTACAAAGAATGTCTCGCCAGGCGAGATTTGCTGAGACACTTTTACTGCCTGATTGTCCACGGCAATGATTCCGCGACGGCGGAATTGAAATGTGAAGCTCTGTTTTGATTCTTTAAGTTTACAGAATAAAGAAATATTACGAAGCTCACCCACTGTTCTGGGAACCACCGCCTGCAAGGATACTCGCACCTCCACGATCTCTCCCGGGGAAAGGTCGGTGTCAGACACTGAGGCAACGGCGCAATCGCAACTTGTCGACAGCTCAACAATCTGCACGGGGAAACGTGAGCTATTTCGCAGGCGAATTGCCGTCTCCGTCGAATGATGCGACCAAACGTCCGGCAGTTGAGTCGGCGATACAAGCTCAAGGGGAGAGATGACTGGCAGATCGGATTCCGCGCGGCCGCAACCGAGTACGATCAGTGAAACGAGAACGCAAAGTTTTCCAGAGGAGAGGATGGCGAGGGCGATTGACTGGTGTCGGATTGCCATGGAAAGATCTTTCCCCACACTGATTAGTGATTGCGAGGTAAATTATTGGTGCGATATCAAACGCCAGGAAGCGCGCCGGCCACAGAAAGGACCGCGAGCCTGTGCACTGAAGACATACCGAAGACGGAAGGCCCTGGACTGAGCAGCGCCAGCAGCACCAACCTTAACAAGAAATCCGGTAATTTCCCGCGATCGTGAAAACACGAGACCACAGTGCTACTCTTAGCCATCTGAAATAATCTGCTGACAGCGGCACAGATCCGAGGTTGTGCCGGGAAAAACCGCTGAATCGCCCAAAACGTGACCACAACTAATGACGCTGCGAGCCCTCGTTCCAGATCCGATCATTCTTGAGTGGGAACGATTTTCCCCCATTCTTATTTCTTCCTCAGAGTTGTCAAGACGACGTGTCGTTAAAACTGAACAGACTCACAAAAGCGGCAGCTGTGTTCATTCGTCAGCTCATGCGGATGGAATGCACTTCAGATCTGGCGTACGTGCGGTCCCTGATCGCTCCCGCAGCCGTGCAGACACGCACCCCCACTGGGAGATTGACATGGCGCTACACTTCGGAAGGTGCAGGAAGGTGCATGGCACCTGAACACTGAACATGTTTCCCGGACTGGTTTTGCGACGAGGGTGGCTTCCGACTCTTCACGGTCGCGGCTCGAATTTGCCCGATGACCCATGGGAATCAGTGGCCGAAATTGGACTGATCCGCTTTCCCACGCACGCTGTCGACCAGGCACCAGATTCCAAACCGTTGCTCAGTCGGCGAGCCATGCAGACGCAATCAGGGCAGACTAACGGGGCGCCCATCCTCCATCCCACCGAGCGCCTGGTATACGTCCCGGTCGATTGACGCAGAGATGGATTGCACGGCGCCATCGCACAGCGCGAAATTACATAGCTGGCTGTGCCAGCTGAAGGCACGGTCGTCCATTCGATTTCGATAGTCCGCATCGCGAATGGGATCACCACCGGTATAGATTCTGTCCACGGCCTTGAATTTTGAATTCCCCCACCCATGAATGGCCCACGTATTCCAAACAGTCCCACAAGCTGACGGTGGTGACCTTTCTCCGTAGGCGATGGTGTTAGATAACCCGTCGACAACATCTTTCGGATAAATCCGGTGACCGGGATATGCCACCCCAAAAAAGACCCCGGGCGTCCATCCATAACTGCACCCTGCGTAATTACTTACAGCAGCCCCGTCAAATTCCTCAAACAAATCATAAGGTCCAACTTGGTGGACAAAATTACCCACAGGCGAGGACGGACATCGAAAGACAGGCAGGACGGTGTCGATTTCGGGAAGGATCCGACCGTTTTCCCTGTAGTAAACACGATATGGATCCGGTTGACCACGCCCCCACAGCTTTGCAGACAGTTCGCCCTGGTCGAGAAACGGAAGCAGAGTTGCACCCCACGAATAACCGGTCTGACCGACGGACTCACATGGCGGTGGGAAAAAACCGAAGGCCGTGATGTGTTGCATGGTGGCCAGCACAATCTGCTTCTCGCGGTTCTGACATGTGAGTCGCCGCGATGACTCGCGTGCCATTTGGATGGCAGGGAGGAGCAGTGCGACGAGCAGACCGATGACCGTCAAAGTCACCAACAGTTCGACGACAGTAAAGCCCGAACGAGTGCCCGCAGCGGACGACTGTTCATTTTGTTTTCGATACATGGCGATTCACTTTCTCCCCAGCTTTATGGTCGATCACCAATGATGGTTGGACAATTATTCTCCGGAAACACAGCTCTGATAACAAAGTGTCGTCCATGTTTGGCTGGGTGCTGTCACGAAGGACACCTGCGTCGTGAGCGCAGAATCGTCAGCTGGCAGCGGCGCACACGGCGGAACATCGTCCGAAATGCTGGCATAACGCTTGGTGCACGTGTCGCCGCTGGGGGCTTTCTGGTCTGACGAATTAATTCGCCAGAGTCGCTTGCATGGGCCGTCTGCCTGCAAGAACGCAAATTGGGGATACGCTCCATTGGCTGGTGCGGGCTGGACATAGGTGAAAAAATCGACAATCGGCTCACACGTGATGATGCAGTTCGCACCTCCCCCACTCGGCGGCCCAACCTGCCCGAAAGTTACTACCGAAATGCAAAGCCCGAAGCAAACAAAGAATAATGTCAACTTCATTAAAATACTCCTCATCTAAACCTCGGTTCGTCTGGAGACACGACTTGCACCAGCCAATTAAACTAACGTCGCCGAACGCGGTAAATTGCAACCGCCACCAATGCCGCAGCGGCACCGATCAGCCAGTACATGAACCGACCCCGGTCGGCTTTTTCCGCTCGCAGGTCAACTCGCTCACCAGGATCATCGCCGTTGATGACCGGCGTGCCTTCGGGATAGTCGATGACGAAGGAGTCAGCCGGCACGCTGGGGCTTGAGGAGAAATCGGTCACCTTCACTTCCTTGAGCCAGCGAACCTGATCGTCCGGAGACGTGCATTGAACCTTAAAGCCCACGGGAATGACAACATCCGAGCGATCCCCAAACGCAGTCGATGCGGGCGCGTAGTCCATGGTCACCAGCCAACCATCATACTTCACCTGGCTTTCCGGAGGCATGAATTGCCACTGCACGAGTCCAAAGGGGGCGGCAGATTGCCAGAGGGTCTTGTGATTACCGGCCACTGAAACGATCTGCGTCTGGCCATTTTCAGCCGGGGTGACCGTGACATCGCTGAGATCAAAGCGGTGCAGGCGTTTGGCTTCCGGACGAAAATAGAGCAGCAGCGGAAGAACGTCGTCGTCACTGGCATAGAGCACTCCATTGCGTCCGGTGTAGCTGCGATTGCCGGTCGGTGTCATTTTTGCGTCTGAAAAGTCGCTGACGAAATTGTGCTGAACAGTGCCGTCGTCAGTGAATGTGTTCTTAAAAGACGTCGGTGCCCTGCGCAGGGGATCCACCATCCCCTGCACGTGCCGGACGATGCGAAAGCGATCACCCTCCACCAGCATTTCATAGGTGGTGAAACCAACAGGCGACCTGCCAGGTTCAACCCGAACAACCTTCCACGCGATCCGGAAGGCCGGGAACTGGTCTTCGCGCTGCTTTAAGGCATCCAGGAGAGCATCGGAGCCTGCATGCGCTGACGGCAGGGAGCTGATGGATGCGACCGCGATCGCCACCGGGAACCACCAGCAAAGCAATCGTCGTATCGAAGAACAGTGCATGACAGAGCTTTCAGGTGCAATGGTGTGGCGAGGGATACGGTTGCCAGCTTCGGGGTCGCCCCCGCATTCCATTGGCTGGGTTTCCGATTGTCAAGATTACTCAGCATGAAAACCAGAGCGTTTCAGGGAAATACCGCTGCCATTCGACCGCCGGGTTTCGGACGCAGGCCCGCCCACCGCTCCAACCGAGCCGCGACCGTCAGGGAGTGGTATACCCACCCAAACAGCCCGACGAGTCCCCTGCTGGGTGCATGGCAACTCGGCGCCGAAACGCTTTGCAGAATGCACTTTGCGACGAAGGCATACACCCGACTCCCTCACGGTCGCGGCTCGGGGTCGATTTCGCCCAGAACTCCCGCTCAGACGCCTCGCCCGCTTCGAAACCTTCTGAATTTACCGGGTGCGAAACCGGCCGATCTCCTTGTCCGCGGGCGGGGAGCCGAATAGGATGCCCTTCCTCGCGATTCAGACCAGCGTTGTTCATCATTCTTCCAGGTGAGTCATGACCGTTCCTCGCATCCAGCCCCCCCAGCGCCTGCTCATGGGGCCAGGTCCCAGCGCTATCCACCCGTCCGTGCTTGCAGCACTCGCAGCGCCCACTGTCGGACACCTTGATCCTTATTTCCTCCGCATCATGGACGAGCTGCAGGGAATGCTGCGGCAGGTGTTTCAAACCTCCAACCCGATGACCATGGCCATCAGCGGCACCGGCAGTGCCGGGATGGAAACCTGCGTCGTCAATCTGATCGAACCGGGCGATCGCATGGTCGCCTGCATCAACGGTGTTTTCGGCGGGCGCATGGCGGAAGTCGCTGAACGTCTGGGTGCCGAAGTCACACGGATTGAGCGACCATTTGGCGAGGTGTTTTCGCCGGACGAAATTCGCGAGGTCGTGCAGCGGGTCCGTCCGAAGGCGTTCGGCATCGTGCATGCCGAAACCAGCACCGGTGCCTGGCAGCCCCTCGAAGAAATCGCCGGGATTGTCCACGATGCCGGCTCCCTGCTGATCGTCGACTGCGTCACATCACTCGCGGGCGTCCCGGTGGAAGTCGACCGGCTGGGGATTGATGCCGCCTACAGCGGTTCCCAGAAATGCCTCAGCTGTCCTCCCGGTCTGGCACCGGTCACCTTTGGTCCGCGGGCACTTGAAGCCATGGATCGCCGGACACGCCGCGTCTCCAGCTGGTACCTCGACATCGGACTGCTCCGCAATTACTGGGGATCCAACCGTGCCTATCACCACACGGCTCCGATCAACATGAACTACGCCCTGCACGAAGCGCTGCGGCTGGTTCTTGAAGAGGGACTGGAAGCGCGGTTTGCACGACACATGCGGCACCACCTGGCGCTGAAAGCCGGACTCGCCGCCATGGGCATCGCCTATTCCACCGCCCCGGGCTGCGGTCTGCCAATGCTCAATTCCGTTCGCATTCCTGATGGTGTGGACGACGCCACCGTCCGCGGACAACTGCTCAATCAGTTCGGCATTGAAATCGGCGGCGGACTCGGCCCGATGAAGGGCAAGGTCTGGCGCATTGGTCTGATGGGCGAAACCGCACAGAAGTCCAGCGTTCTGCTGTTCCTCGCCGCACTCGAACAATGTCTCAACGCACAGCACGTCCACCCTGCTCCCGGCGCCGGTGTGGCCGCAGCCAACGCGGAATACCTGAAAAGCTGACGACGTGCACGGCAGGCCCTGCGCGAATTCAGACCGGCACGGCCTCCAGCGCCCTGCGCACCGCTCCCGCCACCACAATCAACTGCTCTTCCGTATGTTCACTGCAGACCGACAGCCGCAGCCGCGCTGTGTCTGCGGGAACGGTGGGAGGCCGGATTGCGGGAATCACAAAACCAGCCTCCTGCAACCAGCGACTGACAGCGACGGCACGGGCTGAATCCCCCACGGCCACCGCCACAATCGGGCTGCCAGCTGGGCTGAGTGGCCCGGCGGAAGAACCGGCAGGTTCAGTCGGATGGCCGATGACCGACACGCCAGCTTCCCGCAGCTGCTGCCGCAGCAGAGCACTTCGCTGCTGAAGAATCTGCCGTCGCTGCGGTTCCGCGATGATCACCTGCAATGCCGCAGCGGCGGCAGCAGGAACCGCGGGCGGCAGTGCTGTCGAAAAGAACTGACTGCGACCCGCATTCCACAGCCAGTCACCCAACTGCTGACTGCCCGCGGTGAACCCCCCGAGGCAGCCAAACGCCTTGCTGAGCGTGCCAACTCTGACCGCCACGGCTTGCTGCTGCAGTTCGCACACACCACAGCCGCGTTCGCCGAAAATTCCGGACGCGTGGGCTTCGTCAGCGATTACCACCGCGTGATGTTCGGCCGCAAGCTGACAGAGCGCTGGCAGGTCGGCCACGGTGCCATCCATGCTGTAAACGGTGTCAGTGACAAGAAACGCCAGCTCATAGTCGGACCGACGATTCCGGAGCGATTCATGGAGCTGATCAAGCCGGCTGCGGTCGTAGACCAGGAATTTCGCGCGGGAGCTGCGGCAGCCGTCGATCAGGCTGGCATGGTTTTCACGATCACAGAAAATCACATCCCGGGGACCCGCCAGAGCCGCAAGTGTCCCCATGTTGGCCGCGAAGCCCGAGGGAAACAGGGTGATCGATTCAGCGCCTTCCCAGGCTGCGAGGTGTTCTTCAAGC
>JBEIEK010000293.1:0-7494 GCA_040382995.1 Planctomycetaceae bacterium
AGCCACTGACCGAAGACGAAACGGCAGCCAGTCTGCTTGTGGATGGCCAGCCCCACCTGCTCTGTGCGCTCACAACACCTCCCACAACTGCCGCAAAGTCCGCTGCCAGACGCGGCCGACGTCAGACGGACTCGGCCGATTGACATCGACCGCACGGATTGATGTCGCTGCCGGAGTGGGTGTCTGTTACTCGCTGATGTCACCGATGTTACCGGAGTCGGTTCTGCGCGGTTCCTGTACCTCGGGCTGCTGTTCGGTGGTCTGCATTTCGGCGATGTCCTGTTCCTCGGGCGGCTGTTGGCCTTTAAGTCTGCGGCGGGGGCGTTCGTCGATGCGTGAAGCTTGCCAGCGTCCGGCGGCGTGTCCGGCGAGGACACCGGCGATGTAGCTGATTCCGGACGGATCGGAGATGACAGATCCGGCGTAAGTTCCGTAGGCGGGGTAGAGGATGTGATAGCCTTCGCGGAGTGCTGCGGGGTCATCCTGATCAGCCAGCCAGGTGAGAGCATCACTGGTGGCGATGGATTCGTGCCAGAGTGGGGCACCTGGGATCAGATAGACAGCGGCCCACGTGCCTTTCCATTCGCGTTTTGCGAAGTCTTTGGCGTGACCACCCTCGTGGATGGCGATTGCGGGGATATCGGAGTAGATGTGGATGGTGTTGGTGAACGGGTTGTAGTGATCTCCGCCGAAGAGTCTTCCGGGGAAGAGTGTTTCACCGGCGACGCTGAGCGTGCCCAGTGTGTATCTCCAGCCTGTACCGACGGCGGTGTTTTGTGTGAGTCGTTTCCAGTCGTCGCGGGGGTTGTATTGATTGATGCGGACTTTGACGGAATGCAGCTCGTTGTGGTCGAGATATTTGGCGAGTGCCAGTTCGGTGTTGCGGCTAACGCGGTGATTTTCGACGCGTCGGTCGAAGAGCAGAATTTTGGCCGGGATTCCCCAGACCCAGCCGAAGCCATCGGCGAATTTGTTGGGACGTCCGCGTTCGATTTGCGGGCGTGCGGCCAGTCGGGGGCTGGAGAAGTACTGTTCTTTGGTGCCGCGGGAGTATGTGGCGGAGCGGCAGCCTGTGAGGGCGAGTGAGACTGCGAGTGTGAGGAGCAGCAGGCATCGCGGGGAGCGGCAGGGGGTGCCGGGAGGGCGAAGCTTCTGCTGAGCCGCATCCCTGCCGCGAGCTTTGCGACGAACACTGCTGCTCCATAAAAACACTGGCAATTGCTCACAGCGCGGACCAGCGTGTGGAGGCTCGGCAGGAGCCTCGCCCTCCCGAGTCTGCACCCATCTGTTCACAGGATTCCAGAGAACTTCCGCGTTGATTGGCTTCAGCCGTGGGCAGCGGCGTTGCATGGTGTGAGCCTTCCGTGGCTGGGTTGGGGCGTTGAGGGGCAGTGCAGAGATTTCAGGTGGCGGGCGGGGGCGTAGTGACTGCTTTTTCGACTTCGTCGAGGAGTTGGGCGCGGCGGAAGGGTTTGTAGAGGACGGCTTTGAGTCCTTCCTGGCGAGCTTTGACGATGGAGTGTGTGGAGTCGTAGCCGAAGCTGGTCATCATGATGATGGGGACGAGGGAGTTGATTTGTCGGAGTTGTTTGAAGCATTCGTAGCCGTTGGCATCACCGAGTCGGATATCGGTGAGGACGGCGTCATAGTGAAAGTTGCGGAGGGCTCTGCAGGCTTCGCCGGCACTTTGTACGGCTTCGACGATGCATTGCATTTGTCCGAGGAGGTGATGTGCGTCATCGCGGGCGAGTGGATCGGCGTCGACGACGAGGATGCGTTTGCCTACGAGAGCGGGTCTGGGTGGTCGTTGGGGGATGGGGGTGCTGAGTGCGGCCTGGTGGGGATCGACGGCGACGGTCCCGATATCGGCGCGGATTTCTCGGATGCGGTCAGCGATGAGGTGCAGTCGTTCGCAGACATCGGGGTCGTGTCCGATGTAGCGTTCAAGGATCCAGGTGACCGCGTTGAGGATATCGTCGGAGGGTTGCGCGACTTCGCGACGGAGGCGGTTGGTGTTTTCGCTGGTGGCGGTTGCTTTTTCGGCTTCGAGGAGCTGGAGTTGGTTGAGTGAGCCGGCGACAACGCGGCCGAAGAGGATGAGGAAGTCGAGGTCGCGCTGATCGAAGGCGAGCGTACCTGGGCTTTCGACGTTGAAGGTGCCGAGGACGGAATCGCGGATCATCAGTGGCACGGTCAGGGAGCTGCGGGCGTCAGCGGCGCCGGAGAGGTAGAGTTTGTCATTCTGGGTATCAGCGCAGAGGTAGCTGCGTTTGCTGAAGGCGACGTATCCGGTGACGCCGTTGCCGGATTCGGCGGCGAAGAGTTGCCGGGCGGCGGCTTCGGGAGCCATGCCATATTCAAGGAGGGGGATGAGTTCGAGCGTATCGGAGTTCAGCAGGCGGATCTCGAAGGTGTCGTAGCCGAGGACTTCGTGGGTGGCGGTGAGGATATGTTCCTTGAGGAGTGCGACGCGTTCTTCAGGCGTCATCTGCGTGACTTCGTCGGGGGAGAGGTTCCCGAGTTCAAGTCCGGCGCGGTAGATGGCTTCCTGTTTCTGTTTTTCCTGAGTTTGTCGGGTGATGTCTCGGACGGTGAGGAGGAACGCGGGGGAGTGGGCAGACTGCGGGGGAGTGCGGGCGATGCGGAGGGCGACGACGGTTTTGTCTTCGCGACGAATGGTGATGTTGATGGGAGGTGCGCCTGGTTCCGGGAGGCCGACGCGGGTGAGATCAGTGCCATCGGCGGGTGTGAGAACGCTTTGCAGGGGCAGTGAGACGCAGTCGGGGCGTTCCGGGAGCAGTTGCAGGAAGGGGGCGTTGTGCCAGCGGATGACGAGATGTTCGTCGAGGAGGGCGACGCCATCGGGGAGCAGCTGGAACAGGCCGAGGGCGCCCATGGAGGCATCGGCGAGGCATTGTGGTGATGAGTTATCGACGACGAGCCAGTCGGCGAGAGGATCCGGGAGTGTGGTTTGGCGTCCGTTGACCAGTTCGGTGAGCTCCCCTGGGACGGGGATTTCGGGCTGGCCGTGATCGCTGAGAGATCCCGGACGGCGGTCCGCGGCGAAAACCACTGCTCGTTTTCGATCAGGGGCCATCGAGAGGTTTCCTGGGGGGGGGCGGTGGTGATTGGGGGCATGGCGTGCGGTGCTGGAATTCTGCCTATTTGGGGCGGAAGTGGCAAGAATGTTTTCGGGAATCGGGGAATGGGGCGATGTTCGGCGGAATCTGAGAAAGGCTCTGAGGTTGACTTCGCGTGTGTGAGCGGGATAATTTTGACCCTCCGGATTTTCTGCGTCAGCCATTGCCGTCCCCGATTGGAAAGCTCTTTCAGTGTTGAAAAAAAAGATCCCTCTGTATTTGACTCCACAGGAGCGAGAGGGCTTGCGCGCGGCGGGGAGGTTCAATGCGGAGCTCATGGATTTTCTGCGTCCGCACGTGATCGAAGGCAACTCCACCGACAAGCTGGACCGGATGGCTTTGACCTACACTCGGGACCACGGCCACGTGCCGGCCTGCCTGAATTACAAGGGCTATCCGCGGACGATTTGTGCGAGTGTGAATGAAGTGGTTTGTCACGGCATACCCAACACAAAACCGCTTAAATCCGGCGACATCGTCAACATCGACCTGACGACAATTGTCAACGGCTGGTATGGGGATCAGTCGGAAACGTTCCTGATTGGCGAGGTTTCTGAGGCCGCGCGACAGCTGGTGCAGACAACCTTTGATTCGCTGTATGTGGGAATTGAGGCCGCGCGGCCTGGCTGCCCGGTGATTGACATTGGTCGGGCAATCCAGGCATTTGCGACTCGAGCCGGCTATTCGGTGGTGCGTGAGTATCAGGGGCATGGCATTGGCCGCGAATTTCATCAGGAACCCGGCATTCCGCACGTTCCACAGCTGACATCGACTCGGGAATTCCTGCATCCAGGCACGTGTTTCACCATCGAGCCGATGCTCAATATGGGATGCTGGGAAACGGTGCTGGACAAACGCGACAAGTGGACGGTGCGAACGCGGGACGGTGCCCTGTCTGCGCAGTTTGAACACACGCTGCTGATGACCGAAACCGGCCCCGAAATACTCACCACCACAAGACTTGGTCCCCAGCCCGGTCATCGCTTCTAAGAACTGTTGCTGTATGAGTTCGGTTGAAGAGATCAACGACCTGTTAGCTCTTTGTGAGGCACGGATCCAATACCAGTTCCGCGACCGGCAACTCCTGCGCCGCTGTCTCACTCACAGTTCGTCCGCGGAAACTCGCCTGGATTCCAACGAGCGACTGGAGTTCCTTGGCGATGCGGTGCTTGGGCTGGTGATCTGCGAGCATCTTTTCCAGCTTTTTCCTGATCAGCGGGAAGGGCAGCTGACGCAGATGAAAAGCTGGCTGGTCAGTCGCCAGACATGTGCTCGCGTGGCCCGGGTGCTGGAGCTTGAGTCACTGGTTCTGGTGGGCCGCGGTTTGCAGCAGATTCCGGAGTCGATTCTGTCGGCCTGCGTGGAATCGCTCACGGCGGGTGTTTATTTCGATGGTGGTATCGAGGCAGCTCGGCAATTTATCCTGCGTGCATTCGCCGAAGAGCTGCAGATTTGCCGGCCACTGGATGTGGAGAATTTCAAAAGCCAGCTGCAGGAGTACACTCAGCGAGTGCTCAGCTGCACCCCCGAATACTCCGTGCTTGAAGAAACCGGTCCCGACCATGCCCGCGAATTTCTCATCGCAGCCCGAGTGGGAACGCGGCAGTTTCCGGCTGGTCGAGGTCGCAGTAAGAAGGAAGCAGAGCAGCAGGCGGCAAGGCACGCGCTGGCCATGCTTCCGCAAATCAACGAAGAGCAAACGTCCCTCTGTCCGGTCAGTCCCGAGGATTCCATGTCCGTACCCATCATCGACGCTGAAGTGCTCTTTCGCCCTGATTCGCCGGAGCTCCGATTTCTTCCGGAAGGACCATATTCGCTGGGTGCCGGGCGCTTCAGCTGGGTGGCAATTCAGCACGGTGCTGAGTCCGGGGTGGGTTCGATCAACGTGTTCGATGTGGCCTCCGGCAGCAATCAGTCCTGGCCGCTCCCAGGTCGCCCGGGTTTCGCCTTTCCCACGGATCGGCCCGGAGTTTTTGTGGCGGGTGTCGAACGCGAGGTTGGGCTGTTCGATACTGCCACCGGACGCTGGACGCCGTTCGTCGAACAGGTGGATGCACATGTCAGCAATACGATCATCAACGATGCTGTGGTGTACGACGGCAATCTGATCTTCGGCTGCAAAGAGCTGGAGTTTCGCACACCAAAGGCAGGTCTGTACCTGTGGCGTCGCCGCGACCAGCAACTGCTGCAGCTCAGAAGCGATCAGATCTGTTCAAACGGTAAAGCCATCATCAGCACCTCTGATGGACTTTTCCTGTTCGACATCGATTCCTGTACGAAACGAATTGTCCGCTGCCGGATCGACCTGGAGGCGGGAACTGTGACTGATGAACAGACAGTCGTGGACCTGACCGCCGAACCCGTGTTTCCAGACGGAATGATCCTCACCCCGGACGAACAGAGTCTGATTGTGGCGCTCTACGATCCGGGTGATCCCGAAGCCGGTCAGGCGCGGCAGTACAGCCTTGAGGATGGAAGTCTGCAGCGGATCTGGCGGTGCCCTGGGTCACCTCGAGTCACCTGCCCGCAGTTGCTGGAGCACGACGGAAGCGTCTGGCTGCTGCTGACGACAGCGGTGGAACATATGCCGGATGAGCAGCAGGCCCGACATCCAGCGGCGGGAAGCCTGTTTATCGCCCGGACAGAGTTCCCCGGCATCGGGGCTCAGCCTGCCTTTGCGGTCCCCGAGTCGTGCGGCATGTGAGGTTAATTCAGGAGTTGCTCTGCGGATAGCCCACTGCACCCGTGACTCGCTCGAAATTCTGCGTCAACTTGTCCAGAATGCCGTCGCTCAGGGAATCTGTTTGTGACAACCACCATCGCCTCATCGAAAATCCCCCCCATGACCGACGAGCAACTGTTGATTCGTGTCGGGCACAGCCCCGACCCGGATGATGCATTCATGTTCCACGCTCTGGCGAACGATGCGTTCGACACGGGTCGTTACCGATTCGTCCACGAACTCCAGGATATCGAAACCCTGAACCGACGGGCTTTCCGCGGTGAACTGGAACTGACGGCAGTATCCATCCACGGCTACGCGTTCATTGAAGAACAGTACGCCCTGTGTGCCTGCGGGGCCAGCATGGGGGATAACTACGGTCCCATGGTCGTGGCTCGTGGTGCACTCAGTATCGCTGATCTGAAGGGACGAAAAATAGCCGTTCCCGGGACACTCACAAGCGCCTTCCTCTCACTAAAACTGCTGCTTGGGGATACTTTCGAGTACGAAGTAGAGCCTTTCGACGAGATTTTGAATCTTGTGGAAGAGGGGAAGTATGACGCCGGTTTGATCATTCATGAAGGCCAGTTGACCTACGCCAGTCAGGGATTGCAACTCGTGGTGGACCTTGGCAAGTGGTGGTACGATGAGACCGGGGGGCTCCCGCTGCCTCTTGGGGGCAACGCAATTCGTCGAGATCTGGGTCATGACGCTATGCTGGAAGTGACAGCGTTCCTGAAACGCAGCATTCAGTACGGGCTGGATCACCGAGAAGCGGCACTGAAGCACGCAATGAAATACGGCCGGGACCTTGATGCCGCCAAGACGGATCGTTTCGTGGGTATGTATGTCAACGACTGGACACTGGATTTCGGTGCACGTGGCCGGGAAGCTGTACGCCTGCTGTTGCGACGGGGGTTTGAGCAGGGCGTGATTCCCCGTCTGGTGGTACCCGAGTTCATCGGCTGAGATTCTGGCTTGCCGAAAAAGATGACTGGCATTTCTTCGCGCCGTCTGTCATGATTCGGGCAAATCTGCCGCACAGGGATAGCAGGCAGAGCTTTTGGCCGATGAACGACTGTCTGGGTCACCACAGTGGCCGGGCGGTGTGGAGACAGGGATGTCGCAGGCTCAATTTGTAGTCACCGCAGACTGGCGTCTGGGAAATGGTATCGTCGGTCTGTCGGACAGCCCGGAATGGCTCAGCCGGGCCGCTTCATCAGCCGTTCGGCGGTCGGTGCAAAATGTGATTGATGTGGCCGCAGCCAACGAATGCCAGTTCATTCTGGTGGCTGGCCGAATTGCATCCCGTGAAAACTTTCCTGTGGCGGCAGCCTGGCTGCGCGAGCGTGCGGGGGTGCTGAACGGTCGCGGAATCCGGCTGCTGGTTGCCGGTCATGACGCAGACGAAATTTCGCAACTGGCACCTCTGGAAGTGGTCGCGCTGAAGTCAGGCGGCGGGTGCTGGGTAACCACAGATGGTGGTGCGGCTGAATTTTCGTCACACAGGTCCGCGGGAGCATGGCGACTGCAATTGGGCGCGATCGCTCGAGGTGACGATACGGGCCTGTGCTGTAGTGTCACGGGTGTCAGCGATGCGCAGAGCATGCCTGCAGCAGGGCTCCGTCCGTC
>JBEIEK010000294.1:0-7482 GCA_040382995.1 Planctomycetaceae bacterium
ATCTCTCAGGAGGGCAGGGCTCTGCTGGGAAGCAACCCGAGCGCCTGAGAGATGCCGTCGACAGGTTCTCTGAACCCAATGTGCCGGACTCCGCCCGGCACATTGGCTGCCTTTGGCAGGCACTCCCGCGCCGTTCGCGCAAAGCCAGCCAACCCATTCGGCAACACCTGTTGCTGGCCCTCAGCATCCCTCCAAAGTTCTCCCCAAAATCTACGTCCGTTTTTCAATATCTCTCAACAGGCCAAACTCTGAGTCCCGTCCGACCCGTACCCACGGCTTCGATTAAACCACGCGTTCACCGATCCCTGCCTGGTCTCTGCGACGGTCCCATTCAGTCATCATTCTGGCGAATCCGGCAGCGTCGTCGTCACTGGGAGTCCTGGGAAGTGACTCATCGTAAAAGGCTCGAACACAGTCCGAAAACTGATTGATCGCCCGACGCCAGTCATCCGCCGACACCACACATGACTGACCGTCACGCTGTGTCAGGCGGATTCGGCCGTCCGCTTCATGCGTAACAAACACGTCAATGCCATTTGGGCAACCACAAAACCAGAACACGGAAACAACTGGTCGCCAACAGGAGCAACAGATGTGTGGTTGCGTTCCAGCGTACGCAGCAGGTAGATCGCTGCGGCACTGACAGTGAAATCCCCGTGGTCAGGAGCGACCAGGATTTTGTCGCCCACCTCGAAACGCACGGGCGAATGTGCACAAAGATCAGACGGATCGTCAGTTCCGTCATCCCTGCAACTCTTAACCTGAGAGAGGTCAGCAGAGCCTGCAATCAAAAGCGGACCGCTGAATCCCTACGCACAGCAGATGTGCCTGAATCTGAAATGACCATTCTGAACCGAACAAACTCAGCTTGGCCCGGCACTTTGGCGACCTTCGGCAGCCACCCAGGTCCGTCTGACCAGTACAACTCCACGATGCAACCACGACGCGCAAATCTTCTGTGCAGGCGATATACTGTCCGGCACCGGAACTGGTTCCGCCGTTTGGCGAGCTGCTGGACTCCGGCAATGCATCATCAAAACACGGAGTCACCAAACATGCTGGCTGGAAGCGTTCAGACGCGAATTTCGTGGTCGCTCATCGCACTGTCACTGGCGTTGATCGGTAATGCAGCCTTCGCACAGGACAAACCTGTGAGCGGCACACCATCGCGTGCTCTGCCCCGAAGTTCTCCCGAGTCTCAGGGCATCTCATCGGGAAAGATCCGTGAGTTTGTCGAAGCGGCAAACCAGAACGTAAACACCATGCACAGTTTCATGCTGGTTCGGCACGGACACGTTGTGGCGGAAGGCTGGTGGAGTCCGGAATCCGCGGAACAGCCGCATATCCTTTGGTCGCTCAGCAAAAGCTTCACGTCCACCGCAGTCGGGCTGGCCGTCGCTGAAGGAAAGCTGAATATTGACGATCCGGTGCTCAAGTTCTTTCCGGAAGATGCTCCTGCCCAGCCATCAGAGAACCTGCAGGCCATGCGAGTCCGTGACCTGCTGACCATGTCAACCGGCCACGCGGCAGAGCCGAAGCTCGGGAAAGATGATGTCTGGACGAAAAAGTTCCTCGCGGAACCCGTGGCCCATAAGCCGGGTTCAACGTTTCTCTACAACACGCCCGCAACGTACATGCAGTCAGCGATCGTCCGGAAAGTCACGGGCCAGACGGTGCTCGATTACCTGACGCCGCGACTGTTCGAACCACTCGGGATCGAAAAACCAAAGTGGGATACAAGTCCGCAGGGCATCTCGATCGGCGGCTACGGGCTGTATCTTCGCACTGAAGACATTGCCAAATTCGGACAGTTGTACCTGCAGAAGGGAAAGTGGGACGGACGGCAACTCGTTCCCTCCGAGTGGATCGCGGCTGCCACAAGCCGGCAGGTGGAAAACAACAAGGCACCCAGCGCAGGCAATCCGGACTGGCGCGAAGGTTACGGATTCCAGTTCTGGCAGTGTTGCCATGGAGCCTATCGCGGCGACGGCAGGGACGGACAGTTCTGCATCGTGCTGCCGAAACAGGACGCAGTGATCGCCATCACCGCAAAAACAGGCAACATGCAGCGGCAGCTTGACCTCGTCTGGGAATACCTGCTGCCTGCGTTTCAGGATCAGACTCTCCCCGAGAACGCAGCGGAACTCGCAAAGCTCCGGGAAACACTCGCGGGCCTGAGGGTTGGGGTGAGCAACTGAACTGGCATCGGAAACGGATTCGGAACGCCGATCAGAAATGCAGCTGCGGCAGAAAATGTCCCGGCGGATCAGTCAGAATGCTCTTTCGTGCCTGACTGCGAACGGTTTTCCGAACTTTGTCACAAACCTGCCCGCGGTCAAGTTACGCAGACGGTGCTTACGCCAGACATCCGTTGCTGCAGCGCGTGCCTGCGCAGACGCAAACGTCGTCATCAAACGATCAGCAGATTTGTTCGCGGACAACTCCGATGAGTGGGTCGCTTTACCTTCATCAATGCAGCGGCACAATGCGTTCAACCTTCGTTCATAATCGCACCGCCCGGGTGGCGATAAAGCAGGCGATGTACTCGGTCAATTTCCATTCCAGTCCACCGTCCTCATAGAACCCGGTGAGGGCCAGTCCGGCATCCAGCTGGCCACCGATCTGGTCCTCCAGTGTGTGCCCGAAACAGAGTGGTTCTCCGTTATCCACGTACCGGCGGCGTTCGTCATCGGTCAGGCTGGTCAGGTCCGAGTACGGAATACGGTGGCGGACGACGAATTCCCCGGCTGCCATCCGGGCGTCGTCGAACAGGTACAGAAGGGGATTGGTAAACCCCGCGAGCAGCAGGCCACCAGGACGCAGCACTCGCGCGGCCTCTCGCCAAACCGGTCGGATGTCGGGCACGAAGCCGTTGGCACACGGGTGGAATACCAGCCCGAATTGGCCGTCAGAAAACGCTGACAGATCCCGCATGTCGCCTTCAACGGTGGCGATTCTCAGACCGTCGCGGTCAGCGACTTCGCGGTCGCGGGCGAGCTGAGCGGGTGAGTTGTCGAACACGGTGACGCTGGCCCCGGCTGCAGCCAGGATCGGCCCCTGTTGACCACCGCCGGACGCCAGACAGAGCACATCCAGCCCAGGCAGTGGCGGAAACCAGTCGCGCGGAACCGGCTTTGTCGGCGTGAGCAGCACCCGCCAATCACCACGGCGGGCCGCCGCAGTCTCCTCCGGCCCAACTGGAACGGTCCACCGGTTGCCGGCACGAACCTGTTGGTCCCATGCATCACGATTGTAGGAACGAATGTCCATATCGACCGAATTCCTTCATACACGGCCTCTTCCGCTGGATAGGCCACACAATGCAAACCCGCAGACGACCGCCGGCAATCGCCTGAGAAAACGCCTCGTTGAGGGACGCAGAATGCGTCTCAGGCAGCGGCAGCACCTGTTGATGGCCTCCCCAGGGGCTGGCGGCTGGCCCCAGCATCCCTCCAAAGAGCTCCCCCAAAATCTGCGTCCGTTTTTTCAAGATCTCTTAACAGGGCAAACTCTGAGTCCCGTCTGACAAGTACAGCAGATTGCTGATGACGGCTGTGACTACCGGCAGGCACTTCGCGTGTTCTTTGCGCCCTGTGACTGCATGACATCCCAGATTCTCGCATCAAGTTCGGTGGCCGAAATTCCAAGCCATTTCGCAACTGTCCTGAGGGCCGCAATCGTGTCGTCATCAGATGGCGAACGGCCAATCTCGTTGAAGACGAACTGAACGACGTGTCGGTCCAACTTGATTGCCTGAGTTCCCTCGATGTACCACAGCAATTGTTCGTGCGCTCGTGCTGCAAGCCCCTTTATCCTGCCGCGAAAGTCCTCTTTGGATGTTGTCAGCCCCCATTGCTTCAACGCCTCTCTATCTGAATGATCGGGGAGATTTTGCCCCTTCCAGACCACGAAGTATTCTGTGAGTTCGCTAAGCATGCGGCATTTGTCCCACTCGTTCCTGTCCCATAGTTGCTTCGCCGCCGAAGACCAATCAGACTTGTTGAGGCTGATCCGATCGAGGAGCGATGCGAATTTCGCAAGAGTGGGCGGCTTGAGATCGTTGTAGAGGTTTGCCTCAAAGTAACGGCGGGCTGGTAATGCGTGGCTGTACCATCGACGATTCAAACTCAACACTGTCGACATGAGCGTGAGCACAGGATTGTCGGCGACGTGCTTCTCTTCGTCCTGCACGTTCGTAACTGGAAGTTGCTCGCAGGCTCGTGTAAGCAGCACAAACTCTTCTGGCGAAACTGGAACTGCAGAAGGCATCAGGTCAATTCCTTAACTTGGATGTAATTTCCAACGAGCCATGTTCCCGGACTGCACGCTCATGAATTCTCATCTGCGGCGGGCAGAAATCAATCGACCACACCAGCCGGTCCCGCCATGCACCGGCTTCTCCAACCGGTGCCTCCCCAAAATCGCCCGAAAAACGGTGCCATCAGTGGTGCCGAGGTGCCCGGATTAGTGCCATTCAGCTTTCCTCGAATCACAGTTTCCCCTTTTTGCAACCCTCGAGGGGACAGGGCGACGGACACGGGCCAAAAACGAGGTCCATAAACGCAACGAAACCCCGAGTAAACTCGGGGGTTCGTGGAAAAACACTGCGTTTTGAAGCGTTCTGCCGAAGCGGAGAGACTGAATTCGAACCCTGGGTACCCTTGCGGGTACTTCGGTTTTCAAGACCGGTGAAAGGGGAGTTTGGTTCAATGGTTCAACAGCCACTTGACCGAGTCAGATGTGGGCCGGTAAAATTCTTCAGCACGACACTGGTGGCCCGCAGTATGCCAATTCAATCGATCCTCTGGGACCTTGATGACGACCCGAATGGAAATGTGCAACATTGCGCTCAGCATGGTGTGACAAAGACGGATGTCGAAGAAGTTCTGCAAAATGCGGAGGATGCGGACTTCAGCCGCACAACAGGCAGGCCTGTGGTCTTTGGCGACACGAACAACGGTCGGCACCTGATGGTGGTTTACGAAAAAGTTGACGCTGACACAATCTACCCGATTACAGCCTATGACGTGACCCGGAGGCAACGAGCATGAAGCGTTTAGTTCGCGATCGTCTGCTGACTGCCGAGGAGGCTGCCAAGTACAACGTGATTCGGCAGCAGGTTGCCGGGGAAGTTTCAGAACTGGTATCGCGGCATCATGATCGCACGGCAACGTTCGAACAACTCCATCATGTCCTCCAGCAACTGAAGGCGACTCGAGAGTCGCAGGGGCTGAGTCTGGTGGACGTCACGATACGCACCGGTATGGAACCCTCGATACTGTTCGATCTTGAAACTGAACAGGGGGCAAGCCCCACGATGGAAACGCTGGCTCGCTATGCAGAGGCCCTGGGCAAGCGTCTCCAAATCTCCCTGTCGGATACGTGACAGTCAGCGGCGTCGCGATCGCCAGTTTGCTCAAACGGGCCACGACATCAAGGCATTCTGCGACAAGTTCTGCGAGTAAAAACTCAGTCTTTTCGCGGCGGGCTCCCAGCCGCCACCCATGCTTCCAGTTCACTGAATCTCCACATCAGCGAACGGCCAGGTCGGATCGGCCTCGGGATCCGGTCTGTGGGCCCGTGGCCCACCACGCTCGCCAGGTGCGCAGATGCTTACCGCACAGGGCAGCCGCAGCGGTTGCATCCACCAGCAGGGGCGTGGATTCGACGGTCAGGGGCGCATGGGGCTTATCTGCCGTCGCCATGGTGTTGCCTCGGGAAAAGAGTGCAAAGTGTGACATCGCTATTTGAAGAGCTACGCGATTCACAGGGCGACTGACGATTGCGTGGGTGCGGAATTCCGGGATCGAGGTGCGGTATGGCAGCTGACGGAGAGAAAAATGCTGACAGGTGATCGATGCTGACAGGTGATCGATGCTGAGCTGCGTCAACAATAGTCCGTCGGCAGTGCCTTCAGTCGGTTCACGAATTCCCCGGTCGGAACTCAGCGAATCCGAGATTCGTTTACGGTTTATCGAGATCACGTGGGGCCCGGAACTGGCGCGGGATGTTCGACGACATCTGAAGGAGCGGCAGCTTGAATGACGGCACCGATCTTATCGCAGCACTCGCCCCTGTAGCTGCCGTGTTGAATCAGCTCGGTGTACGATTCTACGTTGGCGGTAGTGTTGCCAGTTCATTTCATGGTGCGGCAAGATCAACCATGGATGTTGATCTTGTCTGCGAACTGGTGGCAGAAAATGTGCCTGCGTTCGTTTGTGCATTCGGAGAAGATTTTTACGTCAGCAAGCTGGAATGGTACCGAAAAACAAATGAAACACCAGAACGGCAGTGGGATGACGTCACTCGACTGATCCGTCTTCTGGGCAGTCAGGCGGACCTTGCTCGCCTGACGCACAACGACCATTGTTGCGAACAACTCGTTCAGCATCGACGGTGCCGCAGCTTTGTCGACGGCCAGCGCCCTGCCACGCTCGCCGGCTGCTGTGGTGCTTACCACACAGAGCCGCTGATCGATGTTTACGAAAGCTGATCAGTGGCTTTGATTGCCCGCCTTATTGGCTGGCGTTCTGGTATACCGGACGATCCTGACGTCACCATCGAACGAGCAGCGGTGCAGTTCGTCTTCGATGAAATTTTGGATTTTGTCAGGTTTGCCACCGCCGGAACCGGCGCCAATCAGCGGGATTGCGATAGACCGATAGCCGCGTTTGGCAGCTAAAGTCATCGCATTCCGCACTGAGTCTCGGATCGACCGTTCCGATGATCGCCAGAACATGTTGATTCCGGCAACATGGATAATGGACTTGAATGGGAGCGTTCCTGCGGACGTTTCCACGGCGTGGCCCAACGGAATGGCGCCCATCAGTCGAAGTTCCCGGAAGGGCTGGAGCCCGCCGCGTTTTTTGATTGCACCCGAGACACCCTGCGGAATCAGCAGCCACCATGGGATGATGTTACGGTTCCATGCGTTGACAATCACTTCCACGTCCTGATCCAGCAGGTCCCCGTCGACGATCGTTAGATTCATACGAGAGAACTCCGTGGGCAACGAAAACCAGCCGTGCGAACAGTCCGACAATCAGCAATTGCACGACATCAGCCAGAAATGGCGAGCACTCACTCAAGTCGCTTGCGCCAATGCAATGGACGTCTTCTAACGTGAGAGACTGCAAGGACCAGGATCTCGGCAACCTGCAGGATCCGGAATTTCACAACTGCGATCTCTGATCCCGATGCTGTGCCATCGTTCGCTTAAGATTTTCGACTGCTCGAATGACTTGTCGAGTTGAAGCGCGGAAATCGAAGGATCACGAGCCGTTTGACTGAGTTCGCAGCGCACTCCGAATCTGCCCAGCCATGCACCGGTTTCTCAAACCGGTGCCTCCCCAAAACGCCCGAAAAACGGTGCCGTCAGTGGTGCCGAGGTGCCCGTATTGGTGCCATTCAGTTTTCCTCGTATTGTCACAGTTTTCCCCTTTTTGCACTCCTGGAACCCGGGGACAGGGCCACGGACACGGG
>JBEIEK010000295.1:0-7471 GCA_040382995.1 Planctomycetaceae bacterium
CAGGGCGAAGTCAAGGTCTGGGTTGTTCCGTCCGCGACTGGCCGCTGAACGGATTCGGATTCGGGTCTTCGACAGACACGCCTCCGTCGCCGCTGAACTCCACAACACATCACACACCACAGACATGCCTCGGCATGTCTGTTTTTTTTGGTCTTCGCCATGGCTGATGAAAAAATTCGGCTGCCCCCTCAGAACCTCGATGCCGAACGCGGCGTGCTGGGCAGCATTCTGCTCATGAACGAAGCCATCGACGAGGTGGGCGAATCGCTCCGGGCAGAACACTTTTACAATGACGCACACCAGAAGATCTATGCGGCCATTCAGAAGCTGTATGAAGCCGGGGTCCGCGGCATTGACGCCATCACGCTCGCCGAAGAGCTCATCCGCCGCGGTGAACTGGAAGCGGTCGGTGGCCCCGCCTACCTCGCGGAAATCCTCGAATCAGTGCCTCATGCCGCCCACGTTCGCTACTACGCCACGATTGTTCGCGAAAAGTGGATGCAGCGCAGCCTGATCTATGCGTGCACCGATATCCTTGCCGAGTGCTACGCTGCCACGGACGAGGTTGAGGGATTGCTGCAGACGGCCGAACGCCGGATCTTCAGCATCGTGGAAGAACAGGGGGGCACGGCCAGTATTGCCATCGGTGATATTCTGATTGATGCCTTCAATCGCATTGACGAGCGACTGCAGAAGTCCGGGGACGTTACGGGGATTACCAGTGGCTTCAGGGATCTTGACGAGCAGACCACGGGGTTTCAGCCCACGGAGCTGATCATTCTCGCTGCACGTCCCTCCATGGGAAAGACCGCCCTGGTGTGCAACATCGCCGAGGCTGTCGCACGCAAATCCGGCAAAGGAGTGCTGCTGTTCAGTCTCGAACAGTCCAATCTCGAGCTTGCAGAACGCTTCCTTGCCATCACGGCACGCATCAACGGGCATGACCTCCGTGCCGGCAACCTGTCAGACGAGCAGCACACGCTGCTCCTTAAGGCCTCCGACGACCTTGCCCGCCTGCCACTCTTCATCGACGACAAGCCTGGTCGCACAATGACTCAGGTCGCAGCACTCTCCCGGCGACTCCATCGCCGTTCGCCACTGGGGGTGATCATCATCGACTACCTGCAGCTGATCGAGCCGGAAGATAAAAACTCGCCGCGTGAGCAGCAGATTGCGGGCATTTCCAGGCGACTCAAGTTTCTCGCCAAGGAGTTGCGGGTTCCAGTCATTGCCCTTGCGCAGCTCAACCGCGGCGTGGAACTGCGTGAAGACAAGCGGCCGCGACTGGCCGACCTGCGCGAGAGCGGGGCGATTGAGCAGGACGCCGATATGGTGATGTTTCTTCATCGCCCTGATGCCTACGACCCGGAAGATCGTCCGGGTGAAGCAGAGATCATCGTGGCCAAGCACCGCAGCGGTCCTACCGGCATCGTGTCTCTGACCTGGCGGAAGGAATACATGCGTTTCGAGAACTACAGCCCCATGCATGACGGAGACTTCAAGATCTGACCGCCGCACCCCCGAAAATACTCAATTTTCCGCCTCCCACGGTCGAATTCCGCTTCGGCATTGAAACCTGACCGGATTTCGCTACACTCAGGCCCGGTCGTAACTTCACAGATTTATTTTTCTCTCCGGCAGTGTCGCTCCAGGAAATCACCCGCTGCAAAAACCAGGCGTTGATTCTCCCGACATGTCTCAGCCAGAAGGTTTAAGATGTCCATCAGCCAGGAACAAAAGCAGGCGATCATCACCGAATTTGCAACCCGGCCGGGCGATACAGGATCGCCTGAGGTGCAGATTGCAGTGCTGACAGCGGAAATTCAGGCTGTCACCGAACACCTGCAGACCCATCCCAAGGACTACTCTGGTCGCCGCGGGCTGCTCAGCAAGGTCAGTCGCCGTCGGCAGTTGCTGGACTACCTGAAGCGTCACAGTATCGAAAAGTACCGGGCGATTATCGGTCGCCTCAATATCCGCAAGTGAAAAAAGCGTCGCAGTCTGAAATTCAGCCTGCGACGTTTGTGTTTTCGGGGGTGTTTGTTTGGCGCCCTGTTGCTGTGTGGACTGCGTTCCTGCAGCGTGTCGGTTGTTGCATGTTTCTCTGTGTGTCGTTTTGTGTGTCGTTTTTGCGGAAATGTTCCGCAGGTTTGGACTGCTGCCGCAGGTTCGTAGCGGATTGCCGCATCCTGGGGCGACTTTGAGTTGTCAGACGGTGCAGATAAAGTGAGTCTTGTGCTCTGCATGGTTTCCTGATGTCGTGAAGTTGCTTGCCAACGCGATGGGTGCGATGCGTTCTGACTGCGGCGCCGGTCTGTTTTCCGGCTGGTCCGGGTGAGGAAGCGTTGTGAGTAAAGTTTCTGTTCAGTGTGATTTTGCAGGTCGGAATTACAGCATTACAACCGGCGAATTGGCCAAACAGGCCTCCGGTGCCGTGCTTCTGCAATACGGCGAAACCAGTGTTTTCGTGGCCGCCCAGTCAGGTCCTTCCCGTCCCGGGACCGATTTCTTTCCGCTCACGGTGGATTACCGTGAACGACTGGCTGCTGCCGGCCGCTTTGCCGGCGGATACCTGAAACGCGAGGGCCGTCCCACCACTCGCGAAGTCCTCACCAGCCGCCTGACCGATCGCCCCATTCGCCCGCTCTTCCCCAAGGGCTTCCGCGATGAAGTGCAGGTGATGTCCAACGTGATGTCGTCCGACGGCATCAACGATCCGGATGTGCTCAGCATCACCGCCGCCAGCGCGGCACTCATGGTTTCCGGACTGCCCTTCCGCGGTCCAATTGCCGCCGTTCGCGTCGGCATGGAAGGCGACCAGCTCGTGCTCATGCCTACCGTCGAGCAGATGAAGACCAGTCGCCTCGATTTGATCGTGGCTGGTTCCGAATCCGCAGTGCTGATGATCGAAGGCTTTGGCCAGCAGATTCCTGAACAGGAAATGGGCGATGCGATCATGTTCGCTCATCGCCACATTCAGGCCCTCTGCAAGCTCCAGCGAGAACTGGTGCAGCAGGCCGGGGTCGCTCCGGCTGCCTTCCCGGAGCTGCCTCCCAACCCGTTCTACGCGCAGCTCAAAGCCACTGCGTGGGATCGACTCACCGTGGCCAAAACGACAAAGATGAAGCAGGAGCGTGCGGAAAAGGTCCGCGAGCTCAAAAAGGAACTGCTCGAAAAATACTTCCCGGCCGACGCCGACACCACAGCCGATGGCCTTACCAAAGCGCAGTTCGCCGAAGCCTTCCATGACCTCGAAGAACACGTCGTTCGCGAACAGATCCTCGCCGGACGCCGCATCGATGGTCGCTCCGTGACGGAACTGCGGCCCGTCAGCACATCTGTCGGACTGCTGCCCCGTGTCCACGGCTCCGCCCTGTTCACTCGCGGCGAAACTCAGTCGCTGGCCACCGCCACTCTCGGCACCACCCGCGACCAGCAGAAAAGCGACGGGCTCTTCGGGGAAGAAGCGTCCCGCTTTATGCTGCACTACTACTTCCCGCCGTTTTCCGTCGGCGAGTGCAAGCCCATCCGCGGACCCGGACGTCGTGAGATCGGCCACGGCTGCCTCGCTGAACGCTCGGTCGCCCCCGTGATCCCCCCGGCCGAAAAGTTTCCTTACACCATCCGACTGATCTCTGACATCCTCGAATCGAACGGCAGCAGCTCCATGGCTTCCGTTTGCAGTGCCACACTGGCTCTGATGGATGCCGGTGTGCCAATTCTTCAGCCGGTTGCAGGGATCAGCATCGGGCTCGTCGACGAAGGTTCCCGCTACACGCTGCTCACGGATATCATGGGCGACGAAGATCACTTCGGCGACATGGACTTCAAGGTGGCGGGCACGGGCCGTGGAGTCACCGGCATTCAGCTGGACCTCAAGATCGCCGGCATCAGCGAGGAAATCATCCGCGCGACGCTCGACCAGGCTCTTCGCGCCCGCAAAGAACTCCTCCGGCAAATGCTCACCACCATCCGTCGGCCTCGCACCGATGTCTCCAGCTTCGCCCCGCGACTGGTGCAAACGTCCATCAACCCGGAAAAGATCGGACTGCTCATTGGACCCGGTGGCAAAACAATCCGTGCCATCCAGGAGGAATCCGGTGCGCAGATTGACATCGCTGAAGACGGTCGCGTGACCATCTCCGCTGCGAACGCCGAGGCTGCTGACATGGCATTGGCTCGCGTCGAAGCTCTCTGCGAAGAAATCCAGCCGGGTCGCATTTACATGGGCAAAGTGACGTCCATCAAGGACTTCGGTGCTTTCATCGAAATCGCCCCCGGCAAGGACGGACTCTGCCACATCAGCGAACTTTCCGATGGCTTCGTTAAAAACGTGACCGATGTTTGCCGCATTGGTGATACATTCGAAGTTAAGGTGATTGCCGTAGACGATCAGAACCGCGTCAAACTGTCCCGCAAGGCAGTGCTTGCCGCAAAGAAAGCTGATTCCCCGGACGAAGAACAGGACTAATCAATCCGGACATCTTCAAAGCCTGCGCTGGCGGCCTCAGACCGTCACGCAGGCTTCTTCTGCGCCATGCTCCGCGCTCGTCGAATCCGCAGGCCCCACTCCCATGGAAAATGCACTCGATCACGAAGAACGCGAAACACTCCGCGCACGCACCACCGAACTTGCCACACTCGCCGGCGGACTCGCTCACGAAATCCGCAACCCGCTGTCCACCATCGGCATGAACCTCGAACTGCTTGCCGAAGACCTTGAAGGCGACGATTCTCCCCGCTCCCGCCGCATGCTCAGACGCATCGCCAGCCTCCAGGGCGAATGCCGCAACCTCGAAGACATCCTCAACGCCTTTCTGCAGTTCGCCCGAGCCGGTGAGCTGCGGCTTGAACCCGGCAGCCTGAACGATGTCGTCGCCGACTATATCGAGTTTCTCAGGCCCCAGGCCGCCAGCATGGAGGTCGAACTCCGCACACACCTCGACGCTGATCTTCCCGTCGTGCCACTGGACAAGGCCCTGATGCGTCAGGCCCTTGTGAACCTGTGCCGCAACGCGCTCGAAGCCATGCCCGAAGGTGGCTCAATCGACCTGCTCACACGCACCCGCCCTGCACATATCCTGCTTGAAATCATCGACACCGGCCGTGGCATGGACGAAAAAACCCGAAGCCGGATGTTCCAGGCATTCTTCTCCACTCGCTCCGGAGGCAGCGGTCTGGGACTGCCAACTGTTCGCCGCATCGTCGAGGCCCATCACGGGCATATCGTCTGCGAAAGCGAGCCTGGACGAGGGACTCGCTTTTCGATTACTCTTCCCATCCAGCCCCGTCCAGCCGAAATCCCCGTCTGACAACACCGAAGGCCACCTGTCATGCTTATCGCCGACTGGAAAAAATCCACATTCGATCCCCGCAAGGATCTCGAGATCGACAAGATCTTCCGCCTTGCCGTCAAGCATAAGTGCTCGGACATCCACCTGCAGGTCGGACGGCCTCCCATCTTTCGCATCCGTGGCGGGCTGCGTGAGCTTGAAATGCCACCCATCGGCGAAAGTCAGATGATCGAACTGACGTTCCCCATGATGGACCAGCGAAATCTGGATATCTTCCACAAGAATGGCGGCGCTGACTTTTCCAAGGTGGTCACTGCGGACGGCGAGCCGTGGCGATTCCGCGTGAATCTGCTGACGCAGCTCGGCCGTGTCGGCATGGTGGCCCGAAAAATCGAACGCTCAATCCCGCCTTTCGAAAAACTGTTTCTTCCCGCCTGCATGGTCGACCACTGCAAATACGACCAGGGGATGGTGCTGCTGGCAGGGGTGACGGGTTCCGGAAAAAGTACAACCATCGCCTCGATGCTCGACTGGATCAATCGGAATATGAACAAACATATTCTGACCATCGAGGACCCGATCGAATTCATCTACACGTCCGACAAATGCCTGATCAATCAGCGAGAAATCGGGCAGGACGTGATCGACTTCCACGTGGCCATGAAACATGCGGTCCGCGAAGACCCCGACATCATGCTCGTGGGCGAAATGCGTGACCGCGAAACCTTCGAGACCGCCATTCACGCCGCCGAAACCGGACACCTGGTCTTTGGAACCATCCATGCCCCAGGTGCCCCAGGAACGATCTCTCGTATTCTTGACCTGTTCCCCTTCGACATGCACAAGGCAATCCGTGCCAGCATGGCGATGAACATGAAGTGCATCGTCGGCCAGAAACTGCTCAAAACCATCGTTGATATCCCACCACGCGTCCCCATCGTGGAAATCATGAGCTTCAACCCCACGGTCCGAAAGCTCGTAATGGAAGAAGCCGACGAAAAGCTCTTTGCTGCCATCCGCATCGGCAAGACCGAAGGCATGCAGCTGTTCAACGACAGCCTGTACGACTTCGTCATGCGCGAATTCATCAGCCGCGAAGCGGCCTTCGAAATCTCGCCCAACGTCGAAGAACTCAAAATGCGGCTCAAAGGCATCGAAGTCAAAGGTGCCGCCATTCTCTAAGTTCCGCGCAACTATCACCAGTCTGCGTCTCAACAGGAACCCGCCAGCATGCGCCGCGTGATCCTGCTCCGACATGGCCAGTCAGAAATCAACGCGGTCCAGCAGCGGCAGCCCGTCTTCTGCGGTCAGCTGGACACTCCGCTCACAAATCTCGGGCGCCAGCAGGCCCGAGAAGTCGGACGGCTGCTCGCTGATCCGCGAAGATTTCACTTCACGCCGTCAGCTCCGCACTCCAGGAACTCCTGCCAAACATCACCAGCGATCTGCTGCTTGTCGCACATTGTCAAACAATTCGCTGCCTGATTTCTGCCATGACCGGACGCGAGCTTGTGCAGTCACTCAGTCTCACGATCCCCAATGCGCAGCCCATGATTCTGACCGAAACATCTGCAGTGACCTGGGAACTTGCGGTGGACACGTGATTGGCGGCGGTCAGAACCGAGTCCCCTGCAGTTCAAAGATCCACTGCAGCGCTTTGTCCATCATCCGCTCGCCCGCACCGATTTCTGCAGGAGCGACCTGGCTGTCGGCGCCGTAGCCGCCTTCAGCTGCCGCTTCAATCGTCGGGAAGTATTGGTGATAGCCGTTGCAGTAACCAAAGAAGAACACCTGCTCAGCTTTCGACCGCAGTCTGAGTCTCACCGCATGCTCACAGAAAAACTCGCCGGAGACGCCCACCAGTGCGATGTTGCGATTGAGCACTGCGACAGTCAGTCGCGGACGGACCCCTTCCGCGTACTCGTCTGCGAAATTGAGCACCAGTTCCGGGAAGAAGGCCACGGAATACACGGCCTGAGTAAGCGGGTTCTGCAGATTGATCCGCGAGGCAAACGTGAAGCGTTCCTCCCGTACGCGAATTGAAGGCCGTTGGACAAGCTCCGGTTTCAGCGTCTGCAGGATCCGCACGGCCTCCCGGCCCAGCGCTGCACCGTAGGCCGTATGGTCGCCGAAGGGGCCACGATTGGTTGAAAGATCACCGGCTGCTCCCTGCATGA
>JBEIEK010000296.1:0-7415 GCA_040382995.1 Planctomycetaceae bacterium
GAACATCGGTTTCGGAGAAGATTTCCCTGCGATTCACCCGTGGCATAACAGACCTTTCAGAAAGCGTCGGCACCAGTATAAACACAGGGAATTCGTTGTCAAGGTGCATGGCACCTGTGTTCCGTTCTTCGCTTTCCTCAGCAGGCATTCTCTGCTATTTCTCCGCAGATCCGCTGCCATCAGCCGTCATACCAACCCGGGAACCCATCCATGCCCTTCACTCGTCGCAATTTCCTCGCTTCATCAGCCACCCTCGCCAGTGCCACCGGACTCTTCAAATCGCCTCAGACTGCAGCTGACGAGCCTGCACTGCAGTGGGCCGACGTCCGGGATTGGGGTGTTGAAGGGCGGGCGTTCAATGACACTGAGGCATGGTTTGATCGTTTGCCGGGGCGGGCAAAAGGTGTTGTTCGCGATGCTGTTTGGGGGCTCAGTCGGCATTCCGCCGGGATGCTGGTGCATTTCCGTACGGATGCCACACGCATTGATGTAAACTATGCCGTGACCTCCGAAAACCTTGCCATGCCTCACATGCCGGCCACCGGTGTCAGCGGCCTGGATCTGTATGGGCGGGACGAAGCAGGCCAGTGGAAATGGGTCGCCGTGGTCGCTCCAAAGACCCGCGAAGTGCGTCAGAAGTTCGTCGACGGTCTGCGTCCCGGTGAACGCGATTACGCAATCTACCTGCCACTCTACAATGGCACCCAGTCATTGCAGATTGGCGTGCCGACCGGAGCAAAGTTCCAGCCGATTCCGCCTCGTGCAGAAAAGCCAATCGTGTTCTATGGAACATCGATCACCCACGGCGCATGTGCCTCTCGCCCCGGAATGCCACATCCTGCCATCCTCGGCCGCCGTCTCAACCGCCCCGTGATCAATCTGGGCTTCAGCGGCAATGGACGCATGGAAGTTGAAGTCGGCCGGTTCATTGCGGAAATCGATGCTGCCGTCTTCGTCATTGACTGCCTGCCGAACATTACGGCGGCTGAAGTGACGGACCGTACGCAACCGCTTGTCAAACTGCTTCGTGAAGCGCGACCTCAGACTCCGATTGTGCTCGTGGAAGACCGCAGCTACTCAGGTTCGTGGCTGATCAGTTCCCAGGCCGAGCGCAACCAGTCCAGTCGCAAAGCGCTGAAGGAGCAGTATGAAATGCTGCTGCAGAGCGGAATCGAGCGGTTGTTTTACGTCGACGGCGAATCGCTCCTGGGAAATGACCGCGACGACACCACCGACGGTTCGCACCCGTCCGACCTCGGTTTCTTCCGCCATGCGGAGGCTTTGGAACCGGTCTTAAGAAAGGCGTTGGGCTAACATTGAAATGGTGCTTGAGAAGTTTCGCTGTCGAAGCGAAGCAAATCGCAGCCGAAGTCACAGTTCGCTTTGTGAAACGTCCGTACACGTCCAATCCAGAACCGCAGGCTTCCAGCCCGGTCAGCGACTCCCTGAGGCTTCTACCAGATCGTGTGAGTATGGCAGTGAACTACGCTGACGGAATGCTGTTCGGTTCGATTCCGGCCTACCCGATTGCTGCCATCGCGGGCGCGTACTGCGCTGGCTCACGGTGGTCCTTGCCACTGGTGGCTCCTGCGGGGCTGGTTGTGGGTGTGGCAGTCGTGCTCGCTTCGCGATTTCTGATTTATTCCCTGCTCGAACGTCTCCTGAGATCTCGGTTGATGCGGAACGACAGAAGTTTCATCGCTGCGACACTGGGATGTCCGCTGATGGTCGTTTACCTTGCATTTCCTCATGCAGTCAACATCGCTGGCGTTTGCGGGACCTTTAAAGGCGCTTTCTGGGTGGCCGATGCTCTGAGTCACCTTTAGGTCCGGCCTCAGGTACTGGCCGCGGTCTGTGGTGTGCAACGAAGCGAGAGGCAAGGTTCGATAATCGTTGACCGCATGGCGGCCGCGAAGGCTGCTTAGGGTGTGACGGGTTTGGCTTCGGCGAGCGAACTGCCGAGTGTCAGCAGGAGCACCCGGTCGCTGGTTTCCAGAATGACTTCCCGTTCCCGCACTTCCCTGACCGAGCCGCTCATGGCAGCCGTCGTGAATGGCTCACCGGGGCCCGCGCGGGTCACCCGATTGCTGAGTTCTTCGGTGATCCACACCAGCGGCTGCCCGTTGCTGAAGGTGATGGCAGAGACGAACGTGTGTTTGAGTGGATCGACGGTGTTGAGTCCGACGCCGAAAACATTCTGCGAGGCAATCGCGGCGTAGTCGGTGGCATTTGGCAGGGCTGGGAGTGTGCCTGGCTGCTGGTTGAGTTCCGTTCCCCTGCGATTGGGGAGGAGCACCGTATCGATTGAAACGGAGACATCGAACAGTGTGGAACCGGCAACCGGAGTGAGGCTGAAGCCGGTGATCTGGTGCAGCAGTCCGGCTCTGGTAAAACGAAACAGGAATTCGTTGAACTGTGACAGCGTTCCGCGGGCTCTGAGGGTGAAGGGCAGGGAGCGGGACAGGACGTCGCCATTTCGGAGTCTGCGGCTGCCGGCAGAACCTGAATCAACAACGGCGTCAGCGAGTCGTGTGCTGCGGAGCAGACCAAGCAGCCAGCTGCGGTAGGCTGTTCTTGAGGTTTCGGGATCGGCGGGCAGCGATTGTTTGAGCCATTCCTCCACGCGACTTCCAGCCGCGCGCAGGTCCGCAAGTTGTTTTTCACGACTGCGGATATCTTTTTCCAGCTGGCTGGTTTTGGCGCGGCGTTCCTGCAGGGGCCCCTGAATCAGGGTGTTCAGGCCCCAGTCACCGACCTGGACTGCGGCGATGATTACAAGCAGCGACAGCAGCACCTGTTGTCGAGACAGTTTCATGGCTGGCCCTTTGCTTTGGCACGGCCCTGTGGATTCCGGATGGTCAGCGTCGCCTGAAATGTCCCCTGCAGTTCCTTTCCGACCACCTGCTCGCGGATACCCGGGATACGAATATCATGGCGTTCGTCTCTGAGGTTGCGTTCCATTTGAGCGATCAGTTCGGGGGGCCTGCCGACACCACTGAAGGTGACCACGCTGATTCCCGGTCCTGCCGCTGCGGCGCTGAACTGTTGCAGTGTGATGCCTGGCCTGGCCGGGATTCTTTGCGTCAGATCGAGCAGTTCATCGGGCCAGCTGATGCGATTCTTTTCCCAGGTTGACATGGCTGTCACGAGGGCTCGTTTGGCTTCTGTATCACGAATCAGTTCGTTGAGTTCCTGCAGACGTTCGGTGAGCCGCTGGTTCTCCTGATCAATTTCGTCGAACTGCGACCAGACGTACGCTGTGCCTGCGGCTGCCAGCAGCAGGATTCCGGCGGCTGCCGCCAGCCAGCGGCCGCGACCTGACGTGGTCGGCCGGGGTCTGCGGGGGGCGGCAAAGTCGACCGCGGGCCTGATTCCCCGGGACGCCTCACTGATCGCTCCCAGCAGTGCAGCATAATCCGCTGAATCCGGATTTTCCTCAGCCAGCTCCGGACCTGGCTCGGCAGCCAGAGCTCTGCTGGCCACGTGATCCACTGGCGTGTTGTAATGGTCCGAGAATGTTTCTGTCAGTCCGTGCGTTTCATCGGTTGAGCCGATCAATATGATGCGGTTGATACGGACCTGCTGTGCAAGGTGGCCACCGGCTGAAACCAGGGTGCGCTGAGTCTCCGCGATAAGAAACTCAGCGGCCTCAGCATGCTGCATCCCTTTGGGCAGTCGAATTGTGCGTGACAGCAACGGCACTGATTCTGTGCAGGCAAGGACATCCGCCTGTTCGTGGCCGCGCGCGATCAGCAGGGTGACGTCGAGCGGAGTCTGATTGTCCCAGACGGTTGCCGGGGTCGTTATCTGTGACGGCAGGCTGCGATCAGCGGCGAATTCGCGCAGGGTATGGGGAGCGACCAGAATCGACACATTGCGGCATCCGCAGTGTTCACGGAGCTGTCGCAGCAATGCCTGTTCTTCGACCATGATCGCCAGGGCGCTGACCGTGCGGCTTCCGTCTGCACGTGGTGGGTACGCAATGAAGTCCAGCGAGGAATCTTCCTGCAAGCCGGGCATTTTCTGCGCCGCCAGATTCTGCACAAGCAGTGGCAGTTCGTCGTCTGTAGCCCGAGGGACATCGAATGTGGTGGTTTCGACAGCCCCGCGACCAATCAGAATCAATAACCTGTGCTTTTCACTCTTTGTGTCACGGACCAGCTGACGCAGCAGATCCACGCTGGCAGACGGCGACTGTGCACCTTCGGGCGTACGCAGGCCTGCGTCGACAATCTTCAGTCGCCCGCTGCGGTCCCCGTCAGCACAGACAAATCGCAAGGCACCGCCACTCCAGCGGACGGCCAGAAATCGCGCCATCAGATCCTCTCCTGAGAAGTGCCTGTCACTGCGGGCAGCAATCGACTCAGCGGAAACTCCAGATTCGTTTCTGTCAGATCCGTCCAGTATACCCGGCGGGCCTTTTCTCCAGCAGCATCCAGAATGAGTTTTCGGCGCAGCAGCGGTCCACCCACTGCCCGAAACACGATCAGTTCCGCCTGAAACACATCTCCGACATCGGTGATTTCCGGCAACATCGACCTCCACTGGTCAATCGTCAGCACCCCAGCACGCACCGGCCACAGCAGACTCCGTCGCTCAAACAGCTGTAAACGAGCCCGCTGCGCTACCAGTCCCGCCGCCTGCTCTGCGGAAATTCCAGGAATGCACCGCAGCACCTCCTCTGGTGCCTCCTGCAGACTGATTCTTCCGGGTACCGTTGGCGTGGCGTCGATGGCAGCCACGTCCTGAAGCTGCCGGAACAACTGATCTGCATCTGCCTGAACTGACTGCAGCGGACTTCTGACCAGGACCGTCGGACGAGTTCCGGTGGCCGGAATAAGCACGGCCGAATCCACCAGCCCGCCCAGCGACTGCAGGCTATGCACTGCAGCAGCTGCCGTCGGCAACACCACCTCTGCCGCAGTTTGCTCCGCCACCCCCACCGGGGCCGCTGCCGATAATCCATACACCCGCGCCAGCAAGAGATACCGCACAAGCGACTCAGGCACACGGCCCTGCAACCCGCTGCGAATCGCATTCAGATCCAGCTGATTCACATTGACTCGCGGCGACCCGTCCGGCTGCACCAGTCGCTCTGCTGACCAGACTGTGATCAACTCGGACAGCGGACGTGTAACGCCAACTGGCGGAACCGTCCCGGAATCAGCCACTTCCGTCGGATCGATCGTCGCCACAGGAAATGCGTTGGCAGCGGGGTCCAGCATGGGCTCAGACGGCATCAATTCGTCACTTTCCGAGACACCAGGCTGCTCACTTGATCCCACTCCAAACAGCAGGTGCGAACTCATTCCCCGAACGGCCAGCAGCTCATGCAGAGCAGCTGGTACCGCGTTTGCCGGACGCACCGGCAGCGAAAGACTCTGATAATACTCCGACTCTGCCCCCAGAGGTCGCGGAATATCATCCGCATCCATCCAGTCCAGCAGCGAATCAGCCAGCATCTCCGTCATTCCCGGCAGGTTCATGAGTGCCTGTCGGCCGGTCCCCGCTGTCGTCTGCTCCCACCGCAGCACGGTCCCCAGATGCAGCTTCGCGGACTCAGAAGATAACCCGAATCTCAGCACTGGGGCACTGCCCGCCGGTCGATCCACCGATACCACCGAGAACCGCCAGATATCGTCTCCCGCCAGCAGTGACTCTGCCTGCAGCCGCCCCGCTGCAGCCGCTCCACCGTCCGGCGTCCCTGCCGCGGCCCCGCCGGAGTTCGCGTCCGCCCCGGCAGCCTGCAGTGCCTGAACGGCCCGCCCCTGAAACAGTGCTGGATTGTTGTAAAGACCGCCGAGGATCTCACGGCGCTGACGAGGCTGGCTGGCCAGCCACAGCAGCTGCGACTCAGCCGACGCCAGTGTCTGCCTGGCCTGCAGCAGCGAACCATGCAGCCGCACGGCCTCATACTCGGTCGACATTGCCGACAAAAAACCAAAGCCAGCGAATGACAGCATCACGACCAACACCAGCACCACAATCAACACCACGCCGCGCTGCAGATTTTGGCGACGCCGCCTTCCTTGAAAGTTCCTCACAGCCCACCTCCCAACACACCTGTGCCAGCATCGGGATCTGTCAGTCCGGGCATCGCTCCGGAAATCGGCTGCAGCACAAGCAGCGTTTCCACCAGCTGCAGCGGCACGGGAGCAGCCAGCGACGTCTCATCGGAAGCACCAGCCGCAGCGGCGTTCGAGTTATCCGGCAATGTGGCTGTCAGAACGGTGGACTCCGCCTGATTCATGAACCGCTCAGCAGCGGAGGCAGAGACCATCCACATTCGCAGCCGCAGGGCCACCGGCAGGCCCGCCTGCGCTGTGCTGTTCCATGACGACTGCCATGCCTGTCCGTCAAAGTATTCGAACTGCACTGCCAAAGTCTCAGGAATCCGCTCTTCATCAAGGGGAGCGGCAGGCTCAAGCAAAGTCGCCGCGGGTGCAGCCCCGGATTCCGTATCCAGAGGCGCATCGCCGGGAGTTAAGCTCTGTTCACGAGCCAGTTGCAGCAATGTTGCTCCGTCCCACTCCTGCCTTGTCAAACCCGGATCAGGTGCCAGTGCGGACGGTTGCGACGGTGCATCGGAGAACTCCGTGTCTTCAGCGCCTGCCCCGGCGACCGTAACGCCCCCCCACGGCCGAAACTGCCAGATGATGATCCGCACAGGGGAAGGACGCGGTTCAGAAGCAGGCAACGCCCCCGCCGCGCCGTCTTCTGCAGCAGAAATGTCTGCCTCCGGCCCAGCTGCTGCCGGTAACGCTGACTCGGGGGCCGTTGTCTCGGCCAGGGGCGTCGCAGTCAGCGCGGCAGGCAGCGTCGCATCCATGCTCATGCGAGCCGGAACCACCAGCCGCAGCATTGTTGATGTGCCGATCATGGAGACTACCGGGACGCCCTGCGGCTGCCGCGGCAACTGCAGTGACTGCAGCCAGATTGGCAGGTCTTCGGCTTCGAGGCCTGGCTGCATCGCAGTGACCAGCGGGTCTTCAGCAGAATCGCGGTTGATCGCGTCCTGTTCCGTCAAAGTCGCTTCCGCAGCTGATTCCAGAAACCGCACTTCGCGTCCGGCATCCAGGACGGCGACGGCCTCCAGATCGTCCTGCAGTTGCGCCCTGAGGCTGCGTCGAAGCTGGCGCTCCTCCGACTGCACACGTCCGGCCGTCAGCCAGCCGTTGTACATCGAAAGCAGGCCCCAGATGACTGTCATCAGCGTCGCGGTCAAGACCGCAGCAATCAGCAGTTCAATCAGTGTGTAACCGGTTCGCGGTAAAACCTCAGCAGCTCTTCGCGGCTGTGGAACAATCACCGGGGTTTTCTGGCAAGGGGGCGTCCCGGGTGGGCAAAGCTCCAGCTGAGCCACCACCCTTCCGCGAGCAGTGTTCGACGGCTCGGCAGGAGCCTCGCCCTCCCGA
>JBEIEK010000297.1:0-7404 GCA_040382995.1 Planctomycetaceae bacterium
CCCCCGGCACGATAATGCCGCCTGCCTGAGCCAGTTGCTGCTGAGTGCTCTTAGTTGAGTACTTGCAGCGCGGTGATGACATCCGCGAAGAGATCATCCAGCAGCTCGTTCAAAAGTCCCGAACGGTGGTAAAGACGTCTGATGTTATGGTTTGAGATTTCCCACGAGGCATTCCTGGGCGACAAGGCGGGCAGTGGATGTCAAAACCCCGTTAACGGGGCGTGCCCGGGCAGCCAATACCGCGTCAGGAACGCGCCAGGGCCGCACCGGCCCGGCAACGGATTACTCTCGGCCAAGCAGTTTTTTGAACTGATTGTTGAGCGCTTTGTCGACCTGATTCTGCAGCTGTTTCTGCAGCTGCTGACTGCCCACGGCCTGGAGGAATCCCGCGGCATCCGGCTGTGGTGCCGTGATGGTGCCGCGGAGCGCGACCGGAATGGAACGTCCGCCGGCAGCCTGTTTTTCCAGAGGCACATTCAGAGTCAGCTGCAGCTGCTGATTCAGTCCCACTGCACCACTTGAAAGAAGTCGGTACCCAGCCAGCTCGATGGCGAGGTTTTCATGACTGACCCAGCCTCGTTCCAGCCGCACGGGGATGGACTGCTGGGGCAGTACGAGCGAGCGGGCGGCCCAGGGCGCACTGTCTCCTGCACGGCTTCTGACAAGGTCCACAATTTCCAGGAGCGCACTCAGTGAACCGCCCGGGCTGGCGGCGGCATCGTGAATGATGACCTCCCCCCGCGCCGTCGAATTTTCGATGGCCGCAAGATCCCACACACACTGCTCCACACGTGCCGAAACTCGCCCCTGAACGTCGACAGCAGTGGCCAGCAGCGGACTCACATAACCCAGCCAGCTGCGACAAAACTCCTCGCTCAGCTGCAGATTCTCCACTCGGCTTCCGGAACCCAGCGCCAGCAGTCCGCGAGTGATATCGTACTGCCAGAGCAGACTGGCCGCGCCGCCGTTGATGGAACACTGCACGGGGCCTGAGCGGACGAGGTCGTCCAGCAGTTCGAGGGTCATCGAACCGGGTCCGGCGGAGAGCCCCCGAAATTCGGCAGCATCCCAGGTGAGTGCACCGGTTCCGGTAAAGCGAGGTTCGGCTGTACCCTGAGCTCCAGCCGTATTCACGGTCGGGGGGACACCGATCGCTGTGGGATCACCAGATAGAGTGAACACTTCTTCGCCCGCGCCGTAGAACCTGAGTCCCGCCTGCGGGTCAAACATTCGCTCGCTCAGGAGTGCGAGGTCATATCGTGTGGCAGCACTGACTGCCAGATTGACCCAGCCATCTTCCAGTTGCATGGCACCGCTGAGTTTTGAGCTGAGTCCGGGAAGCGTGAGCTGGCCGTTCTGGATGGTGTACTGCCTTCCGTCGGGGCGCGCTTCAAGCGTCAGTTGCACGTCCAGCTCGTCGATCAGCAGGGCTTTTTCCGACAGCAGATTCCCGGACCAGACCGCGGGAGCAGATCGGGGCTGCGAGATGGCTCGCACTCGATCTGCCGCAGTGGCGGTTCGCGGTTCTGGACGAACTCTGACCAGTGTCTCGAAGCGGCTCGCCCTGCGTCCCTCCAGCCGTCCCTCAACAGCGGCCGAATCGGCCAGCCACCAGGCATCGTGCCAGGGCGCAATCAGGGTTTTGACGGCGGCAGCGGTGCCGCGGAATTCCAGCTGCCCATTGAGATTGCGGGGGAAGAGAGCGCCGGGATACAGCCCAAGGGCCACGCTGGAGACTTTCAGGTCGGTGGAAGTCAGCAGCATATCAGTCAGCTGGACTCCGCCGTCCACAGCGGCCGCTCGACACTGAAACGACAATGGAGCTGTGAGGCCGGGGCGCGGAACATCGGCCAGTTGTCGCAGCTGCTGCCAAAGCAGTTCCGGTTCGAAGCGTCCGGCCACCTTCCACGCTGCTCCGTCCGGCACGCAGTCCAGCACCCCGAAGTCGGCGGTGAAGCGGGCCTGCCGGAGCTGCGGCAGACCCTCGGCCACGGCACCGATCGCCTCCAACTGCACGCCGGCGGAGTTCTCCAGCAGCGTGCCAGCTCGACGAATGCGGAGCTGTTCTGTGAGTGTCTGCAGATGCCATTTGGCGGCAAGGCTGTCGATTTGCCTATTGTCGACCGCTGCGTCGTGCCCTTCAGAGTCTGCGCGCAGAGTCATTCTCAGAATGCCCGACTCGACCTCCACGTCATCTGCCACGCCAAGGGTTTTGCGAAGAGCGTTGGTGAATTGCGGCAGCTGCAGTTTGGCTGTCAATTCAGCCTGACCGCCGGCATTGGCGGGGGCACCCTGAGCTGTGCGGACTTCACCGCTGCCGTCAACCTCGAACACATCGGAGTGCACCCGCACGTTGTCCAGCAGCAGCCCGTCAGCGGCCATGGCTGCGGCCCCTGTGGCATGAAGTTGTCCCAGTGACAGCCATTCATCGGCGGCCCACGTGGCCTGACGCAGGCGAATCCCGCTGCCTTCCAGCAGGAGTCGGCCGGCGATGCCATCAGCAAACCGGGGACCGGCGATCCGCGCATCGACACCACCACTGATGCGGCCTTCGAGCTCACCCGTGAAGCCCGCGAGCTGCAGCAGCGGTCGCAGCAGTGCCAGATCCAGATCGCGTGCTCCCAGCTGAATCAGTTGCCGTCCCGTCTCGTCAATGCGTGGCTTCAGAATCAGTCTCAGCAGCCCCGTTCCAGCCTGCTGATCCGCAGCATTTCCGGCAAGTTCGTTGAGCGGGACAGCGGGAAAGTCCTTCATCACATCATCAAGGTCCGCCGCCAGTCGTTCCGCTCGCCGACTCACGCGCGGGCTGCCTTCAATATTGGTCCCGGCGTTCTGAATCACAGCTGCCAGTTCAAGCATTGGCAGCGATGCAGCGGTGTCAAGCGTTGAGACACGAGCCTCAAGCTGGTCGAGATTAGCGAGATGCTGCAAACGCTCTCCTGCCGAAAAACATTGCACAACGCCTCCGCTGATGCGGACTTCAATGGGAAGCAGCGAATCGGAGGAAGATTTTTCGCTGGTTCCGGAGAGCATTGTCAGCGTGTCCTGCAGATTGGTGCTCTCACCGAGTCGAATCAACCGAATCCGTGGCTCGATGACTTCAAGTTCCGTGCCGCGACCGGCGTTCAGCAGCAGCTGCCAGAGCGGCTGGCGGGTGGCTACTCTGCGGATCTCTGCGAGCGGGGGCTGCGGGGAAAGGCCGAGATCCGTTTCAGCGGTGCCTGGCGTCGCAGCCAGACTGCTCAGATCCTTCAGCTGCAGGCCGGAGACCGCCACGGGACTCCACCAGTGCAGCTGTACGGCATCGAAGCGGACGGCTGCGGCGTACTGAGGTGCGGCAAGCCCGAGCAGCATTCCAGCGGTACCGGTCAGCGTGATCAGACTGGGGGCGGCGGCCAGCAGCGCGGTCCCCATGACGAACAGTTTCAGCAGCGGGCGGCCTCGCCGAGCTTTCGCGGGTGTGGGTGTGGGCGTGGATTCAGGAGGCAGGACCGCCTGCTGAGCTTTCGCGGCCAGAGCAGGAACAGCGTTTGGCAGTTCGAGTTCGTCAGGCTGATGAATGGCGACCTTCACCATGCGGGGGCTCCGTCCCGAATGCAACTTGCGCCTCTGTCACCGGGGCATCCGTGCCACCACAGCGCGCAGCGTACTTCGTTGAGGCTCATCGTCCCGACAAGCGGTCGGAGCGCACTCGGAACAACGCGTTCGCAGTGTCCGGCAGTCAACTGGCAACAATCAGGTAATCTGGGCAAAAGAATCGTCTGAATTGCTCCGGCCCACAACCAGGCTGGTTTTGCCGCTCACGGACGGAAAATTCTGCGCAATCATCCCAAACCGGAGATTTGGAATATTCGTCAAGTTTGGGCCTGCGTTTGTCCGATGGCACGATTGTTTCGGTTGTTTATTGACTTTGCCTTCACAGGGCCCACCGATGACGGACGCGCTGAGCGAAGCACTGATGAAACTCTCGGCTGCAAAGCCAGCGTCGGACCGCAATGTGCCGGCGGCAGAGGCTGTTGCGGAGGCAGGGGATCCTGAGAAGTTGGCGTCCACGCAGGCCAGTGGCCCCAGCTCGATCACACCGCAGGCTGTATCGGCAATGGTTGCCGAAGCGTCTGCTGCTCCAGCGGAACCTGCCCCAGTTTGCCGATTGGCCGCTGAACTCCCGCCCGTGGGATCCGCACCCAGTCCCAGTTCCAGCTTCAGTTCCGCCCCAGCTAAGGTTGCAAAGGACGCGGTCGCGACGAGCACTGGCTGGCTTCTGCGAATTCGGGAACTGCGAGGCTGGGTGGCAGCGGGTATCGTGCTGGCGCTGTTGTTCACCGTGGTCGACGATTTGCGAAGTCGCGGAGCAGCCCACTTCGGGGAGGTGGCTGCGGGGTCCGGTTCTGACGTGGATCTGGATGAGCTGCTGAAGGAATTTGAAACGGCGGAGCCTGCGTCACATCCGGAACGCAGCGAGGTCGTGGAGATGGAACCTCTGCCTGATACCGAGTCTGAAGTGACAGCCAACTACGGCGACGAGGAAATGGTGGCAGAGGACGAGCGATCGGTGTCCGGAGCGGGATCGAGAGTGGTTCGCTTCGCAGGACGGATTGAGCCGCTGCGGTAGGTTTGAGCAGCGCATTCAGAGCCATTGTTTACTCCTTTGAGAATTCAGGATCCTGCCGATGTATGAAGCGTACTGGAAACTGACGGCGAGGCCGTTTGCACAGGCAGCGGATCCCCCCTTGTTTTTCCGCAGTCAGTCTGGTGCTGCAGCATTGCTGCGTTTCCGGTATGCCGTGGACAATTTGAGTGGTCCTGCATTGCTGCTGGGAAGTTCCGGGAGTGGCAAAACCAGCCTGATCCGCTGGTTTGCATCTGAGCACACGCAGCTGCGACCGTTTGTGCACGTGGTGATTCCGTCTTTGGGCGTGGAAGAGCAACTGCGGATGCTCCTGAGCGAACTGTGCGAGGAATCAAGGCCACACTCTGTTTCGGGTTCACTGGATGTGATATTCAGAGAACTGCGTCTGCAGTTGCGGCGTCATGCAGCCTGCGGTCGCAGGCCGCTGCTGTTTTTCGACGATGCCCATCTGTTGTCTGATGATTGCCTGCAGCAGGTGGTACTGCCGCTGCTGCATCTGGCTGAGTCCGATGCAAACCTGAAACTGACTGTAGTGCTGGCGGCTCAGCCGGCCTTTGCCGTACGCGTGCGACGGTTCAGCCAGTTGAGTGAGCGTGTGGCGGTCTCGTCGACGCTTTCAGGTTTCAGCACCGAAGAGACGGCGAACTACGTGCGTCAGTGCCTCGAACTGGCGGGATCCAGCGAGGGAATTTTCAGTCGGGGAGCTGTTCAGAGGCTGCACGAAGTGAGCGGTGGCATTCCTCGTCGGCTGAATCGTCTTTGCGACATGGCCCTGCTGGTGGGCTTCGCGGAGCAGAAATCGCAGTTGTCGGAAGCGGATATCGATGCGATTGCGGGCGAACTGATGCCAGCGGCGGCGTGAGGCGTGCAGGACGCGGGAGCGACGGACTGGCAGTCCGTCGTGCGCGAGTACGGTAGAGTTGCGGCTCAGCTGGAGCTTCGCCGTCCCGCGGCGACTTTTTAACAATCGAGCCGCGACCGTGAGGGAGTCGGTCGCTTTCATTCGCAGAAGCTCGCTTGCCGGGATGAGATCATCGAAGGGCTGATCTGCTGGCTGATTTCATCGACTCCTTTTGAGCCATCGAGCGGGGCATGTCACCAGAGAACCGGTGTTCTTCGTGAGGAGCTCACGAAAACTCAACTGGCTCCTGCCTACGCCCCATGCAGGTGGCTGTTTTAGCACTCCCTCGCGGTCGCGGCTCGGTTTGAGTGTTTACCGGGGGCGTGAGGCTGGCGCCTTGCGTTCATTCTGCTATGCTTCCCTGCATGTGAACCTGACTCCTGCCACACCAATTCGCCGGATTCGTCCATGCTGGCCGTTGATTTTCTCGCGGACAAGGCGCCATTCAAGCCCATCCCGGTGCTCGCCCTTTACGGTCCTGAGCGTTATTTTCGTATTGAGACTCTGAAGCGGATTCCCGGACTTTCAGGAGAGGAAGCAGAGGGCAGTCTGACGCGTCTGCAGGGGGCCACTGCCGATTTCCGCAGTGTGATCAGCGAGCTGAAGACGGTGTCCAGGTTTGGGGATTCCCGAGTGGTGCTGATTGAGGAGGCGGATCCCTTCGTGACAGCCAACCGCTCGGCACTGGAAAAGTACGTGCAGTCGCCCTCCCGCACGTCCATCCTGATCCTCGACGTGAAAGCCTGGAAGAAAACCGAGAAGCTCTACAAGCTTGTGGACCAGCACGGACTCAACCTTGAATGCAATGAGCTTTCCGGCGCGGCGCTCACGGGCTGGATGCAGAAGTTGGCGAAGGACGAATTTGGCAAGAAGCTGGATCGAGAATCTGCAGCGATGATTGTCACGCTGGCCGGGGAGGGGCTTTCACTGCTGCAGTCTGAAATCGCCAAACTGGCAGCACTGGTGGGCGAGGCGGAAGTTATCACAAAGGATGACGTGGCCAAAGTGGTGGGTGGCTGGAGAATGGAAACCACCTGGCTGATGCTGGATGCCGTGCGCGACGGCCAGACGGGACGTGCCCTGCAGAATCTTGAAAAGCTCCTGAAGGCCGGCGAAAGCCCCGTCAAAGTGCTTGCCGGTGTAACTTACACGTTCCGGAAATTTGCAGAGGCGACCGAACTGGCCCGCCAGCGCGTGCCGCTCCGGGAGGCGCTTGTGTCTGCCGGCGTATTCTCCAGTTCGATCGGGCCTGGCGAACAGTACCTCAAACGCCTTGGCTTTGAACGGGCCAGTCGGATTCTGCAATGGCTTATGGAAGCCGACGCCGACATGAAAGGTGGCAGCCGCGTGGACCCCACGGTGTTGCTGGAGCGACTGTTTATTCGCCTTGCGGGTTGAGCGGTGGCATCGCCTTGTGCTTAACGTTCCGGCAGACTGTCATTTCAACAAATACGACTCCAAAGGTGCCATGCACCTTGACAACGAATTCTCTGTGTTTATGCTGGTGCAGATGCTTTTTGAAAGGTCTGCCATGCCACGGGTGAATCGCAGAGAAATCTTCTCCGAAACCGATGTCCAGGTGTTCCACACCATCAGCCGCTGCGTACGCCGCAATCATCTTTGCGGACGTGATCGCAGATCGGGACGTGATTTCTCACACCGCCGCGAATGGATCCGCAGCCGACTCGAAGAACTGGCCGGCATCTTCGCCATCGAAACGCTCGGCTATGCACTCATGGCCAACCACATGCACCTCGTCATCCGCACTCGACCGGACATCGCCACCACGTGGTCCGACGACGAAGTCGCACGCCGCTGGTGGACCCTGTTTCCGCAGCGCCGCACCCCCACCGGGCTCCCGGAACAACCCACC
>JBEIEK010000298.1:0-7362 GCA_040382995.1 Planctomycetaceae bacterium
CCGTACGCAGCATTGACTGCAGATGTCTGAGATCCTGACGCTGTTCCACAGCCATGTCGTATACGGCCTTCAGCTGGTGCGCCACCTGACGACTGAGTTCTTGCTGGCGATCATGCAACTCTCCCACGCGGCGATCGATCCGCAGCAGCAGGACGGGGACAAGCAGTATTGCCAGTCCCACGATGATGATGAGCATTGCAAAGAAAATAAAATCACCCATGGTGAATGCACTCCAATATCCAGTCGCTCAAGCTTGCCCGGTGGAGACCGCAGGAACTCCCTCAGGGCTCCTGTGCATCTTGCGTTCCCTTTCGGCAACAGCCGTGAGAATTCAGAAAAACCCGGAATTTTCGTCGATTTTTTTTCGAAGTAAGGCCGGCCAAGTGTCTGGGTGTTCGTTTTTTGATTAGGCGATGGACATTTTTTGCTGCCCCCCCTGTGTGCACAGGGTTCATGGGGCCGCTGTCTGGAGGCGGTGTCTTCTGGTGGCTGCTGCGTTCTGCATGGTTCGGCGAATCCTGCCGGCCGGCAGCTGTGGTGGTCGGACGAAAGCACCGTTTGTTTTTCGTCGCTTGCGAAAGCTGCCGGAGTGCCGCTTTCGCCTGATCTCCTGAGTCAAAACTCGCACAGGTTTGCTTAAGAATCCGTTGACCACTGCGGAAGTGTCGGCCTATTTTGGCCTTCCATCCTTCTGATCTCCCCTGTCGGCACGGGCCTGGGGTGTGTTTGTGGAGCGGTTTGTATGAGCGAGCAGGTCGGAAATTCTCAGGCTGCAGAGCGTTCGCTGGAACGCCACTGCGGACGATCCTCAGGCATCACAACGCCGACGCGGCTTGTGGCATGGCTGTGCCTGCTGCTGTCTGCCGGGCTCTGTGGCTGCAGCACCGGACTGCTGAATCTTCCCAAAGCCGGACTGTTCGCCGACCGCTCGGGTAAACCGAAGGAAGCGGAAGCGGAAAGCAAGTCGAAAACCAAATCGAATCGCCGCAAGAAAGAGGAAGACAACGACTTTGGCACGCGGATCGAGACACCGCTGCTGTCGGAGTATATGAGTGTTCAGGGAAACAGCCTGGTGGTGCTTCGAGGCGTTGGGCTGGTGATGGGACTGGAAGGCAACGGCGGCGATCCCGCGCCTTCGACGCTGCGAACGCAGCTGCAGAACGAGATGGCGCGGCGGGGCGTGAAAGATGCCAACCGCATTCTTGCTTCTCGTAATACCGCGCTGGTTGTGGTCACGGCCTACCTGCCCGCGATGGTCCGCAAGAACCAGCGATTTGATGTTCGCGTGGCGATTCCGCCCAACAGCAACGCGCGCAGTCTCAAAGGTGGCTGGCTGCTGGAAACACGACTGTTTGAGGAACAGAACATTCAGGGACGCACGGCGCTCAAGGCCCAGGAGTACGCAGTCGCCGGCGGTGCCATTCTGACGGGGCTGGGAAGCGGAAAGCCGGGGGACGAGCGTCAGGCTGAGCTGATGGCCGGCACGATTCCCGGCGGTGCCATTTCCAAGGTGGATCGGGATCTGACGATTCAGCTGCGGAGTGACAAACGCGGCACAAGGAACAGCGAACGCGTGGCCAATGCCGTCTCGAATCGGTTTGACCGCTACAATAAATATGGTCAGCGCATTAAGTGCGCCGAAGCCAAGGATGATGTGCGGATCAATCTGAAGATTCATTCCCAGTACGTCAACAACTTCCCCCGCTATCAGGCCGTGATCCGGAATATCGCCCTGAACGAAACCGACGTGGCCCGACGCATGCGCATGGAAATGCTCTCCCGCGAGGTGCTTGAGCCCGAAACGTGTCAGTTGTCGGCGCTGCAGCTGGAAGCCCTTGGCGAAGATTCCATTCCGTTCCTGAAGGAAGCGCTGTCATCGGATTCCTTTGAAGTGCGGTTTTACGCCGCACAGTCACTGGCTTATCTGGGGGATTCGTCAGGCGTCAGTATTCTGCGTGACGCAGCGCTCAACGAGGCTGCCTTCCGCGTCTATTCACTCGTTGCCCTTTCAGTGGTCCGTGATGATGCGGATGCCGTGCTGGCACTCCGCGAGCTGATGAGTGCTCCGTCACTTGAAACGCGCTATGGTGCCCTCAGAGCACTCAAGGAACTGGAACCGCAGGATCCCGCGCTGAATGCCGTCAGCTTCCGCGATCGCTTCGTCATGAACGTCATCGACTCCACCGGCGAACCCATGGTGCATGTGACCCGCCGACGCATCCCCGAAATTGTGGTCTTCGGCGCCGAACAGGGATTTCGAATGCCGGTCATGCTGAATGCCGGAAACCGGCTCAGTATTCGTGGGGCCGCCGGCTCAGATTCCGTCGAGATCAGCCGCTACGAACTCAACCGTGAACCCTCCCGCCAGCGCGTCAGAAACCGGCTGCCGGATATCATCCGCACTCTCGGCGAAATGGGCGCCAACTACCCGGATCTCGTGCAGATGCTGGTGGAAGCCGAGCAGCAGCGAAACTTTATGGGGCAGTTCGGCATTGATCGACTCCCGCAGGCCGGACGCGTCTACCTCCGCGATGATGAGGATGCTCAGGCCGGCGATTCCAAATCCGCTGAACCGGAATCAGACGGCAAGTCAGCGGGTAAATCCGACGGTAAATCCGCCGAAGCCCAGCGGCGAATTGGCAGCAGCCGCATGCTGCCGGAGCTCTTTGACGAACTCGACGAGTCCGAACTTGAACAGAATGAAACGGCCGAGAAACTGCAGAAGCTTGACTTCTCCGAAGTCAATGAACGCGACAACGAACGCGCAGGTCTTGTCGGCCGTGTGCTGGATGAGGACGGTGCCCCCGGGCAGGCGGACAGCGAAAAACGGACGGAGGCTGCAAGCGGGGACGACGACGAAGCCGCGTCCGACGAGTCCGATGAGCCCGACACGGCCGGTAAGCCTGAAAAATCCAGCAGGTCCAGCAAGCCAGACCAGCAGGACCAGTCAGACTCGTCGGACGACCCAGACGGTGCAGAAGAGCCAGACGGCGCAGAGGCGGCCGAAGAGTCCGACACGTCCGACGAGTCCACTGCTGACAGTCCGGAAAGCTCTGCGAAAACCACAAGCCGTGGCGGCTTTCTCAGTCGGCTGCGGCGACCATTCCGGGATTTGCAGGAACCTGAATAGGCTGTTCTGAAGAAAACCAGAAGATTGCTGCAGGTCTTGTCCTGCAGCCACGGAACTGACTGCGGAAGATTAGGTGCATGCTCAAGTCGCTCGAACTCTTCGGATTTAAGAGTTTCGCCGACCGGACGGTCTTCGATTTCCCGGCAGGAATCACGGGAGTTGTGGGACCCAACGGGAGCGGTAAGAGCAACGTCGTGGACTCGATCAAGTGGATTCTTGGCGATCAGAGCGCGAAGAGTCTGCGTGGAAAAGAGATGACGGACGTGATCTTCAACGGCTCGTCCACCCGCGGCGGTGCTCAGTTTGCCGAAGCCACTCTGGTCTTCGACAACCGCAGCCGTTTTCTGCCGCTGGATCTGGATGAAGTTTCCGTCGGGCGTCGGCTCTGGAAATCCGGGGACTCTGAATATCTGGTGAACCGCCAGACGGCCCGTTTGAAGGACGTGCGGGAGCTCTTTGTTGGCACTGGGGCGGGTGCGGCGGCGTGGAGCATCATCGAGCAGGGGCGAGTTGATCAGATTCTGCAGTCGAATGCAGCCAATCGGCGGCTCATCTTCGAAGAGGCCGCCGGTGTCAGTCGCCTCAAACAGAAGCGGGCCGAGGCACTCAAGCGACTCGAACGCGTGGAACTGAATCTGTCGCGGCTGGCAGATCTGGTGCAGGAAGTGGAGACACAGGTCAACTCGCTGCGGACTCAGGCACAGCGGGCGACGAAGTTCCAGGCGATTTCCGAGGAACTGGAAGCGCTGCGGGTGGGGCTGGCGGCCGATGATTTCCGCCGGGATTCCGTACAGCGCGATCAACTGGCTGCGGACCTGCAGGAGGCCGCTGAGCAGCTGGCGCTGGTCCGCACGGAGCAGCAGGCGGCGGAAGCTGAGCTGTTCCGGGTGGATGAGCGGCTGTCGGCGATCGATGACGAACTGCGGGAACGGGAACGCGTTCACAGCGGACTTCGCAGCCGCATGGCCAGTGCTGAGACAACCCTCCGGCTGCAGGCTGCCAGAGATGTGGAGCTGCAGGCGGATCAGCAGCGGTTGCTTAAACAACTCAGCGTCCTGCGGCAGCGTATGACCGAAGCGGAAGCAGACCTCGAGACGCTGCAGAATTCACTGGATGCAGAGCAGCTGTCGTTCGACCGTCGCCGGGAAACGCTGGCGGGTGGTGATGAGCAGATTGCAAACTGCCAGCAGCGACTGCAGGCGGCCCGAACGGAACGGGAACAGCGGCGGCAGCAGCAGCTGCAGCAGCTCCAGGAAAATTCCAATGCCGCGTCGGAACTGAGCGGTCTGCGTTCGCAGCAGCAGCAGCAGCAGGACAGCAGCCGCAGCCTCGATGAACAGAGTGCACAGCTGGATCAGGAACTGCAGATCACGGTAGCGGCTACCAGCGGTCTTGAATCCGCACTGCTGCAGGCTCAGCAAACACTGCAGCAGGATGAAGAAGCCGCAGATAACCTGCTCCGCGAACGCGAGAAACTCGTCGGTGAACGGTCGCTGGGACAGCAGTCACTGGGAGAGCTCCGGGAGCAGCGCAGCGGTCTGCTGGCACGCCGCAACGTCCTTGAGGATCTGGAAGATCGTCAGGAAGGCTTCGGCATCGGTGTCCGCGAAATCCTGAGACGGTCGGAAGAAGCGGATTCAGAACCCTGGAATCTGATTCTCGGCAGCGTTTCCGATCTGCTGGACGTGGATATGGCCCAGGCGGCGCTGATGGAAGTGGCGCTCTCGGGACGCGCACAGCTCCTGGTCGTCTCCCGACTCCAGCCACTCCTTGAATACCTCAACTCCGGTCGCTGTCGCATAACGGACCGAGTCGGCTTTATCTCGATCGAATCCACTGGTGTGGACTGCGATCCTGCCAAAGTCCGTGACGAACTGCGTCGCAGTCAGGACGGTGTCTGGACATCGTCCCGGGGCGAATCGCTTGCCAATCCCACGGACGAATTGTGGTGGGGGCGGAAGAGTGGACTCGGGGCGGCTGGTGGTTTTGCGGAACCCGAAGAAGTCCGCATCGCCTGGGCAGACCCGCGGACAGATAGTCCCACGGTGGATTCCGTGTTTTCCCGTCATTCCGGGCCCCTGCCGCAGTTGTTTGGACAACCCGGGATCGTGGGACGCGCGGATGGCCTTGCCCGGTCACCCCAGAGTCTTCCCGATCTGGCCGCACGACTGCTGGCCGACACGTGGGTTGTTGAAACGCTCAGTGATGCCATTCGCTGGCATGCTGCTGTCGACGGCCGCTGCCGCTTCGTCACGCTGCAGGGGGAACTGATCGAAGCCGACGGGACTCTGTTCGCCGGTACGGTCCGCAACGAATCCGCTCTGCTCTCCCGCAAGAGCGAACTGCGACGACTGAAGAACGAACTGCATCGACTGGAACATGAAATCGCCCAGCGTGAACATCTGATTCGCACACTCAGCCTGCACATCAGTTCCGCCGACGATCGGCTCACAGAAGCCAGAAGCCGCGTGCAGCGGCAGGTGGGACGCTGCCGTGATGCCGAATCGGCGATGGCTGAGCATCTGCGGAAACTTCAGGACTGCGAACGACGGTCCGGAAACGTGGCTCGCAGCCGTGAAGAACTTCGCGAACGCATGCAAAAGCTCAGCGAACTCATGGCCACGGCAGAACTCCGCGTCAAAGACGGCGAAGCTCAGCTTGCGGCACTGCAGCAGCAGCTGGAATTGCTCCAGCAGGCTGTGGTTGAACGCCAGCAGGAACTGGAAGCCACGGAGCGCGAACGAAACCAGGCCGGACTGGAACTCACACGTGCCGAAGAACGTCTCGCCGGACTTAGAGAAACCCGGGATCGCACGGAGCAGGAGCTGCAGCAGCGGAAACTTCAGTTTCAGGAAGGCGAACGACGCCTTGAAACCGCAGCCGAACGCCGCCGGGAACTGCATCTGAACCGCCTGAATGGCGCCGCTGAATTTGCGGAGCTGTCCTTTACCGAAGAACGCCTTGCTGAAGACATTCGGCGCGTGTCAGTCACACGGGCCGAACTGCGGCAGCACAGACTCGCCGTCAGCAACAGCGAAACCGCAGCACGCAGCCTCGTCCGCAAGCACCAGAGTCGCTCTCATGAAGTCGAACTGCAGATTCAAAGCATCGATCTGCAGCTGAACGCGGCCGCTGATCGCATCCGCGAGGAGTATCAGATTGAGGTTCGGCAGGCTGTAGATTCCGGTCGCTCCGCCGTGGCACTCTGGCTGCTTACGGAAAACAGGGAGCAATCCACTGCAGCCGATGCTGATGCGGATGCCGATTCCAGCATTCGCCAGGCACTCCGCAGTGAAGCCGCTCGATTTGGCGACCACGTTCGTCCTGTGCTGGAGAACGCCGCACGGTTCGCCAACCTGCGCACGGCTGTCGAGAATCGCATTGAAAAACTGCGCAGGCAGCTGAAAAAAGTCGGCAACGTGGGCGTGGAAAGCCTTGAGAATCTGAATGAGCTGGAAAACCGTTTCCAGCGACTCGACTCGCAGCTGAAAGACCTCGACGCCGCCCGCGAAGCACTCCACGAAATCGTCCGCAAAGTCAGTGCCGAAAGTCGCCGCCTGTTCCTTGAATCGTTTGAAACCATTCGCGGCTACTTCCGCGAACTCTTCAGACGGCTGTTCGGAGGTGGCGAAGCGGATCTGGTGCTGGAAGATCCCGAAGATGTCCTTGAATGCTCCATCGATGTCGTCGCCAGACCTCCGGGAAAAGAGCTCCGCAGCATCTCACTGCTGAGCGGCGGCGAAAAAACCCTGACCGCCGTTGCACTGCTGCTGTCCATCTTCCGCAGCCGCTCCAGCCCCTTCTGCATTCTCGATGAAGTTGACGCGGCACTTGATGACGCCAACATCGGACGCTTTGTTAACGTCCTGCGGGATTTTCAGGTGAACACGCAGTTCATCATGATCACGCATCGCAAGCCCACCATGGCTGTGACCGATGTGCTGTATGGCGTCACGATGGAAGAATCCGGGATCTCCAGACGCCTGTCACTGCGGTTCGAAGACGTCGATGAACAGGGCCACTTCCTTGCCGCTGCAAAAAGCCAGCGCGCGGCGTAGGCGTTGCGGGCACACGGTGAAACCGAGGGAAACCAGCCCCAACCCCCTGTCGCCCGATGGCGTTGAAGTTCTCTGGAATCCTGGGAACAGACGGGTGAAAACTCGGGAGAGCGAGGCTGGGATGGTGAAACGGTGGTAAGGACACCTGATTTCGTCCTTTGGATCCGCCCCACC
>JBEIEK010000299.1:0-7355 GCA_040382995.1 Planctomycetaceae bacterium
CAGGCGTCATCCGCTTCTCAAGCGACTGACCCTCGCCGCGTCGCTCTGCGGTGCCTGCGCGCCTCAGTATCCAACTACTCGACCGGCAGACCACGCTCCAGCCGAATCCGCCGAACTTCCGCCAACACTCCCTCAACCACCAGCGAATTCCCGGAAATTCGCAAATACTGCAACAGGTTGATCAACACATTCGCCAGCCACGTGACAACGGCGGCAGTGAAGTGCAGCGTCGAATCAGAGATTCCAGTGGCAGACTGCAGGCTTGCCGCCGATGCAGGGTCGGCCACCGCTCCCAGACAACCTGTGCCAAGAACCAGCAGAAAAGACAGGAGTATTCCGGGCAGCACAGAGTACTTCAGCCGCTGACTGCGAGTATGGAATTCGGCAGGCAACCCATACGCCAGCGATGATTCCTCAATCCAGCGTCCCGTACCCATAAACCATGTAAAAACCAGAGCATGCACCATCGTGATGCCGGTGAGCGCCCCCAAACCGATCAAAATGTGGCTGCCAATTCGAGCATTCACCTCAGGATCCCGACCACCCATCGTCATCGGGTCGCCAACCTGCAGGCCAAGAATCATCGCAGCCAGCATGCTGAAATGAGCCAGCAGGGCAAGCGTCAGGAAAATGCGTTTCATGGAATACGCTTGCCAAGTCTATTCTGAAAGCACCATGGAGAGATTCTGAGAAACCTTCTGGTCGATCTGCTGCTCGTTGAGCCGCACCGTCAGGTCCATCGTCAGGTCGAGCAGCGATTTTGCAATTCGACCGTTGGTAAAATCAAAATGAATCTCACCCTCCCCGGAAGATGAGTTGAGAGTGACCTGCTGGGCGGCGTCCTCACCACTTTCAATCTTAATCTCCGGAGCAACCGCGATGATCGCGATCCCTGATGCCGCGTCAATTCGGGTGCAGGTCAGTTTTGAACTGATTAACATCTTGCCGTAGGGCAGATCCACACTCTGTCTCGTCGTCCAGGATTGACGCGGCGCAACCGCGGCGACGGGCAGAGTCACCGCGGACTGAGTCATCATCTGCCTGACCATGGACTCTGTGAGTACTCCGTTGCCGCTCGTCGTCAGGGCAGACATGAGCGTTTCAGGGATTTTGACGTTTGTAATTTCCCCTGTGGGCTTCATCGAAACCTGAAACTGCTGCTTCAGAATTCGAGAATAACTGTCGGCGATCCGTCGACCCATGCTGGTGGTCGGAGGCGTTTTGTCGGCTGAATCATACTTAAACGGCTCAATCAGACTTCCCGAGAAGTCCATGTTGATCCTCTCAATTGTCTGCCCCACAACAGCATCACCGGCCGCCCCCATTTTCTGCACGTCCCAGCCCATCACCATGGTCTGCTTGATTTCCTGTGTTGTCTTGTTCCCGGCAACAGTCACCTCCATGGTCATCGTTTGATTGACGTCGTACTTGAGTTGACTGCCGGGAGTGAATTTCCAGGCGAGCTTTTGCTGGGCCACAGCGGGGGAGAACACAGCTGCAGCGGTGAGCAGCAACGTGAAGGAGCGAATCAGACTGGAGAACATGGAAACAGCCTTCTTCTAAACAGCCGCGACGCGGCAGACCGGTCACCAAAACGTCCGGAAGCTCCCTGCTTTCGCGGACTTTGGATCGAGCATATCAGAAACGGCAATTTCGGCAGAAGATGGATTTGGCGAAAAATCAAAATTCCCCCAACGCCTACTTCTTCACGGAATCGGACTCCGATCGCTCCAGCTCTGACCAGGCAGCAGCCGGATCAAAAGCCTCGCCTTCATGCAGCAACGCTGCATAGCTTAACCGCATTCGCTCACCCCGCTTCACCACGAACTCGCTCCGTGGCCCCTGACCCATCGCCGCTCGCCCAAAGGCGTTTGCGACAAACACCCCGTAGTCCCGGTTATGCCACCAGCTGCGGCGAAAATTCCGCGGCGATGCCAACAACAGAATCCCACGACGCTCCCCGCCCACTTCCGCCGAATAGTCGCACCAGTCAGCTGCCCGGCCCCATGTGCCCGCTGCTGTCTCCTGCCCCTCTGAATTCATTATCCGCCCGCCGGATTTTTCCGTTAACCCTGTCGCCACCCGTGCCCCAAATCCCATCTCCTCCTGGTCCCCAAACACCAAATCCCCGGAATCCGCGAGAATCTCAGCAACCCACTGGATCCGCCGCTGCCCCTGCCAGATTTCCACTCGTAAATGATGCTGCATCCGCCCCACCACTCGACCCGATTCATCCTTCAATATGCACTCCGTCCCAAACCGGATTACCCCGTCACGCTCCTCCGGGCGAACAACAAAACCCACGTGCTCCATCACGCCCCTGTTACGCCAGAAATCACTTCCGCCCAGCGCTCCAAAGCCCAGCCACAAGCCGGGATGCATCGTATCGTGATCAAGCGCGTCCGTGCCCTCCACCGGCGGATGGTTCCGCGTGACCTGAAATCCGCTCACCGTCTTCAGATTGGCAAAATATGGCCGGCGAATGCGGGGATCAGCAAAGACAAATTCGCCGATCTCCCCCCAACGATCTGCCAGCTTCAATCGATCCGGTAATTCAGTGATACCCTCGACCAATGCACCCGGCGACAACACAGGGCGCGCCTGCCCATCAGACGCAGACGCTCGCGGCACTGACTTCTGCGTCAACAGATAGACAGTCAGATCAGCCACATCCCGGTTTGCCAACCGGCCACGGAACTCCGGCATTGCCGAAATTCGCTCGCTCCGACGCTCCTCGATCTCAGACTTCCGCACCACCAGTCGCTCCCCGGTGGCAAGCCCGATCGTCACCGCAAGGCCGCTTTCCTCCAGCAGCACGCCCGCATGCACCACGCCCTCCACCGTCTGAACAATCTGCTGCGCGAAACCCTCCGTAATCACCGCACTCGGCTCCACAATCGACTGCAGAATCTGCCTCGATCCCGATCGTCGACCGATATCACCCAACGCAGGACCAAAACCGTTTACCCCCCCATCCAGGCTGTGACAGCGGACGCAACCCGCACCGCGAGGATGACCGAACAGCAACTGCCCCCGCTCCACGCTCGCGCCCGCCAGCAATGCCTCAGCCCCTGCCACTGTGGCCGGTTCACTCAACTGCTCCGTCTCCAGCAACTGCGGCAGCAGAATCACCGTGTAATTGCTTTTTCCTCCCGAACGACCGTCCTCCGTGTTGCCGCCCAAAACCACCGGCCCCGCCGGAAAACTGCGACGGTACAGCCGCATGCGCCAGTGATCAGCGTCCAGGTGCCCTTCCAGAGGCTCATAATCACGCTGCAGCCATGCAGGAACCACCGCTGTGCGTTCATCCAGCCCCACGATCACCGTGGCTGGTACCAGCAACTCAAACTGCACACAGTCTTCCCCCTGCATCCCATCGTCATCGTTAGCCGTGCGAATCAGGTCTGCCCCAGCCAGCTCCTCAGGCACTCCACGAAATCGATAAGACCTGTCCGAAAACATTACGGCCCCGTCACGCACACCACCAGCCTGCACCTCATACTTTCGCCCGCTCTTTGCCCGTACCCCCCGCACCACACTGGGTGCAATTACGGGAGATTTCAATGCATCACCTGGCACCGCATCCATCCCAGGGGCTCCGCCCACTGACAGTGGGCGACCTCGGATGACGACGGACTCAGCACCATCCGCAGTCTTTTCCAGCCAGAGCGCTGCTGCGGGGTCGGTCTGAGCAAACCGCTCCGCCAGAGGACGCTGCATCCAGCCGGATTCCGCCAGTGACAGAAACGCGGCCCGACGGACCCCCGGACGTCCGTCCTCCAAAAGTCGTTCCTGAACACCACGGTCGGTGATTCGCCGCAGCGTCTGCCAGCCTGCGTAAACAACTACGGGGTCGGTTTCAGCCCCGAGCAGTTCCAGAAGGCTGTCGAGAGATTCGCCCTCTCGAACCTGCTGCAAGGCCAGCACTGCAGCCAAACGCTCACGAACATCCAGACTTCCCAAAAGATCTCGCACGACAGCTGGCAAACGGTCGCTTCTGCCAGTTCGAATCCGGCGATCAGCCAGAATCCGCACGCACTGACGCCTCAAACTGGCACTGGCACCGGCTGCTCTCAGCTGCTGCTCAAACCAGGCATCACCCGAGACATCCGCAGGGAACAGCCTCGCAAGTGTCCAGACTGCCCACGTCTCCTGCTGCTCGTCCAGACCACCCCGCTCGATCGCTTCGCAGAGCTCTTTCAGGACGGTATTCCCGCGCCGCAGCAGCTCCAGCTGCGCTTCCGTTCGTCGCGCGGGCAGAATGCCGCCGAAGGCAGCGATGAGCTCCTGTGTTGTGGTGCTTTCCGTGAATGTCGACAAATTTTCAAGGTGCGGCGAAGCACCCGCGCCCGCCCAGCGAATTCGAAACACCCGACCTTCACTCACAAACTGCCCATCACGCCACTCCGCCCCATAACCACGACTCCAGCCCAGCACGTACAGCGCGCCATCAGGACCCGGCTCCAGATCGGTGGGTCGATACAGGGCTCCAGCACCGTCGGCAAAAAGTTCCCAATCACCACCACGAGGCACCATCAGGGCCCCCTGCCAGGCCGGACGCCAGACAAACGTGGCCTTTCGCAACCAGTCATTCACGAAGAACACCCGCCGATATTCCGACGGAAATGTGGGTAAATCGCAATACACCACACCCGTCCCCGATCCCTCAAACAGCGGACCGCTCACAGGAGCCGTCGGCAGATGTCGTTCCAGAGACCAGTGCGAACTCCATGCGTGGTTCCAGCCGAAATGAGCCCCGAGGAACGGTGTAAACACACGATCGCCCTGGTTCTGGTCGTTGTCCGTCCCCAGCCACTCCATGCTGCTGTCCACTGCGATGTCCCACGGGTTGCGAAAACCGCCGGACACTATCTCCAGTCCACTCCCGTCGGCTTCACATCGCAGCACACCGCCCTCCCGACCCCAGTCATCTGCCGGGTCGTGATATGTGCGTTTGTAGCTGTCGGGGCCAAATACGGCAGCTGGTGGCAGATCCGGCGTCCCCTCCGGCGCTGTCACCCCCCACAATTCCCGAAATGCCCGCGGAGCTATTCGGCCAGCCTCCGTCAACCCCTTCGAATTTCCCTTGCTCATATACAATCGACCGTCAGCAGCCCACGTGAGCCCGTGCAGGCCATGTTCAAGATTCCCAAGATCCGTGTACAGCCTGACATACTCATCCGCCACATCGTCGCCGTTCAGATCGCGACAGATGGTCAGATCCGGCGCGTTGGCAATCCATAAATCACGCCCCCGCCATGCCAGTCCCTGAATCGTGTTGAATCCGCGCGCAAACTCGTGGGTACGGTCGCAGCGACCATCGCCATTCGTGTCCTCCAGCAGCATCACACTGTCACCCGGAGTCTCCGGGAGCGGATTGCGGTACTGTGGCCCCATTCCCACAAACATCCGCCCGCGACCGTCAAATGCCAGCGAACACGGTTGCCGCACGAGCGGTTCCCGAGCCCACTCCGTCACTTCAAACCCCGCCGGCACCTTCGGCAAGGCATCACCGTTCGCGTCCGGGTCACCAAACTGCAACAAAGCCGCAAGCATCAGCCACATCAGAATACCTCCAGGGGAACGAATCGCAGCCAGATCTTCCACAATGCCGTCACTTCCGTCCACTGACCAGAGAATTGCGACGGCAGAACTTCGTTGCAGGACGTTCCAGGGAATCTCAAGAATTCAGGGCGAGTGCTCCGCCCGGCGAAAAGCCCCTTCACGTCGATACACACGACTTTCCCGGCAAGGAGTTGGGTGAGGCGATTCCCGACGGCGTCTACGATCTCCAAAATAATGAAGCGCTGGTCAGTGTCCGCATCAGTCATGACACGGCACAGCCCGGTAACGCCACTCTGGCGTCTTGAACTCCAGCGGCGGAATTGGACAGGTAAATTGCGCACAACGCCTGATTCCAAAAACGTTCAGCACAATTCTGCTCATCGCCCGCTACTGCTGCCCCTGCAGCAACTCCACCATCGCCCGGCCCATGGCTTCGCCGACGTCCATGTAGACTTCCGCCCTGCCGCCATAGTGTCCGTTGCCGCTGCCGCCCTGGGCCAGTGGGTGTGTATAGATTGTTCGCACGTTGCCCTGAAACTCGGGATACTTTCCCGAGCTTCCGTCGACGGCCAGATGGCCGTCCAGGACCAGCCGGGAGGGGCCCGTGGATTCCTTTGTCGTTTCACCCAGAGTGCCACAGACGAACTTTGCATCGGGAGCGCTGAATTCGCGTCGCAGGGCTTTGATGAAGGCGACCAGATTGCTTTCGTAGTGGGCGGAGTGTCCGGCGTTCCCCGCGTCGCGTTCTCCCTGCCAGAAGAAAAAGCCAGCCACCTGATAACCCTGCGCGCCCGGATAGTGCTTTTCAAGGTCTGCCAGAGCACGTTTGGCGTCGCCGGTATCTGAGTCCCACTGTTTGCCGGCGTACCAGTCGATTGGCTTGCCATTCTTATCCAGCCAGGGGCCTGGTTCCGTGGCCAGCCCTTTGGCCGGATCCATGTCCCAGTACTCCGGTTTATCTCCGGACCCGGCATACACCAGCATCTTTTCCACACCAGCCTTGTCCTTCGCGAGAAACTCGCGGCGCGGACTGCCGGGCGGGAGCAGGTCCCAGCCGAGTGCGCGGTTGCCGATGCAGCACTTCAGAACCAGCACGGGAGCGTCAATCGCGTTTCCCAACGTATGACCAATCCCGTATTCGGGGCCCAGATTGCCTCCGGTGACGGTCATCCATTCGTTTCTGAGTGGTCCTCGACCTGACATGTACTGCACGTAACGCACGTCGTTGCGAACGATCCACATACCGGCCTCGTCAATCAGATACTGGTACTTCTGTTTTTCACGAACCGCATGCTCCAGCGAAATTTCGCCACCCTTCACCTTGCCAAGCCCAACCATGTTGGACTGTCCCAGCAGAATGAAGACCTGCACCGGTTTTGTCATGTCGGCAGCTTTGCCGTCCGTGCGTGCAGGGGCGCCGGTGCTGTCCTGAGCCACCGCGGACGTTGCAGCGATCAACGCTCCGGCAATGCAAATGATCGTCCACACCTTGAAGAAGCTGGGCATGATGTTCCCTGATCGTGAAGGCCTGCTGAATGATCGCCTGGAACTGATCAGACTGGGGGCTGATGAGTTGGCGACGGCAGTGTCGACAGGAATGGCAGTGATCGCAAGCGTGCAGGGGGGTGTTGCATGCGCGGCGACGGGAGGGCGAAGCTGGGAAGGTGAAACGGTGTGAAGAACACCGGAAGTCGTCTTTCGGACTGGACCCCACGTGACAAGGCGAGCGGGGGATGTTAATCCCCCGGTAACGGTGCTTGCTCGCGTGGCCAGAACCACATCAGGAACGC
>JBEIEK010000300.1:0-7333 GCA_040382995.1 Planctomycetaceae bacterium
AAATTCGGCAAACCGCCCCTGCTGCTCGATGTACCACGTGTTCGGCACGTGAATCAGTCTGGCAGCCTGTTCCTGCAAAGCGCGGACCAGACGTGGAGGGGAGTAGCCCAGGATGTTGCAGCCCCAGCCGGGGAACAGGTCAAGGTAACGCCGCCCGTCCGCGTCCCACACGTGCGATCCCTGGCCGCGAACCAGTGCGATCGGCTGGCGACGGTAGTTGGGGATGACGTATTCGTCGAACAGGTCAATGATTGTCTGACTGGCGGAGAGGGCTGTCTGAGTCATTTGTCGGGGGGCTCCTGCGAGGGCGAATTGCCGCGGAAAGCGACCGGGAGATTTTAGACCGAATTCCGGCTTCAGGGAAACTCAGGATGCGGGATCTGACGCTGTTTCCAGTGAATCGCTGACACGCGGACGGGAGGAAGGTTCAGATGCCTGCTGCGACTGGAGGTGATTCAGGCGACGATTTCGGTGCCGACGCCGGTGTCGGAGTAGATTTCCAGGAGCACGGAGTGGGGCATGGCTGCATCCACGATGTGCACCTTGCGGACTCCGGCGTCGAGCGCATCCAGAGCGGCCTCGACCTTGGGGACCATCCCGCCGCCAATGATACCGCTGGAGATCATCTCGCGAACTTCACGGCCCGTCACGTGAGACAGGCGGCTGGCAGGGTTTTTGATGTCGGTGAGGATTCCCGGGATATCGCTGAGAAACACCAGTTTTTCTGCAGCGAGCGCTCTGGCCACAGCAGCGGCCGCTGTGTCGGCGTTGACGTTGAGTCGATGTCCCACTGCGCTCAGAGCGATCGAGGGGATCACAGGGATGGTTCCGGTGGAGCAGACGCGGGAGATGGTGTCGGTGTCGACTTCGGTGACGGAACCGACGTGACCCAGATCAACCGGCTGGTCGTGTTCATCACGGAGCTGCAGTTTTTCGGCGGTCAGCACGTTTTCTGTACCGTAATGCAGTCCGGTCGCCCGGCAGCCATTGTGGTTAATGCGGTCAACGAGCGACTGGCAGATATCTTCCACAAGCACTCGCGATGCAATTTGCAGAGTGGGCAGGTCCGTAAAGCGTCTGCCGGCAACGAATCTTGGCGCGATGCCAGCGGCTGACATGGCTGCAGAAATCGCCTTGCCACCGCCGTGGACAATGACGGGCCGCATTCCCACCGCCGCCATGAAGACCACGTCGATCAGCAGACTGTTCACCGATGCTGCGTCGTCCAGCGTGCTGCCGCCGAGCTTGATCACGACGTAACGGGAGCGGAATCGCTGGATCCAGCTGAGTGCTTCAACCAGTACTTTTGCCTTGCGAATGGCTTCATCCATGACCGGAACGACCTGAGAGTGGGGTGAATTCGAGTTTGCAGCGGATTGCATCCAGTGTACCGACTGCAGCATCAGCAGTCCAAAAAAGCTGCCGCAGGTGTTGACAGATTTTTGTTTTCCGATCGTGCAGGTGAACGTTTGCCATGACGCCTGGCCGGCGAACGTCAGGGCTGACGGCTCAGGGGTCGGCTGCGGCCGCATCCTGCAGCTCCCTGATCAGCTGTTGCGGATCCACGGTTTCATCGGTGGCAGGAGCAAATTCCAGCTGTGTCTCTGCGGGGGCGCGGAGACTGCGAAAGTAGTCCGCCGCAGGTGTGACCATGGCACGCAGCAGCTGCCAGGCTTCGCGGAGCAGCGTGGTGGGGGCAGCCTGTGCATCGGCAGCAGGTATCAGTACCGGCTCCAGCCCATGGCGGCGGGCCAGCAGATTCAGGCGGGCAAGCTCGTCAGCGGGGGCGATAAACGCCAGCCTTCGCGGGTTTGGTGGCTGGAGATCGGGGTGCTGGCGGAGCGCTGCGGCGAGCAGTTCGTCGGAATCAGCGGACAGGCTGAGGAGGGATTTGTCGGGGATGCCGGTTGCGATGAGCGCTTCGCTGAGTGGATTTGAGGCTTCGCCGGAAAGGTCGCTGGCGCCCGATTGAACAACCACAAACCGGGCCTGCGGGAGTTCCTTGTGAATTCGAGCAGCCGTGGCCGCAAGGCTGACCGGACCGCCGGGGGCTGACTGAACGCCTGTCGGCGGGCGGAGCACGCAGAGGCAGGGGACGTCTGGGAGTGGCCTTGGAGTGCCGGCGCTGACCACACAGGCCAGCGGGAAGCTGCAGACGGTCAGGATTGTGGCGAACAGATAGGGGCCCGCCGGGGAGGGACCCGCTGCCCGAAGCCGGGCGGTGGATAGCAGGCCCACACCAGCAACCAGCAGCGTGAGAAAGACGGAGATGTGCCGGGCCGATCCGGAAATTCGAACGGATTCCGGCAGTGAATGAAATTCCGCCTGAAAACCCCTGGCCGTGGCCGCAAGGAATAAAGCAGAGATGAGCAGCAGTGCACTGCGAATCGGACCGGGGATCGCACGGCGAACAGCGTACAGCAGAAACGAAGGCACCGCCATGGCCAGCAGTACGCGTGAAAACGATTCCGGGAGCGGTTGCAGCGAACAAAACCAGTTGTCTGTGGAACTGGCCCCGTAGTGCAGAACTTCCAGAAGATTCAGGGAGAGTAAAAAGGCGGTGCCCAGAGCTGTTCCGCGCGCGATCGCCAGCCAGCCAGGCTGGTGGCCCTGGGGGATCTGTGGGAGACTGCGCGAAGGAGGTCTCACGGGGAATTTTTCTGGAGCTGATGGAAAGAAGGCCAAACACTGCCGCCGGCAAAATCGTTGCAGCCAACAGGGTTTGGCAGGGGAGGGCGGGCAGGCAACCGAAACGGAAGAATAACGCTTGCTACCTGATTTTCTCCAGTGCAGCATTCGGGTTGACGGCACTTTTGGGCATTTGGGGAAGCCTTGGGCGACAGTCCGCATGAGTACATTCTTTCACTCCATCCGCAAGTCAGGGCGGAAGATTCAACTGCTGACAGCGGTCTGGATGGTCATTTTTGCCATCGCACTCTGCTGGAGAGTGTGGGGAGGCCTGCACTACAGTCGAGTGCTGGTGTCGTTCTCCGGGCCGCGCGATGCTGCAGATAAGACCATGGTGGTTTTCCTGAGAACCGGCACGGGAGAACTCTGGGAACTTCAGCCCGACGACCTGAACGCTGCCGTCTGGAGTCGGTACAAACGGTTTCCGGCGGCGCGGTCGATTGTCGTGGGATGGTACGAAGTGGCCGCTGTTCGCAGCGAAATCCCCGAAGTGCGTATGGGGCTGAACTGGGAATCGTCGCAGCGACTGCCGATTCGGCGAATGGCGAGCGGGCCTTCCACTGAAAAGGGTTTGCGATCCTTCGCGATGGTGGCGGAGTATTTGCCGGAGAGAAAAGGCGGCAGTCTGCTGGCCTCGAACAGGGGTGTGATGAACTGGCAGGGCGATGGCCTGCTGCTTGCCCTCGCCGCTGTTCAGGCGGTCCTTGGCACTTTACTGCTGTACGTTGGCCGCAGCGCATTGCAGCTCTCCGGTGCGTCGACTGATTCCGGGTCAGCGAGCGGTCAGAGGTTTTCACTGGCCGCGGTACCGCTCGAAATGCTCAGATTGATCCTGCTGGCGTTATTTGGCCAGCAGTTTTGGGTGTTTTTGCAAAGAACAGTCAGCCTGTCGTCCGCGGAGTCTTCCCTGGTTGGCAGCATCCTTGTTTTGATTCCATGGCTGCTGATGGTCTTCTGGGTTCGAGGTTTGCATGCCAGCCTGGAGCCTCGGCGAGTGATTTTGCGGATGGTGCTGCTGACGCTTGCGGTTTCCATCGTGAAGCTGTTCTGGCTGGCTGGAAACGACTTTCGCCCTATTGGCGATTATGAAGCATTTCAGAGGTTGGGGACACTGGCAGCAGAGGGCCGCTGGGAGGAGGCTGGGACGGATCGAAGCTATGCGGCATTCGTTTACCTCCGCCGTGCCGTTTTCTGCGTGTCGCCGGTCGTTTACTGCTTTGGTGCGGGGCAGTGGAAGATCGAACTTGCGAATGTTGTGGTACAGGCTTTCTCTGCCCTGCTTGTCTGCGAACTTGTGCGGCGGATGTTTGGCCTGAAGGCGGCAGCCTGTACTCTGCCGCTGATTCTGATCTATCCGGACTTCTTCTACTCAGCGGGAATGGTCTCGCACAACGTTTGGGGCTACTTCTGGATTCCATTGGCGTGGCTGATTTACGATGAATTCCGAAGCCGGCTTTCCAAAGATCGCACGGTCAACTCCGGCATGCTGCGTCGACTGCTTTTGGCCGTGTTTTTCGGCCTTGCGTTCGGATCGTGCTGCACGGCGATCGAGTTTCTGAAGTCTTATGGTGTGTTTATGCTGGCGGGCGCGGTCCTGCACCTGACCATGGCACCGATCCTTCTGCGGATACTCGATGGTGCGGCAACGCCAACACAGCCAGACATCACTCTGCGGCTGGTCTTCCTCCTGTGCACTGTCGTTCTGTACGTGACATGTGTGACGAAACTTGATCAGCGGTTGACTGAACTGACGGGGTTGGAAACGCAACCGCAGAGGACCCTTGAGTATTTCGCGGCGATGTCCGCCAGTAGCTTTGAAGAGGGACACAGCGTGGTGGTCTGGTCGAACGACTACGCGATGAGTGTTCAGGGACGTCAGCGTTTCGAAGTGCTTGTGTGTCAGTTGCTTTACGAAAAACTTGCTAATGCCAGGGCTTTTCTGGGGAGTCTGCAGCGAAAGAACGCCCTGCTTGCGTTTGGCAGCGATGCCATGGTATTGACGCAGGACAATCGGGCAGGCGAAAAGCGAACGCGACGTATTGTTAACTTTTCCACTGGAGGGATCCAGCACGTTGTCTGCGAAGCGACGGTCTGTGTGCTGGTGCTGTTTTGCCTCGTGCGGCTGGTCAACCTGCACCGGACTCCGTTGTCCGCAGCGGAATTGTTTCCGCTGCTCACCACGGGAGCTGTGATGACATTTATTTACCTGCTCACTGAAGCACATCCTTACTACTCGCAGAACTTCGGCTACCCGTGCTGCTGGTCTGCGGGGCTGATGATTTCAAGGATGCACAGACAGCCATCTCAGGACCGGCTTACTCTTCCGGCATTCTTCTGCACCCTGCTGAATTTCCGGGTGACAGCGGCTGTCGTGCTGATTGGACTGATGATTTCAGCCTACCTGGGGCTCGGGGACTGGTTTGATCGCAGCGGACTTACATTTCATCGAGTCGCGGCTATCTCGGAAAGTGAGGTCACGGGTGGACCGGACTATGTGACCTGCGAGTCAGCCGTTTCCAGGACGACGGCAGCCCTGACGTTGCATTCCGACGAGGCGATCGTGCCCGGCGGCATTAAAGCCGCGGCTTCGTTTCACGTGATTTCTGACGGTGGACCACTACGCGGCCTGCGATTCTTTGTCTCCGGAAACCAGCACAGCGTGGGCCAATCCGTGGGAGAGAGTTGGCTGAACCTGCCGGTGCGATACAGGTTAGAGATCGAGGGAAAGGAAGTTCGCAGTGGACCACTCTCGGATTTTCGTATCGCGAGACTAATGGAATTGCCAGCGGAAAAGTGGCTGCCGCCGGGGGCGGTGTGGAAGGAAACTGATCGCGTGAGTGTCTCACTGGTTCTTGAGACGACGGAAGAGTTTCGGTGGCCTCGATTCGGGCCGGCACCTGCGGTGGCCGTGGAATACTTCAATTGAAGCATGGCGGTACAACGCAGCAGATGATTGGGCGGTCGCAGAATGGTGGATCTGAATAAAGTTGGTCTGATTCCAAAGACACAGCGCGGCCGTGTCCTGAGGCTTATGCTGTTGTTTCTTGCTCTGGCGACAGTGTCAGGCATTCACAGGCTCCATACCGAGCGGCATTATAGCCGGATGTTTGTGCGACTTGACGAGAGCCTCGCGGGGGATGACTCCGTGACGGTCTTTACGCTTCGCCTGGATGGAGTCATGACGCCACTCATTCGTCGCAACGAAGACCGGCGTTTATTCAGCCGTGACTCCGGCTGGCAAAAGGTCAGGTCAATCGTGATTACCGGGGACGCTGTGGGGACTGTGCGGCCGGAACAGTTGGAAGTCAGGGTTGGCGCTGGATGGCCACACACCACTGCGCTCTCTGTCAGAGAGGTGCGTGCTTTATCGCTCGAAAATGCGAGCCTGGATGCAGACCGCAGGCGTTTGCGGTTTAACGAGGCTTTTGAAGTGACGGTGGATGGTGGGAGAGCCAGCGTTTTCCCATGGAATGCAGGCGTTATCAACTGGCAGGGCGATCTGCTTCTGTTGATCCACTCACTTTGTCTGGGGCTCTTTTATTTCGTGCTGCTGTCCGGTCTCTGCTGGATTCTCATTCGTCTGGGTGGGCTACCAATGCCCACGTTGCCGAAAACCGGTGGCCCGGTGCGGCTGGCAGCTGAGATCGTCAGGTTCTTTATGCTTGTGCTGACTGCGCACCTTGCGTGGCTGTGGTTTTGGCAATTGACTGTGATGCGGGAGGCTGTGCCTCTTGTGCAGGGTATTTTGGGGGCACTTGGAATTGCTGCGTTGATTGCAGGCTGGTTCAAGATTGTGGATCGAGCGAGGTCTGAGCGTCAGTTGGCGATCAGGATGCTCTTACTGACAGGCATCATGGCGCTGCTCAAGCTGTATTGGCTTTCCCATGTCGAGGGGATACCGCGATCAGATTACGCTGAGTACTATAAATACGGAAAGCAAATGGCATTGGGCGACTGGGAGGCGATCCGGAACGAATCAAAGGTACAGTCAGCCATCTATTTGCGGCGAGCGTCTGTATGTACGCTTCCAGTCGTGCTTTGTTTCGGCTCTTCAATTTCCACATTCGAAGTTGCAAATACGGCAGTACAAAGTCTCACTGCGGTGATGTTTTGTCTGCTGGTGCGGCGAATATCCGGAATGCGGGCCGCCGCATACGCCCTGCCGCTGTTGTTGATCAGTCCGGAAATATGGTACCAGGCCGGAATGATCACGCATAATGTCTTTGGCTATTTCTGGATCGTCGCAACGTGGCTGGCATTCGACGGTTATTTGATCCATGCGGCCCGCCTCGAACATCATGGCGTTGGCTGGCCCTTCCGGATTGCTGGAGCCGTTGTCTGGGGTATGGTCGTGGGCGTCGGCGTCACCATGATCGACATCTCAAAGGGGTACGGGATTTTTTTCCAGGCGGGCCTTCTGGCGGTGACCGTTTTGGGGCCCCCGGTAATGCGGTCACTCGCAGGCACAGTCTCTGATGGGCTGTGTTTTGCCTCAGGACGATACACGTTCCTGATTATCTCGCTCATGACCAGTCAGATACTGCTGACTTGCGCGAATTCACTCCTGCTGTCACGGAGTGGATTAAAGTTGCCGCCAATGTGGTTAGCTACCCATGCTTCGTCCGTTGAAGCTGCAGGCCCTGGG
>JBEIEK010000301.1:0-7314 GCA_040382995.1 Planctomycetaceae bacterium
CCCGCGCCCGCAGGACCAGTTTCAGCCCGTCCAGCAGCAGCTGAGCCTCGCCACGCTCAGCCTCTGTCAGCTGACAGAAACCCGCGGCAAAGTCACTGATCTGCACAGACAACTCGCTGAGATTGGCTTTGTCGGACAGGCGAAATTCCAACGTCAGATGCACGGGCATGGTGAGCAGCAGCGGGGTGAGTTCGGCCGCGGTTGCACCGGACTGAGGAATCGCCGCGACGGCCTCGGGTGGAAGCCTGAGCCGTTCCGCGGGCAGGCGCCCGGCGTTCCCATAGCGCCGCAGAATCTGATCGGCTGCCGCGGCCGCCGTCTCTTCATCCGTCAAATGCTGAAACGGCAGATTGGCAACGGTTGGAGTGACTGCGGCGAGCTGGCTGAGGGGGTCTCGGTAGGGGAGCAGTTCAGAGATCGTGAAGGTTTCGTCGTCGTCGAGATCGCGAAATCGGAGCACGCGCGGGGCCTGACTGAGTTCGGCTGCGGATAACGCACCGTCCTGATCCGTGTCGACGAGGGTGGACAATCGCACGGCATCGTCCGCGGGCTGCGGCTGCGCGATGAGATTGAAGGCTCGGGGCAGCCGCGAACGGACCCATTTCTGAAAATCAGCCACAGATATGGCTTCGGGGTGCGCGGCGGAAAGGCCGAGCTCTGTGGCGATCTGCGCAACCTCCAGCTGTTGCTCTGTCTGGATGCCAGCCAGTTCCCGGAAACGCGTCGGCAGCAGCACCAGCTCTGGCGTTGTGAGATCACCGCTGCTGTCTGTGTCAAGCAGTTTTCCAAGAAATCCGCCAATCCACTGGCGATAAGGCCGTCCGGAGACCCCCAGACGGAGCTCGGCCACCAGAGGCCCCGAAGGTGCCAGCACCAGCAGCCGGGCCATGTCAAAACGCTCGGTCAGCGGAAGTTCCGGTCGCGTCCCCCGCGGGGGACGCTGGGCCTGCGCCAAAGGCAGGTGCAGCAACCCGACGATGCCGACCGTGATCAGCAACACACAACGCTGGATTGGCATGCAACACCCCATCGCGATTCCTTTGGTCCAGTGAGCTGAAAGTCGGCTTTATCTTCCACAGCACATGGCCGAATGGCAAGGACGAAGCCCCCGGGTCTGATGGAAAGAGAGTCCGCTGGAGAACGGATTTGTCTGAAGGAAAGGGCCCCCCCTCTCCCCTACCAGGGGAGAGGGGCCGGGGGTGAGGGGGTAAACACACCCCACAACGCCCCAAACCCAATCCCCTCGACGCTGGCACTGGTACGAAGGAATGGAAGTCCTTCGAATGGATTCGGGGTGGCATTGCAAACGCTGGGTGTCCGTTTCGACGGAGCGAAACGCGACTATGGGTGGGATTCGCGGCGTTTCGCCGCACAGAATTCGTGACCGGGTTTCTTCTGCGGAGCCGCACAATTTCGCAAATCTCACCGCGTTTCCCGTAATTGAGTATTGTAAATATCGTATGAATGCTGCAAATTTCAGCTCTCCTGTCTTTTTACAGTCTCCTTTCTTCTTCGGGATAATCAAATGTTCACTATCAGGCGTCGTTCCAGAGGATTTACACTGATTGAGTTGCTGGTGGTCATCGCGATCATCGCAATTCTGGTGGCACTGCTGTTGCCGGCCGTTCAGCAGGCCCGCGAGGCCGCTCGCCGCACACAGTGCAAGAACAATCTCAAGCAGATTGGTCTGGCGCTGCACAACTACCATGACATTTTCAACGTCTTTCCACCGGGACGTATTCGCAATACCTACGCTGGCATTACGGACGCCTGGTTCACCGGTAACATCGCCTGGCAGCCGCGTATTCTGCCGCAGATGGAACAGACCAACATCTACAACACGATTGACTGGAACCTGGGTCAGGGGACCAGCGCGACCGACGGTCACGGTGGCGTGAACGGCGTCAGCCCCGGCGGTGCGCGTCGTCAGATCATTCCCGCATTCCGCTGCCCATCGGATCCCGGCACAGGTGGTGTCCCCTGGATTCGCCCGGATGGTGTGCCTGTCACCGGGGCGACGGCCAATACCGGGTACGCTCCCACGAACTACGCTGCAGCGGTCGGCGTGACCACTCGCCTGACGGCCAATCCCCCGGGCCTGTTTGGTCAGAACACCCGTCGATCCATGCGTGACGTGACCGATGGAACATCCAATACGGTCTGTGTTTCCGAAATCGTGATCGGTTTCTACCGTGTGGATACGAACGACAACGGCAACAACACACCGTGTATCGACGGCCCCAAGAATACGGGCTCGACTGTTCAGGCCGGCATGTCCTGGTTCTACGCTTACTTCCCGCAGTCTGCCTTCTTCTCTTCCTACCTGTCGCCCAACGGCAAGGTGCTGGATTGCGGCCAGAATTCAGACCGGGTCAACGCAGCATCCCGCAGCGTGCACACCGGCGGTGTACAGTGCCTGCTCACCGATGGCAGCGTGCGATTTGTCAGCGAGAACCTCGACGTCACCACCTGGGGGCGGCTTGGAAATATTGCTGATGGTCAGGTGATCGGCGAATTCTAAGCCTGAACGGCGTGCTGCAGACCGCTGCTCCCTGCCGGGGTTGTCCTGAGGCAGGGAGCTTTCCTTTTTTTGTGTTGGCAAGGAAATACGAAGATGCGAAGTTTTTGCTGGTGCCTGTTGAGTTGTCTGGCGATCGCCGCAGTCGGTTGCGGTGGTGTTGAGCCGGGTGTGGCCACGGGCACGGAAACGACCGAGCCTGCGCAGACTGAGGAAGTCATGGCCAACGAAGCAGAGGCTGCTAAGAACGCAGCTTCTCAGAACGAATAGTTCCCGAACCGATTATAGCGCCGGTTCCGGGGGCAGGACTGTCGTCCCCCCCGACACCGGCGCTGGTTCAGCGATTCCGAGCCCATGAAACTGAGCCCGCCCCACCACTCGGGTCCGGTCACAAACGCACAAGGCAGCATCCCGCTCTGGGGGTTCTGGTGCCTCGTCCTGCTGGCTCTGCGACCGCTCGACAGCCCCGACCTCTGGTGGACGCTCGTTCGCGGTCGTGCGGCCATGTCCGGGCCTGCTGCCGCCGATTCCATCATCCTGTTTCCAGGCGCCGCTGCCGCTCACTGGGCCGACGGACTTCCCTGGTTTGTAATCCACAGCATCGGCGACTTTTTGCTGCTGCAGTGGACCCCACTTCTCTCAGGCCTGCTGCTGTTTTGGCAACTCGGCGTGTTCACCAGTGGCCATTCGACGGTTGCGCGTCTGTTCCTGCCGTGCCTGCTGCTGATTCTGCTCAGACCTGCTCTGCAGCCGTCGCCGCTGCTCAACGCGGCCGCCTGTCTGCTGCTCCTGGATGCCACGCTGCGTGTCCGGGCATCGCGAATCCTGCTCTGCGGGTCCATTGGCCTGACGATGGTTCTCTGGGCCAACACTGCAGTACTGCCGCTCTGGGGGCTCTTCTGGCTGTTGTCGCATCCCCCGCGTCTGCAACCTGCACGCTCCAGAGCCGCTCAATTACCGTCCGCGAGATCTCTGCTGTTGCCAGCGGGCGTCGTTGCCATCCTCGCCGTCTGTCTCAATCCCCGTGGCCCGCTGGTGTTTGTCGACGATCTTCGGTCGCTCACGGCAGTTGTCCACCCGGTCTGGCGCGGCTGGCTGTCTGCCACAGCAGCAGACGGACCGCTGACGGGAATGACTCAGGCAGCGACGGTGGCACCGCCGCTGCTGGTGGGCCTGCTCTGTCTTGTGCCCGCCAGCGGGCTCCTGCAGTGGGGCAGACTGCAGCCTGATCTGGTCATCACACTGCTGCTGATCCCTGCCGCGATCCTTAACCCGGAACACTTGCCGCTGTGTGCCTTGAGTATCGTGTTGCAGGGCCGTGCGGTCGGCAATCCGCAGAGCGTTCAGCGAGCGGTGGACGCGCCGGCTCCGACAGCCTTTCCAAAGTTTTCCGGATTTGCCATCGCGACACTGCTCAGCGGATGCATGCTGGCCGACGCCGGCGGTGCAGGCCCCTTTGCACAGTCCCGGATCGGCTGGGGGCTTGCACAGACACTGGATTCAAGGCTGCTGGACCTGCCGACAGTTTCCTCAACGCAGCGTCCCTTGATCTGGGCGGCCGATCGTCGCACGGCTGGCCTCGCGGCATGGCGAAGTGATGCGGTGCAGCTGGTGGATCATCCGCTCACGGCATTTCAGCAGGGACGACTGGCCGAGCATCTGCAGCTGATCCAGGACCTGCGGAGCGGCCGCCGCGCTGCCTTTCGGCTGGCCGATGGAACGGCCGGTGGCTGGCATCGAAAGCTGCAGCGCTGGCAGGTCTCGATGCTGATGACTTCCGTCGAAAGCTTTTCTTTGAATGCCGCCCTGCAGCGATCCACATGGAAGCTGGCCGATCTCGATTCCCCGAACATGCCGTGGCTGACATCCGAATCGCCGTCATCGGCGGCTCTGATTCAGGACCTCGCAGCCCAGCAGAATTTTGTCCAGTGGGGCTCGTGGCGTCCCGACGCTGCCGTGTATGATCCGCTGGGCGTCCGGGTGGATCTTTGTGAAATGGCAGGATTGGGTGTGGATCCGCTGCCGGCTCTGCGACAGGCGGCGCTGTTTCGTTCACAGCGACTGCCACTGGCGGCCATCCGCTCGCTGGGACCGGTCCGCACACAGCCGAACTGGTTTTTTCCTCAAACGCACCAGGTGCTGGCAGCCGTCCACGACTGCGAACGGGATTTGGCGGAAATGGAATGGGACAATTATGGAGTGCCGGGACTTTGGCGACGAATGTTCCTGCAGCAGCTGTCAGAACACCTGCAGCAGCGGCCCGTGGTATTCCCGTGGGATGCCGAGTTGCAGCCGGGAACTCAACCGGCAACCCAACAGTCCCGCAGCGAATGGAAAGCGATCGTCACCGCCTGCATCGCCGGTGATCTGCAGCAGGCGCTCACCATGACCAACCCTGGCCCTCCGGAAACGCAGTCCGAAAGACACTATGCCAGTGCCATGCTGCTGCTGGAGCTGGGAGACGTGCCACAGGCCCGTGAAGAACTCAAACAACTGCTGAACGGGGCGTCTGCTGCGACCACATCCGCCACTGTGCCGTCTCACGCGCTGCAGCTGGCGGCCCGGGGCTGGCTTGAACTCACAGGTGGACTTGAAGGGCCGCAGCCATGAGCATCTCCCGTCTTCCGGGTCGATTGGTATCAAAGTCGTGGCTGCCGGCGACGGTGGCCTGCATCACGATCGTCGCTGCAGGCCTGTGGTTCGTGGCGGATCCGTACAGCAGGCGAACAAGTGGCATGTCGTCGGTGTCCCTGTATGCCGCGAATGCTCCAGCCGCTCCGGAAGTGCTGAACGGCACATCCTGCAGCGCCTGCCATTCTGAAATCACCGCAGCGCACGCACAGTCCCCGCATGGCCGAACACTCAGCCGAATCAACGGTACGCTGCCCCAAAGTCCGTTCGCAGGACGGGCGTTCAAAAGGCCGGATACCGGAGTCAGTTTTGAATATCAGCTGAACGGAGAACGCCTGCAGATGACGTCCTCTGCCTCCGCCCGTTCCCGCGAAGTGACGTGGCTGTTTGGTTCTGGTCGGCACGCACAAACCCCGCTGCTGACATGGCTGGATGCTGCCGGTCGCACGGTCTCGATCGAGCACAGTGTCAGCCTGTATCCCGATGGACAGCTGGATACCACACTGGAAATGGAGGCCATCACCGACACGGTGGGCCTGGCTGCCCTTGGGAACTATCGTTCCTGCGGCGAAACGGCAAACTGTTTTGGCTGCCACAGCACATGGGTACCACTGGAGCACGAGCGAATTCGGGAGGATGAGATTGTGCCGGGCGTCGGCTGCCTCCGCTGTCACACCGACGCGGCCGGCCATGCAGCCGCGATGGAACAGGGAGTCGACTTTCCCGTGGAACGTCTCAGCCGACTGTCGCCCGCGGCAGCGGTGGACCGTTGTGGGGAATGCCATCGTCGGGCCGACGAACTGGGCGCACCGCTGCACTCGGACAACCCGACACTGGCCCGCTTTGCTTCGGTTGGCCTTGTCCAGAGTCGCTGCTTTCTGCTGCAGCCGCACGGATCAGATCAGCCTGGAACAGGTGGAGCAGGGCGGCTGGATTGTCTGAGCTGTCACAGTCCCCATGCGGAGACGGTGAGGGACTGGCGGGTTCATGCGGCAGTGTGCCTTGAGTGTCATCAGCCGCCACAGGCTGCTCAGAACTTCGACTGTCCTGTGGCAGGCCCTGCTGACAACTGTGTCGACTGTCACATGCCCAAAGTCCGTACCGGCAACCGCCTGCAGTTTACCGATCACTGGATTCGCCGGCCGAAAAAGAAAGACTGATCGGGCGGAAGGCACGCGACGCGGACCGCACCGAAGGAGCAAACAGCATCCGGTGACGGTTGGCTGTGTGTTTTGCGGATCCGGCCAGTGTTGTGTGAATTTCCTGTGAACACGGGCAGAGAAGTCGGTCCTGAAGGCACCGCCCCCCTGTAGACTTCCAGGCGGTTCCGGTTCGGTGGACCGGGAAATCGCGGGGAACCGTGGGATCAGTTGTTTGCGAGGCCAGTATGACGCAGTGGTATTACGAGTTGCTCGGTGAGGAATTCGGTCCGGTGTCGGAGTCGAGTCTGCGGCAACTGCTGATTGATGGGACGCTGGGGCCTGTGGACCGAGTCAGACAAGTGGATTCCGGTGACTGGATCCCGCTTTCAGCAGCCAGCATTGATGTTGCTGTCGACGATGGTACGGCGGAGCGTGTCGCGGACGAGTCTGCGGACACATCTGATGTCGTGCGGGATTTGTCAGAGCTGAACTTTGAGTTTGAAGAGTCTGCGGCACCTGCGGCAGCCACGAACGGATCGCGAAAAAAAAGCTCAGCAGTCGTTGATCGGCAGGCAGGACCGTCCCAGTACTACTATCAGTTCTTCGGGCAGACTCTGGGACCGATTCCGCTGGAGACGCTGATTCGGATGGCGGAAGCGGGCCGATTGCAGGAGACGGATCTGGTACGGGCGGAGGAGGATTTTCTGTGGCAGGCGGCCGGAGAATTCTCTGAGCTTTCGGCGGCGTTTCTGTTACGGATGCCGGAGACCCCTGCGGCGGCGGTGGCTGTGCCGCCGGTGGCGAGTGCACCGGTGACGGCTGCCGTGGTGGCCCCCGAGCCTGTGCCCGTGCCCACAGTTCAGGCTCAGGTCCCGTCGGTGGTTCCAGCTGCAGCTGCAGCAACAGCAACAGCAACAGCTACAGCAACAGCTACATCTACGGCGACGACATGTGGAGCGTCGAAGTCGATGGGAACAGGCATTGGAACAAATTCCAAAAGTGGACGCGGTAAAAAGAAAGACC
>JBEIEK010000302.1:0-7294 GCA_040382995.1 Planctomycetaceae bacterium
GACATCGGCGATGTGCAGGCAATTGTTGGCCGGTGTGGATTGATCCTGCAGGAGGCGGAATCGGGCGAGTCGGAGAGCGATTGCGGCGAGGGGTTGTGAGCCGGCTGGAGGTGTGGGGACGGAGAGTGCGGCGGGTGGGAAGTGCGAGGCAGCCGCATCCATCCAGAGGGCGAGGGCTGCGAGTGAGTTGGCGGTGAGTTGGAGCGGGCGGAGGTTGGTGGCCGTGGCGGCGGCGGAATGCAACTGCGAGGAATTCCGGGAGAGGACTGCCTGCTGCCAGAGGAGGATACTTGCATCGGTGTTGGTCTGGGGGAGGGGTTGCGGGGGCGGGGCCTGGGGGAGTGCGGTGGCTGCGGGAGCGAGCAGGCAGAGGACGAGTGAGAGCGCAAGGGAGGAGGTTCCGATCCGGGTGGCGGCGAGTGAGGGGTGAATGGAAACCCGAGCAAAAATGGACATGACTGCATTCCTGTGGCGTGGTCAGCGGGAAAATTGGCATTCCCGACCTTGCCGAACCTGCGTTGGCAGCCGATGATACAGGGAGTGTCTGTTTCAAATCCTGACTTCGGCAAAGATTCCATGAAAAAGTGTCGCCGCTGTACGAAAACGGCCACTCTGCACATCACAGAAATTCGCGAAGGCAAGGCGGTGGCGGTGCATCTTTGCGAGACGTGTGCCCGGGAGTATCTTGAAAAGTCCGCCGAAACCCCCGAAGAGGTGCTCCAGGACCTTGCCGCGAAATTTGGGGAGCTGATTTCGGCGACAGTGGAATCGGTATCTGCCTGCCCGGAGTGTGGCATCACGTTTAATGAATTCCGCGAGTCTGGGCGATTTGGATGTGCGCACGACTATTCTGAATTCCTTGAAGAGCTGGTCCCGCTGCTTGAGAACATCCACGAGGACACGAAGCACACTGGCAAGCGTCCTCGTCACGCCCTGATGGGGACTCAGGATCAGGCGCGGCTGGTGCATCTGCGAAATTCGCTGCGTGCTGCAGTGGAGGCGGAAGATTACGAATCGGCGGCCATTATTCGAGACCAGATTGCGGCGATTGAAGCGGAGGTACGTCGGGCCGTTTCCGAATCTCCGCCAGAGGCTCCGCCTCGATCCTGAGCATCCCATAGAGCATGGGGTCGCTGTACCGGCGTGGGCGAACCGGCTAGACTTCTGAATACGGTCGGACGGGTCTGCCGTCGGACGTGGCGTTCGAGGATTTCGTCATCATCGAAGGGGTGTTCGTTGTCAGCGGGTGCAGATCAAAACCAGACGTGGATCGATGGACTCGCGGTGACCAGCGGCGAATGGCTGCGTGGCGACGGCCCGGAATCGGACATCGTGATCTCCAGTCGCGTGCGTCTGGCTCGAAACGTGGCAGGCTTCCCTTTCATTACGCGTGCTTCCGCCGACGTGCGGCACGAGCTGGTGAATCGTCTTCAGGAGGCATTGCGGGGGCCCTTTCTGGGCCGGCCCATGCATCATGTGAATGTGGAAACACTGTCCGCACTGGACGCTCAGTTTCTCATGGAACGCCAGCTCATCAGCCGTGAGCTCTGCCGGAGCGAAGGTGCCCGAGCGGTGGCTGTGAGCGAGGGTGAGCACCACAGTGTGATGATCAATGAGGAGGACCACCTGCGGATTCAGGTGCTGCACAGCGGTCTGGCTCTGGATGACTGCTGGAACGCCTGTGATCAGCTGGATGATCACATCGAATCGCGGATACCGTTTTCGTTTCATCCGCAGCTGGGCTATCTGACGGCCTGTCCGACGAATGTGGGGACGGGGATTCGTCTGAGCGTCATGCTGCATCTTCCGGCTCTGCGGATTACCCGAGAGATTCAAAAAGTCCACCAGGCGGCTCAGAAAATCAACCTTGCAGTGCGGGGACTTTACGGTGAAGGCAGCCAGGCGCTGGGCGACTTTTATCAGGTATCCAACCAGGTGACGCTGGGCAAGTCTGAGGCCGACCTGATCACTGAGGTGCAGGATGTGGTGCTCCGGATTATCAACTGGGAACGGCGTTTGCGTGAGCTGATGCTGCGGGACAATCGCAGCCAGATCCACGACCAGGTGGCTCGGGCCTTCGGAACTTTAACCAGCGCCCGCACGATCAGTTCGGAAGAAACGATGCACTGGCTTTCTCTGGTCCGTATGGGATCGAAGCTTGAGCTGATTCCATCGATTCAGGCAGCGACGATCAATGAATTGTTTATTCACACGCAGCCAGCGCACCTGCAGAAGCTGCATGGCGAAGCACTGGAGACGGATCGTCGCAATCTGGCCCGCGCTGACTACCTCCGAAAACGGCTCAGGGGTATCGAATAGCGCGACAAACGAAGAAACGCATCGCAGATCGGAGTGTGAATCCTGCGATGCGTCTCAACGGGTGATTAAGAAACCGGTTCAGTACTTGCCGGGTTTGGGAAGGGTGCGATAGTTCAGCATCCCGCGACGGTAGTCATACTCGACGCTGGAGCAGTGCGCCGTGTAGGTCCCGGCGAACGTATTGAAGTGCTTCAGAATCTCCACTTCCTCGCCACCGTAGACTGTGACGGTATCGCATTTCTGCGCCTGAGTCCGGTAGGGAGCCTTGCCGTTGATGCGGCTGACCTGACAGGAACCTCCCGGGAGATGAATCGGGCAGGCATCGGCCGTCTTGTTGCGGTAGACCCAGCGCTCAAGGGTGCCGATTTTGGGAGTTTCATGGCAGGTTGAGGGTTCGTACGGACGACGATTGATCTGGTAACCGCTGCCGGCGGACTCGATATCGTAGTACCGCGTGGTTTCGCAGGCGGCGGGATTGAGTCGGCGGTGTGGTCTCAGGTAGTCGCCGGGCTTCACTGTTGCGCAGTCGCGCTGCTTAGGCCCTTCCACAACGAACTTGAGCCATGGGACGCAGCCTGAAGCGGCGTGTCCGTATGACGAGTACTTGCGGTCATCGTCATCGTCGTCGTGATCACGACCACCGTATCCGCGATCCTTGTCGTGACCGGATTCACGATCGTCGTCCTTGTCGCCGCCGCCTTTGCCATATTCATCACCGCTGCGAGGCTTCCCGTGGGGGTTGCAGCCATCAGTCTGGTGGATAAAGTTGCAGAGGAAGACTTCCTTTTCGCAGTCGGTGAAGTCAATCACGATATCGGCACGTTCACCCGGGCAGAGCACGACATGGTCTTCTTCGACCGCTTTGTCATAGAGCCATGAGTCTTTGCCGAGGCAGATCAGCTTCATGTTGTTATGCAGCTTGAGCCGCAGGTACCGGGTATTGCAGGAATTGAGCAGGCGGAAGCGATACTTGCGACGCTCGACAGCCAGCACCGGCTGAACTTTACCGTTGACAGCGTAGAGGTTGCCAAGGTTGCCCGAGGAATGACCGGGGAGATAGCAGAGACTGCCATCCGGATTCAGGCAGCGGTCCTGCAGGCACAGCGGGATATCATATTTTGCTGGCGGCAGGACGTTGCGTTTGACGAGGTCATATTCGAGATCGTCCATCGACAGACAGAAACCGGACAATCCGTAATAGTTATTCGCGCCGGCAACTGCCATGGCACGGTCGTGATACCACATGGTGGACGGGCTTTCGGAGTAATCCGGGCGACCATCCTGCATGGGGACGGTACACGGCAGGAAGTAATCCCTTGCCCGTCCCGGCAGCACGTACTGATTGGGGGCCCCTGCGGAATGCGACGGGAGATGGCTGCCGTGGAAGTGGCAGGCCGTTTCCAGATCGAGGTCATTCCAGACTCGAATGACACAGGGTTGCCCCACGACTGTACGAATGGTTGGTCCCGGGATCATGCCACCGTATCCATAGACCGGCGTCTTTACTCCCGGCAGATACTCATGCAACGACACTTTGCAGCGCAGTTCAAAAAACTGCGTGGGATAGCATTCGTGCCATTTGACGTCCGGGGCATCGGCGCAGCGACGGTCGTTGTATTCCGGAGCGACACCATGATGGACCGCCCCGACTTTCCACGGTTCCCGTCCGATGCCTTTGGGAGCGAGGACGCGCGGGATCGGACATTTCTGAGTGAAAGGCGCGTAGCCGAATGGATGGGCAGGTTTGACTGGTGCAGCCGGCGGCTTCACCGGTGCGGGACGATAGCGGTCTTTATCGGACCTTTTGCTGTCACCTGCTGCTGCAAGGCTGCCGGCAGCGGCCGCAGCCAGGCCTGCAGCCTGCTGAAGGATGGTTCGACGTGAAACGTTGTCAGACATGGTGCCCCCCCGGGAACTGTTGTGAAAAGTCGACAAATGGTGCCGCAGCAGAATGCTGCGGAACCAACTGCAGGCACCACACGGTGCTGCAGTCAGGTCAGAGGGCAGGAAAGGCAAGTGCTGCGCCAGAACTCCGGAATCCCTCAGGAAATCGTGGCGTTTTCAGCAGATTGAAAAACCCGATGGAGCAACACAGGTTTCTCGTGTCGCGAGCTTCATGATGCGCTGTTGAGCGGCGGGGCTGGTGGTGGCCCGGCAACGCTTTTTGAAGCCCGAAGATGCCTGCAGGATTCGTGGCGGATGAACTGGTACAGACGAAAAACTCAGACGAGGGACACAGTGGGATTTCCTTGAACAAATTGCCGTTAACACTGTTGACGAATGAACACGTGGTTTTTGAGGAGTGTTGCCATCGGCAGCATCTGCTGTGTTTCGGCAACAGGGCGTGTGGTCTTGCCAAACCGCCCCCGATCCGGCAAAACTCAATGCTTCAGTGTGGGGGCGAGTTGCCGCGATGACCAGTGAAGCGAGGAATTGTGATGCATCCTGAGGAGGTTGGGCCCTATCGCATCGAACGTCGTCTTGGGGCGGGCGGCATGGGCAATGTCTACCTTGGCGTGCACACCGGCAGCGGCCTGCAGGCGGCTGTGAAAGTGCTTCCGGCAGCCATCGCTCGAGAAGAGGGATTTGCGGAGCGGTTCAGCCGCGAGATTCATGTGTTGCGGCAACTCTCGAATCGCCACGTGGTCGCGCTTTATCAGGACGGGATGACTGCGGACGGCAGTCTGTACTACGCCATGGAATATGTGGACGGTCCGACGCTGACGGCGGAGATTCAGTCGCGGCGTCGACTGCCCTGGCGCGAGGTGTTGGACTTAGCGCTGCAGGCGACGGTGGCGTTGAAGGCGGCTCATGCAGCCGGCGTGATCCATCGGGATCTGAAGCCCAGCAACCTGATGCTGACCAGCGACCGGACGCTGAAACTGGCGGACTTTGGTGTGGCCAGTCTGTTTGCGGCCACGCGACTGACGCAGACTGGCAGTGTGGTTGGGACGGCGGAGTACATGTCACCGGAACAGGCGCGTGGGCAGCGAGCCACCCCGCGCAGCGACCTGTATTCGCTCGGCGCCGTGCTGTATGCGATGCTCACCGGCCGTCCGCCATTCACTGGCGCAACGACTGGCGAGATTCTGCAGAAACACCAGTTCAGCCAGTTCGATCGCCCGGCCCGGTTTGTGCCGACAATCCCGCGACTGCTGGACGAGTTAGTTTGCCAGCTACTGGAGAAGGACCCAGCTAAACGTCCCGCGGACGCACTGGTGGTGATGCGACGACTGGAGCAGATTCGTGCACGCGCGGAGGCTGCGGAGGAGTTGCAGGAATCAGAGACACCGTTGCGGGCGGTAGCAGCGGGTGTGGGGGCTGAGGGGAGGGCTGACGGGATTGCGGCCGCGGATGAGGCGGAGACGGTGTCCGGTGCGGTGGCGGATCAGTTGCCGCGGAAGGTTGTGGAAGAGCGAGTGCGAGGCCATCGTCCGACATCGATGGCGGGCTTCTTCGACAACGTCTACGTGCTGCTCGGATTTCTGGTGCTGTTGATCGCTGCGGCTGTGTGGATGGTGCAGCGATCCCGACCGGGAGATGAGCAGTTGCTGCGGTCGGCTGTCAGTTTGCTGGACCAGCCCGCCGGTCCGGGCTGGATTAAGGCGCGTGACGAGTATCTGCTGCCGCTGCTGGGCCGTGAAGCTTCCGCGGACCAGCAGGACCTTCTGCGGGGCTGGATACAGCAGGTGGACGACTATGAATTTACGCGATCGCTGCAGCCGGACCGGAGGCGTGGTGCGGCTGAAGATGACGAGCTGCAGAGGCTGATTCGTCGGGCTTTTGAGCGGCAGCGACGTGGGGAAACGGCTGCGGCAGAGAGAGACCTTGCCGGGATTCTTGTGCTGCTTCCGGCTGTCCGGCCGGGAGGTCATCTCGAGGCCTTTCTGAAAAAAACGCTGGAGGACTGGCGGCAGTCGCGAACGAAGGACGGAGGCGCTCGATTTCTGCAGCAGCTGCTGGGGGACATTCTCAAGCGGTATCCTGACGGGCCGGTGGATGCAGTTGCACGGCAGCAGTTGCAGGCAGCCCTTGAGCTTTATGAAAGCTCTGCGGCGGCTGCTGAGGAGCGGAAGCAGATCGAGCAAATCCTGAATCGCCGATAAAGTCACTGGATTTGGCGATTGAATTGTCCCGGAAGTGCTTGACTTTCAGTCTCCGGACTGGGTAATCTTGGATGAGCAATTCTCGATGATTCTCCTCTGGTTTTCCTATGACGGCAGCTTCTCCCGGCATTTTTCGTCCTGCGGCATTGCTGATGCCTCTGCGAACGCTGCGCTGCTGGCTGATGCTGTTATTGGTCTGGCAGGCTGCTGCCCCTGGATGTCACGTGCATGCGGACGTGAATTGCTGGCCGCATGAATTATCCTCTGTCGAGCGTCTGCGGTTGGCCCTGCATCTGCACACCCGGCACAGCTCGTCCGAACAGTCCTGTCCTCACGACGACGACTGGCACACACATTTTGGCATGCCAGAGGACGCGATCTCTGTGGCGGACGTGGTATCACTGCAGCCGGGTTGTGGCTGGCCGGTTCCATTGATGATGCCGCCTGATGGGCTGGTGTCCGGAATGATGGGATTGCGTGCGGGTCTGGCATTTGCTGCGGGCTCTGAAACGCTGCCCTGCGGTTTCCACCAGCAGTTTGCGGCTGCGCTGGCATTCCCTGTTCGGTTCTGCGTGGCCCGCCTGTAGCGGTTGTTGCTGCCTGCAAGGACCTGTTTGTCGCGATCGGTTGTTGATCTGCGGCGATTGATTTTTGTGACTCGTGTGTTTTCAGGAACGTTGCCATGTCTGTGGGCCAGCGTGCAGTTTGGATGGGGGCTTTGCCACGATTGATAATGGTGGCGGGGTTTTGCAGTGTGGTGGCGGCTGCGATTGGCCTTGCCGGTCCGGGACGCGGACTGACATCTGCGGTTGCGGGTGGCGTTCCAGCCCCGCTGGTGGCTCAGAAGCCCGTCGGGGGTTCTGATGAGC
>JBEIEK010000303.1:0-7274 GCA_040382995.1 Planctomycetaceae bacterium
GACATCGACCGCTCGCCTGGGATTCAGGTTTTCAAACCCTGTGTCAGGTTCAGTTCCGGAATGGCAGCGGTCCAGATGAGCAACGGTACGGGTTGATTGAGCACGTATCGAATGGCACCGAGCACGGCAAGGTCGGTTGGTAATTTGCGGTTGGATCCGGATTCTGTCCACCATGTTTTACTGGCGGGGCGTGGAAAGTGGATGTTGAGCCGCCGGCTGGCGTAGGCCTTAAGAGATTGCAGGAGCGTTTGCGGTGCGGGATCGCCGGGGACGCCAAGGACGCAGTGGAAATGATTGTCCATGATACTGACAGCCATCAGAAACCAGTGACGATAGGCGGCCGTTTCGTGCCACTGTTCCAAAATGTGCTGAGCATGTGCGAGCCCCAGCCTGACGGGCGGGGCGTTGAGTGTTTTGAGGGTGTAGGTATGCAGGGCCGGTAGCGGTGGATTGAGCGGTGTGTGGGGGCGATTATCACGATACTTGTGGCCGGCGTCATCGCGGATGTCACCAGTGGTTCCACGCGGGTCCCCCGGCAAACGTGTGCCGTAGGTGGTGCTGGAAATGAGCCAATAGCGGTGACATTCCGGACGGGGTGGCATGAGGCAGGGTTTGAATTCTTGTTGGGGGAGTTGAAGTGTTGTTGGTGGTGTATCATGTCACCCGTAAAGAATAAATTGGTAGCGCCTTGATTCAACAGAATTTCGCGGGTGAAAACCAAAAAAGACGGAATCCGGGGTGTTACCGGCCGATTGACATCGACCGCTCGCCTGAGGGCGGAAAAAAGACATTTCTCGGAATTACTCAAGCGTGTGCTGGCGATATCGTGGTGCCATGCACATCTGAGTCGCCCGGTGGAGTTAAAAAATCCAACTTTTTTGCACCTGAATGACCTTCAGGTGACCTCCACGACCGCGGTATGATTCCAGTTCACGGTCGACCGATTAGACAACTCACCGATACCGCACGATCCCTTTCGTTTGGGCACAATTTCTTTTCAGAATAAGACATCGATGAGACCCGTTGCAATTCCCGGCTGGAACGCGAGGGGCTTGATACCACCTGTCAGCGATTTGGCCAACTCAACCGCAGACCGCTCACCCTGTTGTGTTTCCCTATGCGAATTTGTATTGCGATACGCAACTTCTTCACGGCGCCAGCAGATTCTTTCGGGTTACCTGCGACACCGCAGCTTGCTACATAGCGCAGGCCTGACGGATGGGCTTTCAATGGATCGACGGGAGCTTCCTTGAGAATATTGAAGTGATCGAACTTCGTGATCCCAACGATATCGACGTGGTGACATTTTTCTCTCTTCCACAGCACCTGAGCCAGCAGGAAGTGCTGCAGCGTGTTCCCCTGGCATTCCCAATCAGTCGCGGCGAGCGAGCTGCATTTAAGGCAGAGTTTTTCGTCGACCCTTATTTTGTATCGCTGAAGTCCAGGGAATTGTTGCTTGTGCAGCAAGCGACCTACTGGTACAGCATGTGGTCACACCGGCGCGACGCAAGCTGGAAGGGTTATCTGCAACTGGACCTCGATCCTCTGGAAGATCAACGTGCTGCTGCTCAACTGACATTACCAACGAATCATGGAGAATTTCCATGACCACGGACCACTACACACGACTCGTCGCCGAGCGGGGCAGTCTGCAGCGACTGCTCAGTCAGATTCCCGACGACCAAATCCTTGACAGGTGCAGCCTGCAAGCGCGACTCGATGAGGTCGAGCAGGAGTTGGCCAGCATCTCGCCGCGAACTGGACAACCCGTGCGGGCTCGCCTGACCTTTCGCGGGCGCCCCGTGGTTGGGCAGCACGGCGTATTCGCTGAATTCGGCCTGAAAGCCACCGCATCGTTTACCGACGCAGTCGCCAGAATTGCTGCGGCGATTTCCGGCGAAGCGTCGTCCAGGACGGCAATCCGGCACCGTCCCGAGTGTCGATTACTCATCACTGGCACGGCACTGGGATCATTCGGATTCGAACTGGAGGAAGCGGTCCAGAATAGTCAGCCCGAGAATGAGACTGAATCGCTCGTAGCGCAGGCACTTGAACTCACTCAGAATCTGCTCCGAGCCACCGTGGGGACTGACGAGGAACTGGCCGATTCAGCCGCTGCGACAGATAGTCGGGCGGTCGCGGCGGTGCGTTCGTTTCTGGATCTGCTGGTGTCAAATGATGCCGTCTGCGGGCTGCAGTGCCTTGACCGGGATTTCCAATACAGGGACGTTCAGGAAGTTCGTCGTGGAGTGCAGCGACTGAGCCAGGAGAATCTCATCGAAACCGAGGTTCAGCTTGAAGGAGAATTCTGCGGGGTGCTACCGAAGGCCAGAAGCTTCGAGTTCAGGATCGCAGAAACGAAGGAAACCATCCGCGGCAGAATTGGGGCTTCGGTCAGTTGGCCGGAAGAGATCAACCGTCATCTGAACGAACCCATGACCGTATCTGTTCAGGTCACCCGCGCAGGCACAGGCAGGCCTCGGTATCTGCTGCTTTCGCTTTCCCCAGGTGTTCGTTGACTTGCGCCCAAAACTTCAGGCACGGAACGTGGGCCAGTACGCCAATCCAGGTCCTCGCTCCACAAACGTCTCCAGCTACGCAATTGTTGGTGCCCGATTCGGGGACAGGTGATTGCGGAATTCAAATCAAAGCCGATGCCGTTACCGGCCGATTGACATCGACCGCTCGCCTGAAGGGCGTAGAGTCACACCAACAACCTGCGGCGAACGGCGATATGACGAGCCCATCACAGCTTACAGCGTTCCGGAGGTGTCCGGTTCGTATTCTTCGATGAAGACGCGGGTGAAGTCGTAGACGCCGAGGAAATCATCGAGGCGATCATCGGCGGTTTTGCGCATGTCGCCGTCTTCGATCATTTTGAAGACGATGTGTCCGAAGTCATCGGTGGAGTGGATGCCCCATTTGCGGAAGACGATGGGGCAGAGCATGCCGTATTGCTGGAGTCCCAGTTGTCGGACGCCTTCGAGGAGTTCGCCGCCGGAGATGTGGCCGGTTTTTTCTGAGTTGCGATCGCGTCCCAGTTGTTCCTGGATGAATCGCAGGGCTGCGAAGACAAATTTATGGGCACAGGGATGATAGGAGCGTGTGGATTGGCTGCTGAGCGATGTCATGGACCACAGACTTTTGTTGGGGGAAGACAACAGTTGCCGGATTGCAACGTCCCTGCGGCGTCGGAACTATACCGAAGAGTTCAGCCGGAAAGAAGGGCGCACGAGGACAAATCATTCCCCATCATCATCAGATTCTCGTTTTCTGCTGCCACGGGAGATTACGGTGACAATATCGGCGGCATCGGTCATGAGTCGTCGTCCGTCCTCGAAGGCGATGACCAGTTTGCGGGCGAGCAGTTCGAGTGAGAGGACACGTCCCTGGCCGGCTTTGGTGAGCACTGTGGCGCCGACGGGCGGGAGTTCGCGGCGATGTTCTTCGTAGGTATCGTATTCGTAGCGGAGGCAGCATTTCAGGCGTCCGCAGCGTCCGGAGATTTTGCCGGGGTCCAGTGTGGCTTTCTGGAGCTTGGCCATTTTCATGGAGACGGGCGGCATTTGCTGCAGGTGGGTATTGCAGCAGACGGGTTTTCCGCAGTCTCCGTAGTCGGCCAGAAGTCGAGCTTCGTCGCGGATGCCGATCTGTCGCATTTCGATGCGGATGTTGAAATCCCGGGCGAGCGATTTGACGAGTTCGCGGAAGTCGACGCGGGATTCGGAGAGGTAGAAGAGGATGAGTTTTTCGCCGCCGAAGACGAGTTCCACATCGATGAGCTGCATTTGCAGGGAGCGTTCGCGGATTTGGCTGGCGGCGAGCTGGAAGAGTTGTTTTTCGCGATCGGCGGCGGTTGCGCGGGAGCGGCGGTCGTCTTCGGTGGCGGTGCGGAGGATCCGCCCCCCCTGGCGGCTGCCGCCGAGGTAGGTGGCGGTGTTTGGCGTGGCCGGACAGAGCACCACTCCCCAGTCCGTGCCGCGTTCTGACCGCACGATGACGTCTTCGCCGCGGGCATGAGTGAACCCGCGGCGGGCTTCAAAGTCCGCCAGCAGTCGCGTGGTGCCATACCGCACCACGTAGTGTGTTGTTTCCGGAGCCGAGGACTGTTCTTCCATAGCCGGGACCTGCAGGGAGCAAAGGGGAATGCGAAGATTTCGCGGAGTATAGGCGAAATGCAGCTCCCGGCATACTCAATCCCCAACGAATACCAGGGCTTCCGGGCTTGTCGAATTCCCCGCTTCCCCGATAATGCCGCCCCACTCTTTCACTGTGGGTCAACCGGAGCACACAGGAGCACTCAGCGTGACCACTCGGCAACTGGTACTGGAGCAGATCAGCTGTCCACTCTGTGGCAGCCCGTCCAGCGACCGACTGCTGCAGGCACCTGACAATCTCTACGGTGTCCCCGGCACGTTTCAGCTGGTGCGCTGCCACGATTGTCAGCACCTCTATATGAATCCCCGGCCAATCGCCGCCTCGCTGGTGGACTGCTACCCCACGTGTTACGGCCCCCATCAGTCAGCGCCGCCGGATTCCGCGGCCCCGACGCCCCCACCCGCCACTCGTCCATGGTACCTCCGCTGGTTGCCACTGCGTCATATCCCCGGACTCAGGCGTCTGTATGCATGGCTGCTGGACGACCGCAGCGAACCGGTGCCTTCCGCGGCCGACTCTCGACGTCAGTCCGGCAGCCCCCACAACACTCCCGTGCGGGCGCTCGAAATCGGCTGTGCCACCGGCCGCTATCTGAAGAGGCTGGAAGAAGCCGGCTGGGACGTGCAGGGCGTTGAACTCACCCCCGCCGCGGCCGCGCGTGCCCGGGCTGCCGGACTCCGCGTTCACTGCGGCATGCTCGATACGCTCCCGGAAGACGGTCACCCTTATGACCTCGCGGCTGCATGGCACGTGCTGGAACATTTGCCGGACGCCCGCGGTGCCCTGCAGGAACTGCACCGCAGACTGCGTCCGGGGGGACAGCTCGTGATCAGCATCCCCAACGCCGGCTGCTGGGAACCGCACGTTTTTGGCACCGCATGGTATCTCTGGGAACTTCCCCGCCACCTGCATTCCTTTACTCCGCGTTCAATCGTGCGGCTGCTGTCAGAGTGTGGCTTCGCGGACATTCAGGTGCTGCACCAGCGGTCGCTGCTGAACATCTTCGGCAGCCTCGGCATTGCCATCCTCCGAAAACGTCCCCGCAGCCGTCTCGGACTGTGGCTGAAATCGTATCCTGAACAACCGCGACTGTTCCTGCAGCTGTTCTTCGCCCCATTGGCGCACGTGCTGGCAGGTCTTGGGCAGGGTGGCCGACTGACGATTTTCGCCCGCCGTGCACCTGGACCTCTGGAATGACCCACGACGCGGTGCCCCGAAAGTCCGGCGATTCACGGGTACGGGACGCAATGCTCGCCAGATTCTGGCAGCTCATCACCGGGCCGCTCACGCAACTGCTGCTGGTGTGGCACCTGACGGCGGCTGGCCAGGACTATTTTCAGGCGTTTTCGCGAATGCTGGGGCTCCAGATTTTCGTGGAACTGGGGCTCAGCGTCGTGCTCATCAGTCTGGCCAGTCACGAGTGGGCAGAGCTGCATGTGGAAGCCGGCGCGGTCCACGGATCTGCTCGCGCCCGTTCCCGTCTGGGTTCGCTCACCCGCCAGTCCTGCCGCTGGTATCTCCGCGCGGCGGTCGTGTTTCTAACTGTGATTACCCTCGCCGGCTGGGGATTCTTTGCGGATACGGAACGCCTGTGGTCGACGGCGGGCGGACGTGAACTGGTCTCCTGGCGCAGTCCCTGGCTCGCGCTCGCACTGCTCACCTCCCTGCAACTGGTGTGTCTGCCTCTGACTTCCATCCTTGAAGGCTGCAACCAGCTGCAGGTGCTCAACCGCGTGCGGCTGGTCCAGGCCGTCTGCGGCACCGCTGCGGTGTGGCTGCTGCTGGTGACGGGCACCGGGCTGTGGTCGCTGGTGGGTTCGGCCGCGGTGCGGCTGAGCTTTGACGTGTGGCTGATCGCCGTGCGTTATCGCCCGTTCTTCACATCACTGCATGCGCATTCCGGTGACGACGAACCGCAAACGCTCAACTGGCGTCAGGAAGTGCGACCGCTGCAGTGGCGAATTGCAGTGCAGGGCATGCTGCTCTGGGCGGCCAGTCAGATGCCGCTGCTGGTGATTTTCCGGTTTCATGGTGAAGGCGAGGCGGGGCGTTTGGGAATGACCTGGACAGTGCTCACGGCCCTGCAGTCAGCCTCGATGGCATGGCTGGAGACGCATCGCCCCCAGATGGGAATGTTCATCGCCAAACGCCGCTGGGCAGAGCTGGACCGCTTGTTCTTTCGAAATGCCTTTCGCGCGGTGGCGGGCCTGGCATTGGGATTGCTGTTGTTTTGCGGTACTGTCTTCTGGCTTGGGACCCGGACGGACTGGCTGAGCGTGCGGTTGTCGGAGCGATTGCTGCCCATGTATCCCACGCTGCTGTTTTCACTCGCACTGCTGTCGCTGCAGCCGGCCATGTGCGCAAACCTCTACGTCCGCGCCCACAAACAGGATCCGTTTCTGACAGCCGCAGTGGTTTCCAGCAGCCTGATCGCGGTGCTGCAACTGGTGTTTGGACGCAGTCTGGGCACCCACGGCGTGGCACTTGGCTACCTTCTGGGTACCGCCTTTGTCCAGACACCGCTGTGGCTGGCGATCTGGGCACAGACACGCCGCGAATGGCATCAGGACAGCCAGACGCACGCCGGGGATCCTGCAGCAGCCGAATGAGGCTGTTTGTGGTAACACCCCGCGGCGGGATGCTACCGGCCGATTGAAATCGACCGCAGGCCCAATGGCGTTGACGTTTTGGCGTATGCGGCATCTGGCTCCCCTCTCCCCAGACTGGGGAGAGGGGCAGGGGGTGAGGGGTGAAACGCCCCTGCCACGCACAGCACGGACAGTGCACGAGGATCCTGGATTTAAAGTGTCTCGGAAGTGTTGACGACGGGGGGCTGGCGGTGTTCTTTCACCCCTCACCCCCGTCCCCTCTCCCCTTGAAGGGGAGAGGGGGGATTGAGGTTGCTTTTCGGCCGGATTTGGACAACTTCAAGGCAATTCGGCGTTTGCGGTCGCGTTTACAGGGCCGTTTGCCCGCGGACTGCCGTCCGGCGGCTCAGCGGTCGGGCGGAAGCCCCCGGCTGCGATTCGCACCGAAGGTGCGCGCGCTGCCGAGGGGCGTTTGCAGTTGCGTTTACAGGGCCCTTTGCCCGCGGACTGCCGTCCGGCGGCTGATGA
>JBEIEK010000304.1:0-7255 GCA_040382995.1 Planctomycetaceae bacterium
CGGCACCGGACACTAAAGTTTTGGACTCCCGCAACTCTGAAGAGGGTAACGTCATCCGTCGCCGACGGAAGTGCGAGTCCTGTCAAAAACGCTTCACCACTTTTGAAACCATTGAACTGGCGATGCCGATGGTGATAATTGCGATTGTGGGATCATCGACGGGTCGTTTGCGGGCCACGCGTGAACAGAACCGTCAGGGTTTGCAGGTGGAGGTGGCGGATTTCAGTGGCACGGTGTCATCGCGTCGCCTGTCGGGATTTCTGGCAAGTTACGATCACGTCCTGCTGCGGCCTTTGTCGGTGGACCCGGTCGCCGACGCGCAGCGCATGCCAGAACTGAAGCAGAAGGCACCGGAAAGTCCTGTGGATGTGCGTTTGGTTGTGGGTCCCGAATTTGAAGTGCTGGCCAGAAGCAAATCCTCAAAACAACTGACAGCCCCCGACGAAACGACTCGCGCTGGCGGGCTGGCTGCCCTGGATCTGCACCTGGTGTTCAATGAATCGGCTCCGGACCCGATGATGGAAGGGCTCACACAGGCCCTGATCAAGCTGTCGCTGCAGAACGCATTGTTACCGATCATGGCCGAGAAGGTGCCGATGTTTCGTGGTGCCGCACGGTCATCGGTGATACCGCCATCATGGGAGAGTCAGGAGGGTGCTGAGTCGACGGGTGCCGCGCCGGTCAACCGGGTGTACGAATTCTTCATTCCCAGTTACACAGTGATGTTTGTTTTTTTCCTGATCAACGTGATGGGTCGGTCCTTTATTGGTGAACGCGACACGGGGACACTGCGGCGCCTGCGCATCGCACCGATTGGTCCGGCTTCAATCCTGATTGGCAAGACGTCCCCCTTTCTGATTTTGTCTCTGGTGCAGACCACCATTCTGATGATTTCAGGCAGGATCCTGTTTGGCATGTCGTGGGGTTCGCAGCCATGGCTGCTGTTGCCGATCATGCTGTGCACTTCGTGCGCCGCAACGGCGCTGGGACTATTGTTTTCGACACTGGCCCGCACAGAGTCTCAGGTGTCCAGTTTCGGCAATCTGATTTTGCTGTCCAGTGCGGGCATCAGCGGTTGTCTGGTGCCCCGCGCGTGGATGCCGCCGCTCACCCAAAAAATCAGCCTGATGACTCCCCATGCATGGGCGCTGGACGCTTACAATGAAATTCTGACAAAGGACCTGCCGAACCCGGTCACCGTTTTCGCATCCTGTGGGATGCTGCTGACCTTCGCCTCTGTCTTCTTCGTGCTGGGACTCCTGCGTTTCCGCACGGTACGATCATGAGTCCTGTTTCCATGCGACTGTTGCTGCCTGCTGCACTGCTCCTGACATGTCTCGGGGCCGCCCTCGCTGACGAGCCTGCAGCAAAACTGCCGCTCGTGGGGTACACCGAACACCGCACAAATCTGCCGGGTGGTCGGCAGGCGAATGTCAGTACGAATCGCGCCATGCTGGTGAGGGCGGACGGGACACAGCGGCGAGCGATCGGAAGTGAGCTGGTGGATAAGCCTGGAGCGTGGACGCAGTTTGCAGGCTGGTCTCCGGATGGCCGGACCGCGGTGGTGCTGCGGGGCTGGGAAAGCGCCGACAACGCTCAGTGGGAGGAAACGCACAAAACCTTTCGCTTCACTCCTGATGGCTGGCTGGTGGATTCGTTTCTTGTGGATCTGGCCACAGGTCAAGCCGACAACGTCACAGGTGTGGACCGGGTCAGTTTTTACAATTCCGGGCTGTTCTTCTGGCCCAATGATCCCCACAGGCTCGGCTTCACCGCGCTGATCAACGGCAGCTCAAAACCCTTCCGCATGGATCGTGATGGCCGTCACAAGACGGACCTCACACAGGACTCCAGCGGCTTTGCGTATGGCTTCAGCAGTTCTCCGGACGGTTCCCGCATTTCTTATCACGAAAACTATCAGGTCTATCTGGCCGATGCCGACGGGTCCCGGCGGATGCATGTGCAGACGGGACATCCGTTTGTCTTTGCCCCCTCGTGGTCACCTGATGGAAAGTGGCTGCTGTTTGTTTCCGGCGAACATTACAACTGCCATCCGCACATCGTGCGAGCGGACGGGACTGGCCTGAAGAAGCTGGCAGATCGCGGTGGTTATCGAGGAGTGACGCAGTTTCTGGATGTGCCGGACTTTCACGACGGCAGCAGCGATGTGCCCGTGTGGTCGATCAATAGTCAGTCCGTGTTTTACACCTCCCAGGTCGGCAGCCGCGTGGAGCTGTTTCGTGTGTCGCTGGACGGGCAGACTGAGCAGTTGACGGAATCGGAAGAACACACCACGCATTATCACCCGAAGCCCTCACCCGATGGCAAATGGATCCTTTGCGGATCAAAACGCAGGGGCATTCGCAATCTCTACGTGATGCGACTGTCGGATCGCCGGGAGCACGCGCTGACGGATGTTCCGAGTGGACACGCCGCGATGCACGCGTGGTGGCAGCCAGCGGCCGATTGATATCGGACGCGGGGTCAGGGGCAGTGAAGTTCTTTGGAACGAGGAGATTGTTCCCGCAGGCAACGGCAACGGAAAACACCATTCCCGAAACCTGCCCCCAATAACAAAGTTTTTCCCGGGCCCACCGTCCTCAAACGTGAAGCAAACAGGCGTTCAACCTGACAGAATCCTGCAGAAATGCTCAATCCCATGAAACCAACGCTCACGCTCATCGCCACATTGCTGCCTGTAATCCAATTTTCGTTGCCCGCAGGGGAGCATTTGATCCAGCCCGGTGACTCGCCGCAGGTCGTTCTTGATGCCGCCGCGCCTGGCGACCGTCTTGTGTTTTTGCCCGGGGTACATCAACACGGCTTAGGGAAAAATCGTGCCATGCTCTACGTGGATAAATCGGTGGAGATTGAATTGAAGGAGGGCGCCATTTTGAAGCTCGCGCCGGGCACAACGACGCTGGAAACCGAGGGTGAAATCACAACGGATCAGGACGCAGGCAAAAAACTTGATGATCTCGAAATCGGCGGTAGTTTTGACATTACACGACCGGCGGTGGACGGCCCCGAGGCGTACGGCGCAACGATTTTCACGATCATCACGGACGGAGTTGGGGCGGACGGCCAGCCGGATACGTTTGCGTGGGGTGACGGAAAGTTATTTGAGACGCCGCACAAAAAAGTGCCCATCACCGGCAACTGGCAGGCGCTCGCACACGGTGTGAAAATCCGCTTTGGCAACCGCACAGGGCACAGTCTGCGGAGCGTGTGGTTTGTGAGCTTCGATGCACCCGAGGCTTACGGCATTCGCATCGGGCATGGACGGCAGACGGAGTTCATCGAAAACGTCCGCATCCTCGGCAAAGGCACAATTGACCTCAACGCCACGCACAATGCTCAGCCAAGCGGCCTTGTGAAGAACATCAACAGCTGCGTTCTCATTCACGGACGCGTGCGAGGGGTCACCGTCGAGGATATCACGATGACCGACACCATGCGCTCGGTCATGTGTTATGGCGAACATACCGGCGAGTTCCTGGCCGGTGGCGCCGTCGGCCCTGGCGAGTCATTTGACGCCGAGAACATTACCATTCAGCGCACTCGCACGCTGAACCCGCGCGGCGCAGCCTACCTGCTGGGACACCCATCGCACCGCGGTGCATTACGCAACGTGAAATGCAACGGCAACTACATGGAGACTGGACTGACCGCAATCGAACCAAACTTCAACCTCGACGGCTACGAGATCATCGGTAATGTCATCAAGAGCGACGGCCAGGCAATCCATTGCTGGCGGCATTCGCGAAACGGCGTCATCACCGACAATCTGCGCATCGCCGATAATACAGGCAAACCCGTTGTGCTCGTGAATGCACCACGCGGCTGGAAGGTACCCGAGCCACCGGTCCTGCGAAACAATCGAAACCACCTGAGCGATAATCAAACGAATCGCCCTGTGCCATGAACGTCACGTTCGAGCCCTTCACCCACGCCCCACGTAGAGCTGCTCATTCGGCAGCACGATGGCCTCAAGAAAGTTGACTTCCGGGGGCATGGTGAGCATGGTGAAGGCCGCCCGGGAAATGGCTTCGACCGACATCATCGGCTCTGCGTCACTGGCAAGACCCGAGTTGATGCGGCGTTCCACAAGGACATTACCCGGATGCAGACAACTGACGCAGATCCCGTGACTGCGGCCTTCAAGGGCCGTGGCGTGGGTGAGTCCCTGAACGCCGAACTTGGCGGCGGTGTAGGCAGCGGAATTCATTCGCGGGCGCTGGGCTGAAATTGAACCGATATTCAGAATGCGACCGCGACCACGCGGTTTCATGCGGCGGAAAGCTTCCCGCGTGCACAGAAAGGCACCCGTCAGACAGGCGCCGATGACGCGGTTCCAGGCCTCCAGCGACAGATCTTCCACGGGCCCGCCATCGAAGGCCCCGGCATTGTTCACCAGCAAATCCACGGGGCCAAAGATCCGGTCTGTTTCAGCAAACAGGCGAATCACATCGGCTTCTGTGGAAACATCACCCGCCGTGGCGGAAACCTGACTGCCGGACTTTGCCAGCTCCGCACTGGCCATCCCCAGCCGCTCAGAGTTCCGCCCCGCCAGCATCACGCGGCATCCGGCAGAGGCCAGCGAACGGGCAATTCCAAGACCAATCCCGGTGGAACCCCCGGTAATAATGGCAGTCTGGCCGTTAAGATCGTTCAAAGCGATAGCTCCAGTGAGATTTTCAATTGGAAAAAACGGGAAACAGCGTCAGAAGCCGCGAAGCCTGTCATCTGGTTTGCGGGTTAGCCGTTGAAGTGGTCGATACTCGCACCACATTTTTCGGAGATCGCTATGAGAAGTTCAAGACAACATGCTTCGCAAGCCCCGGGATCGTCAGCAGGGGTGCTGTCGTTCAGTCAGGTCTCGCCATGGACATCCGGCTGTTACGCAAGAATTGCCGGTCTGGAAATGATGCTGGAGATTCGTCAGCGAAATCGGTTGCGGCGTCTGCGGCAGATCGGTGCCGGCCTGATTATGGCAGGCTGTGCGGCCATCGCTGCGGCCATGCTGCTGCCGTTCTGACAGGATGATGACGGCTCAACAGGAACTCTGTGGAGGTCATTTGCTTCAGGGTCGACTCTTAGAACACGACAGTTCCGCCAATCAAAACTTGTCCGTGATGTGCCGTGCAGGCACCGGATTGACTGTTCCGTAACAGTCGCGTGGTTGACAGCTAAGGGTGGGGGCGGGGTAAGATCAAGGCATGTCCCGACTCCTGCCATGGATTTTCTTCCTGCTCCCGATCGCCGACGAGCCAATCCCTCGTCCGGCTCAGGTCGCGGGCTCCGCCAATTCTGCTGTGGCCGATGGTGATCAGGGTGCGGCAACGGCTGTTGCCGATCCCGGCCTTTCGGACGGTGAAGCGGATTTTATTTTTTCGCTCAGGGCTCGGGGTCTGTTTGATCTGGGTCGGCAGGTGTGTCTGCAGCGGCTGCAGACGGCGCAGAGTTTAACCGCTCAGGCCACGTGGGAACTGCTGTTTGCGGATTGCTGTGAGGACGAAGCGTGGTATCTGCCGCAGGCTCGCCGTGAAGAGCTGATTTCGCTGGCTGTCTCCCGCATCACAGAATTTCTTAAAAAGGCGCCTGTTCAACCGGATACGGAGCTGGCACTGCGGCTGCGTCAGCTGGAACTTCTGGCGGCCGTCGCAGACATGGAGTGTGCGGCGATTGGTTTTCGCAGCAGTCTGCCACCCGCAGCAAAGCTGGAATTCGCGCGTTCGGCCTGCAGCCAGGGAATCCAGCTGGCGACCGCTCAGCTGAAGTTTACCGACGAGCTGCGGCCTTTGCTGCCACCCGCGACGCTTCGTGACGTCCGTTTTCGACTTCGCTGCACACTGCTGGAACTCCAGCTTTCGGCTCATCGGCTTGCATCTCCGCGGGCGAATTCCGCGGTGTCTCCTGCGGGACCTGCGGCAGAGTCACTGGCCAGTCTTCGCAGCGAAGCGGAGCAGCTTCTCCGCGGGCTTGCTGACCAGTATCAGTTTCGTGCGCGGCACCTGCTGGCCCAGATCCTGCTGGATCAGGGCGACGACACCGCGCTGGAACTGCAGCTGCGGAGTCTCGCGGCGAATGCCAGGAGTGTCAGTGAACAGCGACGTCTGGAAGTTCTGCAGCGAACGCGTCTGCTGCGGCTGCGACGCCCCAGCGAACTGCTCACCCGGGACGCCCAGCCCACCGGTCTGCTCCCGGCTGACGCAGCCAAAGACCCCGAGCTGCAGTTGCTGCTGCTGCATGCGCGACTGCTGCTGTGCGAGCTTTTGAGCGAGATTGAGCAGACGCGCCGTGCGGGTGATCGCAGCAGCCTCACGGACGCTGTGGCTGCCTTCGAATCGGCGAAGGCCGAAATCTCTCCGCTGCTCCGGGGCGTCTGGGCAGAGCGTCTGCAGTATTGCGAGCGCCGGCTGGAACTGGTGCTGCTCGCCGGTCCTGAAGGCGCGGATGCCATCGAATCCGTCACCGTGCTGCTCGCCGCCAATGACCACGCCGCTGCTCTGGCTCGCCTGCAGCAGATCACGCGGCTGCCCGCCGCCAGTGCTGACCTGCGTGCGCTGGCAAGGATGCAGATTGGTGAATTGCTGCTGCGTGAATCCCGCTGGACTGAAGCCGTTGCGGAACTGGAAACATCGGCGGGCGAATTTGCGGCCTGCCACCGTCCTCGCCAGCAGGCAGCTGCCGACCTGCTGCGACTCTACGGAATGGCGCAGCTGCACAGGGCCGCTCTGCCGGCGAACCCCGCTGCAGGCCACTATCGCGCGGCTCTTGATCAGCACATTCAGATGTTTGCGGATCAGCCGACAATCGCGACCGCGCGTGAATACCGCGCGTTGCTGCTGCGTGCTTCGCATCCGCTCGCAGCAGCCGCTGATCTGCTGGCTATACCCGCACCATCGTCGGACGCATCCCCCGCAGACGTGCGGCAGCACCTGCGGAAGCTGGCACTGCTGGGAGATTGTCTGCTGGAGGCAGCACTGAACGGGGTGACTCGGAATGAGACGGCGGACATCCTTGCTGCGAGGTCCATGCAATTGCAGCCGTGGCTGCAACAAATCGACGCGGCGGCAGCACCGGAACATACTGTCGTAGCCCTGCAACTGCTCACCACGCCACTGATGTTTCAGCAGCCCGTCGCTGGTCCGCTCGAAGACTGGGGTGTGCTGCATGCAGAGCTTCGACGACTGCTGCAGATTCCGGACGCTGCAGCCGCTATGTCGGCGGCAAAACCCAGCGACTTGTCTGC
>JBEIEK010000305.1:0-7207 GCA_040382995.1 Planctomycetaceae bacterium
CCTGTGACAATACGAGGAAAACTGAATGGCACCAATCCGGGCACCTCGGCACCACTGACGGCACCGTTTTTCGGGGCGGTTTTGGGGGAGGCACCGATTGGAGAAACCGGTGCATGGCAGTTTTGCCGGGCATGCCAGCGACTGTGCAACTGGTGGTTTCTCGCAAGACTCTGCCATCAGCAAGCGGCACCTGGCACTGCAGGACCCTTTTGACAGCGTCCTGCGACCCGTCAGGATGCTGAAAACCTGCCGTGGTTGTTTGCTGGCCGGAAATTGCTGTCGAAGCCACTCATGATGAGCACTGATGTTTCACCGGTTGCCGTCAATCAGTGTTCAGAGGCGTTGATCAGCGATTCCCATTGAATATCAGCAATCCCCGCACCTTGATCCCGGAATTCCACATCCCGCAGTCGTCAGTCGCCCAGTGAATCGCGTAGCTCTTCAAATAGCGATGTCACACTTTGCACTCTTTTCCCGAGGCAACACTATGGCGACTGCGGATCAGACCCATTCACCCCTGGCCGTCGAATCCACGCCCCTGCTTGTGGATGCAACCGCTGCGGCTGCCCTGTGCGGTAAGCATCTGCGCACGTGGCGAGCGTGGTGGGCCGCAGGCCGCGAGAACGGATACCCAAATCACCGCGCAAGGGTCGCTTGCAGCTGAGGAGATTTTATGACTGGGTGATGGAAACGGTGCCGATTCGCTCTTGCCCTGCCTGCAGGGGCGCGGTAGTCTGAATTGATGGAATTCGAATGGGACATCCTGAAGGCAGCACGCAATCTGACCAAACACGGTGTCGCTTTTGCAGAAGCAGCCACAGTATTCGCTGATCCGTTGGCAATCACGTTCTTTGATCCTGCTCACTCCGATGATGAGGATCGGTTCCTGACGTTTGGGTATTCCAGCGATGGGCGACTGCTTGTGGTTTGCCACACTGATCGCGGGGGTGGTAATCGAATCATCAGCGCCCGCGCCGTAACACGTAGAGAAAGAAAGATCTATGACGAGGGATGAGTCGACCAACAACGAAGACGAAATCCGTCCAGAGTATCACCGTGAGGAACTCAGGGGGGGTGTTCGCGGGAAGTACCTTGATCAGTACCGCAAAGGCACGAATCTGGCTTTGCTATCACCCGATGTTCGCGAGGCCTATCCGACAGATGAGGCAGTAAATGAAGCACTTCGGTCGATGATGCATGGTGCGCCATCAGCGAGGTAATTCGCCTTCTTAGGTCAGGAATTCCGCACAGTGGCGCACAAATCTGTGCGACACTGTCAGTGGGCGCGTTCAAAACCAGCAGGTGAACGGAAGATCAGTTAAGGTTTACTCTGCCGTGGGAGTTGCTTGACTGCCATCTCCTCCCTGAAAACACTCTTCTACGCCGAATCATGCGGTCTCCAGACTCTTCCAGACTTTTCGTCCCGCCTTGCCGGCGTGGCTACAAAGTCACGTGGAAAAACATAGATCAGACACTCGAGGTGTCACGCACAGAGGGGCCAGACAGTGAGTCTCTCTCCGTGGGCTCTGGTGCTTCTGAGAGAACTGGCGGAAAGTTCGCCTTTCCAGATCAGATTTTCCTCAACGCGATGACGCCAACTTGCAGGGCTCAAATAACTGCCCATATCACGCATGGATCAGCGGGATTCCATACTGTTCAAACACCCGATCATGACTTACCATCACAGCCGATTCGCACAGGGACTGAGCGATTAACATTCGGTCGAACGGATCGCGGTGAAAATGCGGCAGAGTTTCTGTTTTCAGGGAATGCGAAAGCGAGATAGCCAATTCAAGGAATCCACACTGTGCGATGACATCTTCGATGTTGTCTGGCGCCTTGATTTTTCCAAGGCCCCGTTTTATGCGAATCTCATTCGCTGCCGACTCCGAAGGCTTCAGCCAGTTCAGGAGGCAGGGTGTCAAAGTCGTCCGCAATCACCACTTGCCCCTTCCACATCCCTCCTCGTCGTTTCAACTTCTTCGGTTCAAGGTCGACGACTTCAATCCTGACAGATGTTCCTTCCGGAAGGCTGACTGGTTCATCAGGAACAATCACACCGTTCTGAAAATGTCCGCGAATCACCATTTGCTTCTCCTCTGAGTGAATTCTTATCGTAACAAAACCAGTTCATCGATCGAAGTCCAGCTTTTCCTCGCGAGGGCAGCCTCGAGAACGCAGGTATCCACGCGGGCGCCGATGTACATTGCTGAGACGGGCTCCCGACCGCACTCGACGTGGCTCAAACCGCAAGCCGGCGGAGACTTCGGCTTCAAATTTCCGGCCACCCTTCTTTCCTGAATGTGACCGGCCAGCATAAACCTCGGCATCACTGACGGCACCGTTTTTCGGGCGATTTTGGGGCAGCACCGGGATCAGAGATCGCGGTTTTGAAATTCCGGATCCTGCAGGTTGCCGAGATCCTGGTCCCTGCAGTCTCTCACGTTAGAAGACGTGCATGGCACTGGCGCAAGCGCCTTGAGTGCTGATTGTCGGACTGTTCGCACGGCTGGTTTTCGTTGCCCACGGAGTTCTCTCGTATGAATCTAACGATCGTCGACGGGGACCTGCTGGATCAGGACGTGGAAGTGATTGTCATTCGGCACATCTGCACGCCCGCGATTCCGCAGAATTGCATGTGGCAGGACGCAGATGTGCTGGAGAGCAATTTTTTACTGACCTTGCGTGAGGGAGATTGACGAGTGAGATGCAGCTATCGAGGATGCATGGCCAATCTGCTCGGATTTTTTTGCATTCCATAGAATAGGTGCCTGCCGCATTGGAACCAAAAGCCTCACTCAGAAACGGCCCATACCGATGGTAATACCTCGAAATGTGATCTGCGTCGTTGGAAATTGGCGCGACCTTGATGAGGTCGATGAGATTATTCAGCAAGAGAGCTTCTCTGGCTTCGAGCTTGACCGTGAGTTCTCGCAGCTCTCCCCGGACCATCGAATGATGGATTCCTTCGATGCGTCTTATGACCGAGTTTCTCCATCGATGTTCGGTGAGGACTGGGATGCCGTACGGACACACGGTGCGGTTGCTTATGTGCTCTCGCCACCAATCATGAAAGAGCATGCGGCGGATATCTCCGGTCGCGCGCTGTTGCTCACCGCCGCTCTTCTGCGCGGGGGCGCCGTTGCGGCAAAGTGTGAGGCAGCAGGGATCGCCCACGGAAGGGCTCGTTGGTTAGCTCTCGCCGACGAATTCTCGCGAGCTAAAGCGGACGGCGATCGCCATGGTGAAGGCGCAAGCTTGTATTGGGCATGGGTCAGACGTCCCTTGATCGATGACGACGAAAGTTCCTACTACTCCTGCGGAATGCATCTGCTCGGTCAGCCCGATGCCGAGATTGAGGCTTCGCTGGACCTGAAGGATGCGATTGAATGGATGGACATGCCTGGCATGTATCTCGTCGGTGATCGACCAGCGCGACCACTGAGGGATGGGGAACGTTTTCGTCTCAAGGACGAAGGGCTCAGACGCGTGATCCGTTGTCGTCCCTGTGCGAGGTATGAGGAAGACGAATTCATATTCAACCCGTATGGCTACATTCGGCTTGAGAGTGAGCAGTAACGGTGATCGGAGATCTTCACGAATTTCACTCCGGTGCCCGCGTTCTGGTTACTCTTGTGGTTCGCCACCCCTCGCCATAGTGGCCCCGCTGATGGAATTCCAGTTCCCGCCGTTGTAAGGATCGCAGTGAATCGCGCCGCTTCTGCATTGTGTGGCTGTCAGGACTGCGAGCCGTCAGCAGCCACTTGATGCGATCTGAAGAAGTCGGCGATTTCCCGCTTCTTCGCTAAACGGATGGTTCATCACGAGGTGATACAGGTATGCCGCTGCCATCTCAAAGACGTCTGTATGCAGGTAATGACCCCCAAACGTTGTCTGTGGTTGAGCAATCGCCGATTCGAGCAAGCCACGATCCCTGATACCTGGACTGCCACCATAGATTTCAATCTGGCTCTGGTGCGATTTCAGAACATCGGTGACCGTCAAAAACAGCATGTTGAATTACTCCGCCAGCTTCCTGAAAGCACGCGAGTGCCGCGCGTTGACTTTGGCGCGAGCATTTCGAACTTTACTGTCACGGTCGTCCCGCTGCACCGGAGAGATCCGAATGGAGGTACCGTCAGTCGTTAGTTCGACCTGGGATCCTGGATCCAGCTTCAGCAAATCAAGGATTGGGCGATCGATGATCACCGCCCAGCTATTGCCGTGTTTCACAAGATTTTTGATCACAAAATGACTCCTGTATGATGGTCGACCAATGTGTTTCCATGATTGCGGTGTCAGTGGGCGTGTTAAAACCAGCCACTCGTGGGCGCGTTTGGCGGGTTTTGGCCGTGGAGGCTTCTTGTGACTCAGCTGCACTCGGAGGTTGACATCCAGTGGCAGACTCCCGACCAGCCACGTCGTGGTGCCCACGCCGAGGAGAGCTGTCTCCAGACTCTTCCTGACTTTTCGTCCTGCCTTGCCGGCGTTTGCCCTGCGGTCGCAAACTCCTCGCACCAGTGACCTTTTGCTGGCTGCTGTTGACGAGCGTGGCCAGCGTTCCGCGAAAGCAGCCCCAACGGCGGGCCGCTTCATCCCCGCATGGTGAATTCGAGTTGCGTCAGCACCGCAGGCACGCATCCTTTGTGGACGGCGACTCCTGCGAACCCAATTCGCCACTTTCTGACGCCCTCAGCCCGCTCTGAAGCCCGAACGCTGACACAAGTCAATGCAGCTCAAGCTCCGCACGCATTAACCAGCTGCGCCGAGTCCAGGTACTTGCGTACCCAACGGAAGCATCTCGGAGTGCTGACGTCAAAACCGGTGAAATTACGGGTAAAGAACCCGGCGTTATCACCGCAGGTAGCGTTCAATATCCATCGCCCCGTGGAAGACTCCGAGTATCTCAACCCGCTCGGGTGTTCGCACAAGATATGGAATCCGATAGTGGCCGTAGAGTATTTCTCGAACCTCTCGGTCAGTGATTGGCTCGTACCGATGTCCGATCTGAGGCTGTCGACTCAGCATCTCTGCCTTGTCAAGAATTCCGTGAATCACCTTTTTCGCGGCGGTTGGATTGTCAGTCGCGATGTATGCGCTGATCTGTTCGAGGCATTTGACCGCCTGCTGAGTCCACACTACTTCTGCCGCGAGTCCACCCGTGAACGGACTTCCCGCTGTGTAACCGTTCGTCCAGCGTCAGCGTCCGCGAGGCCGCGTTCCACCATTCGAGCATATGCCAGTTCGCGCATAATCTCTTCGTAACTGCTGTCCTCAGGCTGACGAGCGATGATCTCACTCATTGTTTCTTTGGCAGTCGACATAAGTCCTCGTTCTGCTGCAATCTTGAAGCATGAGCTGTTTGCCTCGATTTCGCTGTCAGGATACTGTGTCGAATGGCCAGATGGAATGTCGGTTTGTGCGGCAGCGAACCCGCGATATTGAATTCTGCGGCAAAACGCTTCAGAACGCAGTGTTTTTCTACGAAAACTCGAGGTTTCCGCGGGGTTTCTTTGCGTTTACGGACCTTGTTTTGACCCATGTCCGTCGCCCCGTCCCCGGTTTCGAGGAGCGCAAAAAGGGGAAACCTGTGACAATACGAGGAAAACTGATTGGCACCAATACGGGCACTTCGGCACCACTGACGGCACCGTTTTTCGGGGCGGTTTTGGGGGAGGCACCGGTTGGAGAAACCGGTGCATGGCAGTTTTGCCAGGCATGCCAGCGACTGTGCAACTGATGTGCTGCAGAATCCATGCAGCAAGCCGCACGTGGCATGCAGGACCCTGTTGACAGCCTCCTGCGACCGGTCAGGATGCTGGAAACCCTGCCGTGGTTGTTTGCTGGCGGGAAAATGCTGTCGAAGCCACTCATGATGAGCACTGATGTTTCACCGGATGCCGTCAATCGGTGTTCATAGGCGTTGATCAGCGATTCCCATTGAATATCAGCAATCCCCGCACCGCGATCCTGGAATTCCACATCCCGCAGTCGTCAGTCGCCTTGTGAATCGCGTAGCTCTTCAAATAGCGATGTCACACTTTGCACTCTTTCCGTGAGTCAACACCATGGCGACGGCAGATAAGACCCATTCACCCCTGACCGTCGAATCCACCCCACTGCTTGTGGGTGCCATTGCCGCGGCTGCCCTGTGCGGTAAGCATCTGCGCACCTGGCGAGCGTGGTGGGCCACGGGCCCACAGACCGGATCCCGAGGCCGATCCGACTTGGCCGTTCGCTGATGTGGAGATTCAGTGAACTGGAAGCATGGGTGGCGGCTGGGTGCCCGCCGCGAAAAGACTGAGGAATTTGAAGCAAAACACTGTTGAACAGCGATAAATCGGCCGGAAGATTTTGACTCGCCACTTCTTTCACGTGTAAGATGACTCCAGAGGTCAAAATGGAAACACTCTCAATCGCTCATCAGTTGCAGAACTTCTTCCAGTTTGCGTCCCGACGCATTGAAGCAGAAAATACGGCTCTTTCGCTCGAAGAATTGGTTCAGCAGTGGCGAAAGGACATGGAGTACTCTGAGACGCTGCAGGACGTCCGGCAGGGTATCCTCGACGAGGCCAGCGGGCTTGCGGAACCAGCCGCAATGGCCTTCTCAGACATCCGCAGGCAACTGGGAATTACCGATTGAAACGCAGCGTCGTCATCACTCCACGGGCCAGGGCGCAGATTGGCAATTCCGCTCTCTGGTGGGCGCAGAATCGATCATCGATACAGGCCGCACAGTGGCTTGCGCAGCTTGAGCTGCGACAAATGCTGTTTGGGCTGTCAGGCAAACGAACTCACCGAGTTCTGTTTGCAATCCATGATCATCGAATTGTGGTGTACGCAGTACGTCACCTTGCACAGCGGGACATCGACCGAACGGACATTGAGTAGAGGCGTGATTGCACCTCCCGCAGCCACCGGTCTTCAAAACCGGAGTGCCACACGGGTACCCAGGGTTCGGATCCCTGTCTCTCCGCTTCGGCAGAACGCTTCGAAATGCAGTGTTTTTCCACGAAACCCCGAGGTTGCCTCGGGGTTTCTTTGCGTTTATGGGCCTCGGTTTTGGCCCGTGTCCGTGGCCCTGTCCCCGGGTTCCAGGAGTGCAAAAAGGGGAAAACTGTGACAATACGAGGAAAACTGAATGGCACCAATACGGGCACCTCGGCACCACTGACGGCACCGTTTTTCGGGCGTTTTGGGGAGGCAC
>JBEIEK010000306.1:0-7183 GCA_040382995.1 Planctomycetaceae bacterium
TCAGTGTGCCGTTGCCAATGAACACGGAGTCACTGATGTCGAGGAATCCCGAGAAGGTGCAGATGGCTCCGCCCGGGGCCTCGATGCCACTGGTGCGATTGTTCTGGAAGATGCAGCCCACCAGTGTGCAGCCGAATTCGGAGTAGATTGCTCCTCCCGCCGCGCCGATCCCGAATGTCTGATTGTCGCTGAGCAGGCAATCCACCAGTTTCAGGGTGCCATCGGCGTCGTGCAGAATGGCCCCCCCGTTCTGTTCATTCGGAAACTCGCCAGTCGGGTCGAGAAATGTGACTCCACCTGTCAGGCCAAGACCAGTGAGTTCCACTGCAGAGGCACCGGATGTGAGCGTGTCGGTGATCCTGAAGAGCCGACTGAGACCCTGGGCGCTGAGCACTGTGGAGGCCGGCCCAAACCCGGTGATTTTCAGCGGACTGGTAATCAGCAGTTCGCCCGAAGAAATGTTGATCTGCACGCTGCCGGTGGTCAGGAGTGCCCGGGAAAAAACAATTTCGTCGGTTCCATTTCCGGCTGCCGAGCCATCCACGGACTGATCAAGATTTGCTGCCTCGATGGCTTCGCGCAGCGTGACCTGACCGTCCGTAACGACGTCATCAAGCAGGCTGGTCACAACAATCTGTGCGGGCAGTTGGCGGCCTTCAAGGACTTCGGCAGCAACTGTCTGAGTACGATTCCGGTGCCTTCGCCCGCGATTTGCCGAGAAGGATGACGAGAGTTGCGATTGGAAAAGCGAGGAAAGCCGGCGCAGCAAAGGTGTGGACATCGAGAGATAGCCCTGATTGGAATAGGAATACAGGCGACGTTGGGCCTGATTCTCCGGCGGAGTTCAGGGGTAAAGCCAGAAGCGGCTCCACGACCGGCGAATTTCAGGGGTTGATTTTCGTCAACAGGCGATTTCTTCGATTCCGCGGCGAACGCGGGACAGTGATGCGAGGCCGGTGCAGGTTGTGGTGGCAGGAGACGGTCCGGGCCGTCAGGCTGCTCTGGTGCTGCCGCCACCGAAACAGGAAATCTGGCGAATCTGGAGGTTCTGCAGAACCTGCAGGATGTAACGCCGGCACTGTTTCGGCAGTTAACGCCGAAAATTGTGGGATCACGTTGCCGAATCTGCTGGGGCTCCGGTCAGAACTGCCATGAGTCGCTGTGTTGGTGTTGACCGGATTGGGTGAATCCGCAGAATTCCCAAAACTTCTCTCAAGCCGCAGTGGCAGCTTCCTCTCTCAACCCGCATCCGCGGGTGCTGCGGTTCAGGTCGATTCCTGCCTGACCTCCTCTCTCTCTACAGGTGCTCGCGTGAAAACCATCCTCCCAGCCCTCGTTGCCGCGGCCATCGCGGGAATCTGGTCCGGTTCCTGCGCAGCGCAGTATGGCCAGCCGTTCGCGGGTATGGCCGCTGTTGGGCATCCCGCTGCGGGCTCTGGCTTTGTTTCTCCTGGGCAGACCGCCACTTTCAATCGGGGGGCAGCCGGGTTTTACCAGCCACAGCTGACGTCGGTCGCGGTATTTCAGGACGGTGCCGTACCGATTCCAGATGACGCCACGGTGACTCCGAATCACAATGGTGGAACTCAGCCGGGGACTGCGGCACCTGGGTCATCGGTCCCGGGTCTCGGCGACGCGACGCCATCAGTTCCGGCGAACGGAACGGATGCCTGCTGTGGTGTTCCGCTGATGACCAGCCCTGAGATGTCGGGCAATATGACGTGGAATGCATTTTCGCCGCCGTTCACAACAGACCCGTTTCTGAGTTCACCGCAGGGGGCTGCTGGTCCGCAGCAACCATATCAGCAGACTGTTCCGCAGGGGCTTTACAGTTACGGGGCCAACGGACCGGCTCCGTATCGGTTCGGCTGGAACAACCGGATTGATTTCAGCTGGCTGCCATCGTCCACTCTTTCAGATCCCACGCAGGGTGATTTTCAGTCCTTTGGCATCGATTACGGCCTGACTCACACGTCACAGCTGCCCAGTGGCTGCGTGCTGAACTGGACCAATCAATTTGGTTACCGCAGTCTGGACGGCGGCAAGGGTGCTTTTGATCTTCCATCGAGTCTGTTCCGATTTGGTTTTGACATTGAGCTGGAGACGCAGTCTTCGGGGCCTGCCAGTCTGAGTTTTGCGATCACTCCGTCGATCAACACGGACTTCGATGCGGATCCGTGGAGTGAAGGCTTCCAGCTGGACGGTCGCGGTATCATGCTGTTCCGACTGGATCCTTACTGGACTCTGGGATTGGGAGCGATGTACTGGGATCGTCTGAACGATCGGGTGATTCCGTGGGCCGGCCTGATCTACCGCGACGATTACTGGGAATGGCAGCTGATGTACCCGGAGACGCGGGTGAGTCTGTTTCTTGGCAACGAGCGGCTGTGGGCGAAGTGGCTGTATTTCCGAGCGGAATATCATGTGGAAGCGTGGGGAGTGCAGCGAGACAACGGTGGAGTGCTGCAGGACACGCAGCTTGAAGTGTCCGACTACCGACTGCTGGGTGGCTTCCGGATGGATGCCGGTTTCTACAGCTGGTTCATCGAAGCGGGAGCAGTGCTGGATCGAAATATCGAGTACGGCACGTCACCGGCGTCAACGGGTATTGATTCCGGGTTTATTGGTCAGATTGGTCTGCGTTTCTGAAGCGGATCGACAGCAGGAAGTGATTGCATGTCTTCAACGATCGCGGTGGTGCTGGCGGCTGGTCGCAGCACCCGCATGAAGTCTGATGTTCCGAAGGTGCTGCACCCGGTCTGCGGGCGGCCAATGATCGAGTATGTGCTGGACGCAGCACGTTCGGCCGGAGCAGACAAGCTTGTTGTGGTGGTGGGGCATCGATCCGATCTTGTTCGTGCAGCGCTCAGCGGCCACACCGACGTGGTGTTTGCCGAGCAGACCGAACAGAAGGGAACGGGGCACGCGGTGATGATGTGCGAGGAGGCACTGGCCGGGCATACCGGTCCGGTGCTGATTCTGGCCGGTGATACTCCGCTGTTGCGCGGAGCATCGCTGCAGGCCTTGCTGGATCGCCGCAGGGAGCTGCAGGCCACCTGTGTGATTGGAACGGCCCGCACGGAGAACAATGAGGGCCTGGGCCGCATCGTGCGTGACGAGCGAGGACGTTTTCAGCGCATTGTGGAACAGAAGGATGCGACCGCCGCTGAACGACAGATTACCGAAATCAATACGGGGTGCTATGCGTTCAGCACCCCGCAGCTGCTGGAGTCACTGCGCAGCATCCGCCCCAACAACAGTCAGGGCGAATACTATCTGACAGACTGCCCGCGGGTGCTCATGGATGCTGGTCAGACCGTCGAGGCCACCTGCAGTCTGACCCTGGAGGAGGCTCTTGGCGTGAATACGCGAGCTCAGCTGGCGGAGGTTCGCCTGAGCATTCAGCAGGGGATTCTGCGACAGTTGATGCAGGATGGGGTCACGATTGAAGATCCTGCGCAGACGAGTGTCGAATATGGTGTGAGTATCGGTCGGGATACGGTGATCCGGCCATTCACGGTGATTGAACGCGGGGCAGTGATCGGGGAACACCAGATCATCGGCCCGTTTGCTCACATTCGCGGCCAGGGTTGATTACCTGGCTCACTCGCGCACGGTCGCCAGCTGCTCCACCGGGTTCTCCGTCAGCAGCAGCGTGCGAAAGTGATATTCCTGGGGCTGTCCGTTGCTGTGAAGTTGCAGGCCAGCCGGGGATTCCTTGAGCATTTCAGGTTTGTCGCTGAAGTCGAAAACCCGCCGTCCGTTCGCCGCACATTGCAGGCGATTGCCGGTTACCAGCACTTCGACCTGATTCCATTCTCCGCGCAGTTCGGCATCGTTGCCGGGCCCGACGGGAACGACGCGGTTGCGGCGATGAGCATCCCAGATGCCCCAGTCATGGCAGAACATCACCAGCGGGCCACGGAAGCCGAAGGTATTTTCGCCTGCATCAGTGAATCGTTCCCCAAGAATGGCGACCGCGGAATGCATCGTGGAGTGTTTCGGGCTGAGCGTCTGGCGGACTTCAAACAGCAGCCGGAAATCTCGCAGCCGTTTTTTGGTGAACAGGTAAGTGCTGCTGGGCACAGAGCCTGTATTTGCTCCGCGAATGCAGCCCTGTGAAACCGACCAGAAGCGTTCGTCGCCATCCCACCCGGCCAGATCACGTCCATTGAACAGCGTCTGCACTGTTTCAGAGGGCGGGATCAGAGCAGCGACGGCGGGCGGTTCATTGAAATCCGTTTCCGGCTGATCGAGCGACAGTTCACGAATCCAGATATTGCGATACCGCACATCGTGGCCTTCGCACTGTAGTTTGATGCCACCCGGGGTGTCGGTGATGCCGCGACCACCGTCATTGCCACCATCAATTCCGGAACGTGGCCCACCCCAGACCTGGTTGATTTCAAAGTTGCGATGGACTTTTTGACCGTTGAAGAACATGGTGACCCGGGCTTTTTCGGTGCGGCGGCCGTTTTCAAAGCGAGCTGCGCGAAAGACCACATCGTAAGCATTCCAGCGCCCCCGGCCGTTGTACGCCGCGTACGGAGATTCGCTCTCGTTGATGACAGCCCCCATGCCATGTGATGTGCTGTCGCCATCCAGTACCTGGATTTCGTGGCGATTCTGCAGATACACGCCGCTGTTGCCACCGGGGTTGGTAACGAGGAATTCGATGTGCAGTCGGAAGTCCCGGAATTGCTTTTTTGTAACGATGTCGGCGGCTCCGAACTTTCCTCCGGCAGCTGCCGGATCGTCGGTCATGACGGCAGTCCCCCCGTCGACGGGGTCGGCTACAATTTTCCATTTGATTGGGAGTGACGATGCGAAACCGGGGCCCTCCCAGTATGTCCATTTTTCATCCAGCATTTCGCGGCTGCCATCAAAGAGCACTTCCGCGCCTGCTGTCGGCTTTGCTCCGACCCCGACATCCGCCCGCAGATCTGACTGAAGCGAAAACCCGGCCACGATAACCGCGGCAACCGGATACAGGATTCGTCCCACACAGTTCATATCAGAACGCTCCGGATGTAGTCGATTGGCAGGAAACGGAATGCCCCGCTGATTTGGCGGAAGGACAAGACCATGAGGCAGTTTTGCGAGCGGATTGCGGTGACGGTGTCGCAGCGTCTGCAGCATCCTTGATTGCCGCCGGTGTTTGTAGCCGGGGAGACCAGGCCCTGCAAGCAGATCGATGCACGGACTGGCAGATCCGTCACGGGTTCAAACGTGTAAGTAGCCCCGCGGGGGCAGGATTCCTGTGTGTTCGCCGCGGAGTGCCGGTACGAAATATGTTCCCAGGGGCGGCACAATCGCTGCGGTCGCTCCAAACCGTACCAAATTATGCAAACAGAACCTGAATTCCTCCGCCCCGGCATCCAGCCGTGGTGGTGGAGGGAAACTGCGAGCTAGCTTGCATCAGCGTGGGTTTTCTCAGAAGTGTCTTCCCTGTCAGGTATTCGGAAATGGGCGATGTGCCGTCGAAGCGGGTTAACCGCCGAAACGCAATGCAGCGCAGCAATGCGGCCCTGCGGCTGCGGAAAGCTCGCCCGGGCCTGCCAGCGCCCTCGGCTGCACCGAGCGCTGCCGAACTTGCAACGACCGTGGCGGAACAGGTGACAGCTGCGGAACACCCCCTGACTGCGAGACACTGCGATTCCGAGGAGTCAGCCAACAGTCTCCCGCAGGTCGTGGCCGGGGATCTGGCGGGTGTCGTCGGATCCCGACTTTCTCAGATGCGTGACCAGTTGCTTCAGGAGTTGCAGGCCTCATTCGCCGGGCTCCGGGCGGATCAGGCGGTGGCCTGGTCTGAACAAACCGCGCTGCTGAAATCACTCTCCGAAGAACTGACGACCGGTCTGCTGGTCGAAAGTGCCCAGGCCCCGCAGCTCAGGTCCAGTGAACGGCCGTTGTCGCCCCCCCAACAAGTTTCGCCCCCGTCGGTGTCCTCTCCGCCGCAGGCGTTCTCTCCCCCGCAGCAACGATCTGCCCAAACGCCGCTCGTTTCGCAGGCAGAGACTGCTGCCTCAGGGACCAGCGATGCATTGAGTCGCTGGGAGGCGATCCGTCAGAATTTTCTGCAAACGGATGGAAAAGATCTCGTCGAAGCGCTGGATTCAACGACCGACGAACGCTCCGACCGCGGCCGCCGACCGCAGGCCGGCTCATCCCCGGTGGCCGTTTCCCTCGAAGCGGCGATGCGCAATGCCGCGGAACTTTCAGACAGCGAATTCGCCGACGTTCTGCCCGAACCGCTCGACCCCGATCAGATTCCCGACAGCGAACTGCGGAGCGTTTTTGTCAGCCGTGAACTGCTGCTGGCCGAACTCATCGGACGTTATCGCCGTCGCCGTGAACATCACCAGCAACTGCTCAGTGCAGAACAGCTTCGCGGACTCAACGAGCAGTTGCCGTCGGAGCTCGAAACACTCGTAACGGCCTCTCTGCGCCGCATCGATGAGCTCACGCGGTTGAGCGAACTTGAACTGGCCTTTGAACGCGCTCGGCTCTCGCGGGAGCGGAAACATCTGGAACAGAGCCGCTTTCTGCTGGAGAACCAGGCCCGCCAATTGGGGCTCACGGTCAATTCCGACGGAACTTTGTCCCGCACTGACGAACTGGGTGGGCGGCAGTCCGGCAGACGCTGGCTGGGCAAGCTGGGATTCGGTGGCACAAACGGCCCCGGCAGGTGACGGCGGAGCCGCGTTGTTGAAGACAACGCAGGACGAGTGCTCACAGACAAAGCCGGACAGGAGTTCGTGCAACCTGAACTGCAAAAGGTGCCATGCACCTTGACAACGAATTCCCTGTGTTTATACTCGTGCGGACGCTTTTTGAAAGGTCTGTTATGCCACGCGTGAATCGCCGGGAAATCTTTTCCGAAACCGACGTCCAGGTGTTTCACACCATCAGCCGCTGCGTACGCCGCAATCATTTGTGCGGACGCGATCGCAGGTCGGGACGCGATTACTCACACCGCCGCGATTGGATCCGCAGCCGACTCGAAGAACTGGCCGGCATCTTCGCCATCGAAACGCTCGGCTATGCACTCATGGCCAACCACATGCACCTTGTCATCCGCACGCGCCCGGACATCGCCACCACGTGGTCCGACGACGAAATCGCACGCCGCTGGTGGACCCTCTTTCCGCAGCGCCGCACCCCCACAGGGCTGCCCGTACAA
>JBEIEK010000307.1:0-7105 GCA_040382995.1 Planctomycetaceae bacterium
AGGCAAGGTCATCGTGGGGCTGGCGATCGGTGCGTTTCTGCTGTTGATGGCAATCTTTGTCCTCGCAGCAATGTCCTGACCCCTCCGAAGTCTCCGGGGAATGGCAGAAAGCCCAGCACTCCTCTGAGTACGCGGCCGTTCACGTCCACGAGTCAAACAGCCCGCTCCAGAGCCGCAGTCTTTCACCAAGGGCTGCGGCGACTGCTGCGGGCTGAAACTGCAGGCCGTCAGCCAGCCGTGCGGGGAATTCGTCGATTGCCGAGATTAAGTCATCCGCACTGAAGCCACGCGGCTGCTCAGCCAGAACCGAGCAAATCGGGGTTCCCGCGGGAACCATGGTATTCGGGGCCGGGCGGTCGGCGATTCGCAGAACGCCTGACGAGGGAAGTAAAACATCCGCTGCCTGCGGAAATCTCAGCTGCCTGCGGGCCCAGACGATCAGCTGGGTCCGCAGCCGCCTTTGGCCGTGCATTTCGGCCGTCAGTGGCTGTTCCTGTGCCAAAAAGCTCACGGCATTCCATTCGCCTGGTGTTTCATAAATCCAGTGCGACGCAGGAATGCGGGGATTGATCTCCAGCAGCCAGCAGAGCTGTGTTGTCAGCAGGAAGTCAAGACCAAAGATGCCCCGCGGGATCTGCGAGGACTCCAGCAGCCTCTGCACGGCGTCCCCAAGTGTGGCCACCAGACGCGGGGGCATCTCCAGCGGTCCGATATTGCCGCAGAAGCGAAAACCGGCTGCGTTCAGTTCCGGCCAGCCGGAAAACTGCAGCGACAGTCCGATGATCCGCGCGGCGTGGCCGTCCGCAGCAACCACAACCGAGCAAGGCAGGCCGTCGACTTCCTTCTGAAAGCTGCCGGCTGTACGGGATGACGCGTCCGCCAGCTGCAGCCGCAGTTCATCCGTGAGTCGCTGCACGCCCAGGCCTCCGGAGGTTCCTGCGGGTTTCCAAAGCCAGCGGCCTGTGGCGGGAGGTTCCTGCAGTCGTGTTTCCGGAAACTGCACCCGCGGTGAACGGGCTGCATCGAACAGAGTTGCCAGCTGCTCCGGCTGACGCAGCGCGCGGACGATATTGAGAGGCAGTCCGAGCAGAGGGCGGGAGCGAGTGACTTCGGAAAGTGCTGCGAGGTGGTTCTCCAGACCGCCGGCCCACAGCAGCGGAATTTCCGGCGGGACCGAGTCCAGAAGCTGGGGCCAGGTATCGAGATCTGCCGCGCGGCCCAGATACGTGCCTGCGGACTGCTCGAGGAGTTCTCGCAGATCTTCATCGCCGAAGCAGTCAACGCAGAAAACGCGGAAACCTGCGGCGACAGCGGACTGAGCCAGCGAACGAGCCGATGCGGCGGCGATGATCAGGGATCGCTGGGCGAGCGTTTGCGGGTGGGTTTGCATGACGGAAGGGCTTTGGAATTCCGGGCAGCGGATTCAAATGGAGATGACGCCCTGGCAGCATTCCTCGGCGGGACCTTCCAGCTGCAGCGGGCCATCAGTGGGCAGGCGGACAAGCAGCGGTCCCCCCGCCATCTGCACATGCACGGCCTGTGCGGGATCAACCAGCCCGATGGAAGCTGCAGCGATTGCCACGGCGCAGGCGCCGGAACCACAGGCCTGAGTTTCCCCGGATCCGCGTTCCCAGACCCGGACCTCGAACGTATTTGGCTGAATCGGCTCGGCGAACTCCACGTTGGTGCGGTCCGGGAAGGCTGCGTGGCATTCGATCGCAGGTCCCAGCTGCTGGAACGGGACATCGCTGAGGCGCCGGACGAAGAGCACGACGTGCGGATTGCCGGGGTCGGCCTGAAGCGGGTGATGCAGCAGACCGGGCACATGCAGATCGGCTAGTTCAACTGTGCGCGAAAAGCAGGCTGGTGGCGGCAGCTGCGGGTTGAGCGATTGCGGGGGTGCGGGAGTGATCCGGACGGTGCCGCGAAGATGCGGCGTTGATTCGCAGGTGAGCACTTCCGCGGTGATGCCGCGACCGTGCATCTCGATGGTCAGGCGTGGTGGAGCGTGGCCGGCATGATGCAGCCAGAGCGCCATGCAGCGGAGTGCATTGCCGCAGAGTGAAGCTTCGCTGCCATCGGCATTGAACATCCGCATGCGTGCATGGCAGTCGGGTCTGGCGGGGGGCAGCATGAGCACAAGACCATCGCCGCCGACAGAGCGATGTCGGTCGCTGAGTCGGCGGGCGAGCAGTTCCGGGTGCGGCGGCGGGGTTTGGCTGAATGCGTCGATGAACACGTAGTCATTGCCGCAGCCGTGCATGCGAATGTAGCGAAGGACGGTCATCGGCGCGACCCATTATTCCAGTTCGTCGGCAGCGGTGGTTTGTTCGCTGAGTGTCCAGCGGAGGTAGGCTTCGAGGAAGCCGTCGAGTTCACCATCGAGCACCAGCGTGGGATTGCCGGTTTTGTGTCCACTGCGGACGTCTTTGACGAACTGATCGGGGTAGAGCACGTAGTTGCGAACTGTGAGCCCACCGAACCCGATCTTGGATTTCTCTCCGTGTCGCGCGGCGACTTCGGCTTCGCGTTTGTCCAGTTCGATCTGGTAGAGCTTGGCGACCAGCATTTTGCGAGCGGTGGCGCGGTTTTGATGCTGGCTGCGTTCGTTTTGGCAGGCCGCCACGACACCAGTGGGGATGTGCGTCAGGCGGACGGCGGATTCGGTCTTGTTGACCTTCTGTCCACCGGCACCACCCGAACGATATTTGTCCTCACGGACGTCCTTTTCCCAGTTGACGTCGATCTCGAAGTCTTCGTCCACCTCTGGTACGACATCCACGCCGGCGAAAGACGTATGCCGGCGTCCGGCCGAATCAAAAGGGCTGATCCGGATCAGACGGTGGTTGCCGGTCTCGCCGCGAAGATAGCCATAGACATAATCGCCGCGGATGAGCAGCGTGGCGTGGCGAATGCCAGCCTCTTCTGCGGGTGAAATGTCGACTTCCTCAACCTGAAACCCACGACGTTCGCCCCAGCGGATGTACATGCGCATGAGCATTTCGGCCCAGTCAGCGGAGTCGGTACCGCCTTCACCCGCCTGAATGGTGACGTAGGCCGCGAACGCATCTTCGGGGCGTGACATCGTCGTCTGCAGTTCGACCCGATCGACCTCTGCTGAGAGCGATTCGGAGGCGACACGCAGTTCTTCGAGCGAATCAGCCGAGGCCCCTTCGTCGGCGAACTCCATCAGAACCTGCAGATCATCGGCATCGGATGCCAGCCTTCGCAGGGGTTCGACGAGGTTCTTGATTCGACGAAGTTCATCCATCACGGTCCGCGCCCGCTGCTGGTCGTTCCAGAAGTCGGGGGCTGCCATGCGATCGTTGATTTCAGCAATTCGAGCCGTTTTGCCCTGCAGGTCAAAGACAGTCCTTCAGGTGAACGACGCGGCGGATCAGATCGTGACAGTGACTGCGGAATTCGGGATCCATGGATGCTTTCAGACAGTGAAGGAATTAGGCGACAGGATGACGTCGACTGGAGTTGGAATGTAGGAGGCTGCGGCATGCTCAACAATTCCCGACAGCACGGAATTGAGTTGAGTTCGCAAAATCCTGAATTCGGCAGCCATTCAGCGGCGTGGATCGCGGATTTCAGCGAGGATTTTTTGTTCCAGCAGCGGATCTCGGCCCACGGACACCCACCGCGAAGGCCCCGTCTGCCCCACAACCTGGCTCAGATCCCGATTGAGCGGCTGCGATTCGGAAAATGTCGCGCCGCCCTCGTAATTGGCAGCCAGCCCCGGCAGATCCTCAATCTCCTTATCCACTCGCACCGTCAGCACCTGGGTGTTGTCGGCTGAACTTTGCAGCACCACGGTTACGCGGCGACGGATGGACTGCAGAGTGCTCTCCAGTCGATTGGAGACACCCACGGAATCGCCGTGCCATGGTTCCAGCAATCCGGAACCGCCACGCCACGCGGTCTCGATCACTCCCTCAAGCTTGCTTTCGCGAGCGACCTGGAAGTGATTGCTGTTGAGCACCCGCACCGAGCGTTCCACCACACCTCGCGATGCGATTCGTTTAGCCGGATTCCCGGACTGGCAGCAGTTGGTGCAGCCAGAGGCGGAGACGTGCAGCCACTCGCTGCCGCCAGCAGAAAAAGCAGGGGCAACAGCCTGCTGCCGCAAACTGCTCCAGTGTGCCGCACCGGAATGGCTCCAGGAGAAATCGAAGAAAAAAGAACCGATGCCGGTCCGGCACCGCTACAGAGTTTCGCAGGCAACCGGGAATCGCTCAAGGTCGTTTTCCAACCACTGCAGGCCTCAAAATCGTCGGAATCGTAAACCCAGATTGCGCAAAACCCCTTTTTTCTCCGCTTTTCCCGCCAAATCTTTGATTTTTCCCGGTGATGATCTCTGCCGCACTGCGGGGTATCCTTGACCTGTTTGAGGATCCGTTGATAATCCGCATTCCCCACGAATCCTCGGCCCCTGCCCCCCTGCACGATAGATCGCAGCACATGAAGCCTGATGAAATCGAGGAATTTCGGACGATGCTCAAGCTGCTCCGGGCTCGGCTCAGGGGCGACGTTGAACAAATCCGTGAAGAAGCCCTGTCTGGGCACGAATCCGGTAATGACCAGCGCTCCTCCAACCACATGGCTGAAATGGGTTCCGACGCATGGGACCTTGAATTCTCCCTGCAGCTGGTCGAAAGCGACCAAAACGTGCTCGATGAAATCGCTCACGCCATGAAAAAGCTCGATGACGGCACGTTCGGCCTCTGCGAACACTGCCTGGAAATGGGACGTGGCGAAGCCAAAGCCCGCATCGCTCGCGTTCGCCTGCAGGCCATCCCTTACGCTCGAAACTGCATAGAATGTGAGCGGGAAAAGGAAAAACGGCGTTGAATCCCGCCTTCCCCCGAAACCGACTTCCTCTCTATCTGCTGCTGACAGTTCTGGGCACTCTGCTTGATCTTGCGAGCAAGTCCTATGTATTCGGCCGGATGGGAGGAGCCTTCGAAAGCACAGGCTGGCTCATCGATACCGCCTGGCTGCGGTTCGAAATCCATACCAGCCTCAACAAGGGTGCGCTCTGGGGCATGGGACAGGGGCTTGCCCTCTGGTTCGCTGCCATCAGCGTGATCGCCTTCGCTGCCATCAACTACTGGCTGTTTTTCCGCGGTGCCGCACGCAGCCTCTGGCTCACTGTCGCACTCGCACTCGTTTCCGGTGGCACGCTCGGCAATCTCTACGACCGCCTGGGCCTGCACGGTGTGCCGTTCCCAAACGAACCCGGCGTGGCTTTTGCCGTCAGGGACTTCCTGCACTTTCAATTCGGCCCTCTCGACTGGGCTACCTTTAACATCGCCGACTGCCTCCTTGTCGTCGGTTCCATCATGCTGCTCCTGCAGTCGACACGGTCAGATTCGCCGGACGCCTGACTACCTGACGGTACCTGCCACAGCAGCAAACGGCATGCCTCGCATGGCACAGCAGGGACCTCGCCCTGGGATGGCGTAACGGTATGAAATGTCGATGAATCGCTGTGTCGGGAGTGAACGCAGCCAACCGAAACGCGATAAATTGCGGCGTGGATGTGTCTGCAACCCGAGAGAATGTGCTGCTTTTCCGGCCTGGATGGCCAGTTCCATCAGCCGGGCGTGAAACGCCACGTTACTCGGTTCTCGATACATTTTGGCCTTTCAGCGCGAAATGCGGACTTAACCAGTTTTCACTGGGGTTCATTCCGGGCTCACAGAACTGGCCTTACAGGCCGGAATCGCAAAACGGGGAATTCAGCTGGACTGATTGGTTCGCGCTTACTTGACAAAAATCCTGCATGGTGCGGCGTTTTTGGGACGTCCCCCAAGCATTTGTGCGCCCAACCGCTACAACCCGAAAAGTTGGCAAATATTTTTCACTCCACGAATCCGATACTCTCACCCACGGCAGCAGTGCCGCAGAAAAGCCTGCACACAGAGATCGGAGCTGACAACATGGTGCCGTTGTTTCTGCTTGCAGCGTTGGCGTCACAGGTCGCGGCCGTGGATCGTCCGACTGAGACTTCACTGGAGACCGCCGCCGGGTGGGTTGATGGCGAGTCTGATCTGGCTGCTGAAAACCTGTCGGTTCTTCCGGAAGACAGACTGGCGTCCCTCGAAAAGATCGTCGCTGATCTCCAGCAGAAGGCTGCAAAAAAGTCCTTTCCCACGCTGACAGTCAATGGTGTTTTCCAGGCTGATGCCGGTTGGATTCACCAGGACGCAGCCAGCGAAGCAGCCTACGGGCAGATTCAGGACGGCGCAGATTTCCGTCGCGCGAGGTTGTCGGCGAAGGGGCTGGTGACGGAATCCACGGGCTACATGCTGCAGATGGACTTTGGCTTTTTCGGTCGCCCGACATTTACGGACGTCTGGGTGGAGAAGACTGGCGTACCGCTGCTGGGGACAGTGCGGATCGGTCAGTGGAAGCAGCCCTTCAGCCTGGAAGCAGTCAGCAGCTTTCGCTACACGACTTTCATGGAGCGGAGTCTGCTGTTTCAGCCATTTGTGCCATTTCGCCATATCGGCGTCGGCTTCTACGATCATGCGGATGATCTGCACGCGACGTGGGCCGCCTCGGTATTTCGCAGCGGCCAGGACCAGTTCGGCGGAACACTGAGTTCGGATGGGGGATACGGAACTGCGGAGCGTGTCACGGTGTTGCCGATGTGGGAGTGTGACGGCGAGCGTTACCTGCATCTTGGGGCAGGTCACTTCTTCAACTCGCCGCCAGGGGATTCTGTTGTTTTTCGCACCATTCCCGAGTTTTTCGTGGGTGCGAATGGTCCTGGAGCCGTTGGCAGCAGCGGCCAGGCGGTTCCGGGTGGTTCGAATGGAACTCCATTCTTTGTGTCCACGGGCAATTTGACCGTTCCGTTTTACAACGTTGTGGGAGCGGAGTTGTTGTGGGTGGAAGGCCCGCTCAGTGTGCAGTCTGAGGCGATGGCGGCGATGTTGCCGGGATCTGTTGGTTCTGCGGTGTTCCCCGGCGTCTACACGCAGGTCGGCTGGTTTCTGACGGGCGAACACCGACCGTACGATCGCCACACGGGAACCATCGATCGGGTGCAGCCGCGATCGGCGTTTGCGTTTGCAGGGAGCGGTGAAGGTGC
>JBEIEK010000308.1:0-7102 GCA_040382995.1 Planctomycetaceae bacterium
CACCACCGCCATCGCACTGGGCGGCCCCGGTGCTGCCTTCTGGATGGTGCTCGCCGGATTCCTCGGCATGTCCTCCAAATTTGTCGAATGCACGCTCGGCCAGAAATACCGCGAAGTCCGTCCGGACGGTCGCGTCATGGGCGGCGCCATGTTCTACCTCTCCCGTGGTCTTGCCGAACTCGGACTTGCACCGCTTGGCAAAGTCTTCGCCGTGGCCTTCGCTGTGCTCTGCGTCGGTGGTTCGTTCGCTGGTGGCAATGCCTATCAGGTCAAAGGCAGTCTGGATGCCGTCGGCCAGACACTCCCCATTGTCAAGGACTACCCCTGGATCTATGGCCTGCTGATGCTGGTGCTCACGGCCATCGTCATCGTCGGAGGCATTCGCCGCATCGCTTCCACTGCTGATAAGATCGTCCCTGTCATGTGCAGTGTCTACGTTCTGGCCGGAGTCGTGATCCTGCTTAAAAACGCCAGTGCCGTCCCGGCTGCCTTTTCCACCATCGTCTCGATGGCGTTCACTGCTGATGCGGCCCGAGGTGGCTTCTTCGGAGTGCTTGTCTGGGGCTTCAAACGTGCAGCCTTCTCCAACGAAGCCGGCGTCGGCTCCGCGGCCATCGCCCACGCCGCCGCCAAGACAGAATACCCCATCCGTGAGGGCATCGTTGCCCTGCTGGAACCCTTCGTCGATACGATCATCGTCTGCACCATGACCGCACTCGTCATTGTCGTCACTGGGGCCTGGGACTACCAGAACCCCGATTTCGCTCCCGAATACCGTGCTCTGTACGACTTCAACGAACAGAACGTTGCCACCGGTGTCAAAGGCGCTGCACTCACGTCCGTGGCCATGGACGGACAGATCCCAGGCTTCCGCTATGTGCTTGCCTGTGCCACCTTCCTCTTCGCCTACAGCACCATGATCTCCTGGTCCTACTATGGCGAACGCTGCTGGGCATGGCTCTTCGGAGAAAAAGCCTCCAACATCTACAAAGCCATCTTCCTGCTGTTCACCTTCCTTGGTTCCGTGATCTCCGCCGGGAACGTTATGGATTTCGGTGACCTCATGATCTTCGGCATGATGATCCCCAACATGCTTGGACTGTTCCTGCTCTCCGGTGGCGTCGCCCGCGACCTGAACGTCTACTGGTCCAAACTCAAAAGCGGACAGCTTGATCGCGAACACCAGGAAAAAGTCAAATCCACCGAAGACTGATCGCATGGCCTTCGAAATCGATATCAGCAACGATCAGTCACTCCTGCCGGTCAATCCCGCTGCCATCCGCCATGCGGTCGCTGTGACACTCCGCGAAGAACACGTGCGCGCCGCCGTCATCAGCATCTCCGTCGTTGACAACGCCACGATCCATCGCGTCAACCGCGAACACCTGCAACACGACTACCCCACAGACGTCATCAGCTTTCAACTGGAATTCCTCCCCGACGAAGACGGCGCCATCGTCGAAGGCGAAATCATCGCCAGTGCCGAAATGGCCATTCAAATGGCCCCCGACGGCGGCTGGGACGCCAACAGCGAACTCCTGCTGTACATCGTCCATGGTCTGCTCCACCTCTGCGGCTACGACGACCTCACTCCCCCGGACAAAACCGTGATGCGGTCCCGCGAGCAACACTCACTGGCCCTGCTCGGACTGCACCCCGTGTACCCACAGGACTGACCTCCCAAAGGTGTTGACTTTCCGGCAAATGAGCCGCCAGGCGGGAGCCTGCGGGCAAAGAGCCCGGCAAGAACACGCTGCAGCACGCGCACCTTGCGGTGCAAACAACACGGCTGGGGGGCTTCCGCCCAATGGCGTTAAACTTCTCAACATCACCGCAAAAAAGCGGGCAAGGCGCGCAGTGGATGTCAATCCCCCGGTAACGGTTCGTGCCCGCCCGACCGCTCACCACAGCACCTCACTTGATGAAACTTCTCTGATCGGTCATGCTCTCGCTTCCGCGGCCACGCCTTCATCCCCGCCTGCCATTGGAAGCCCTCCATGCACTTCTCAGCCCGCTGTCTGCTGTTCGCTGCCTGCCTCGTGCTGCTCGGTCTCCGGATTCCTTCCAGGGCCGTCGCCGCTGACGATTCCTGGAAGGCTGGTGCTGCCAAAACCGTGATCACTCCCAAACAGTACATGTGGATGTCCGGCTATGCGTCCCGCAACACGCCGGCTCAGGGCATCATTCACGACCTGTACGCCAAGGCACTGGCCCTGCAGGATCCCGCCGGTCACACCGCCGTGATCATCACGCTGGACCTGGTCGGCATCGACCGCGCTACCTCACAGAAAATCTGTCAGGCCATCCAGACGCGTCACAAACTGGATCGCAGCCAGGTCTCCCTTGCCACCTCGCACACGCACTCCGGACCCGTCGTCGGCACCAATCTGCTCACCATGTACTCCCTTGCGTCCGACCAGCAAACGCTGGTGCAGGAATACACCGCGCGGCTGGTCGAACAGTGTGTGGAGACGGCAGGTCAGGCGATCGGCAGCCTCAGTCCCGTGACGCTGCACGCGGCCGAAGGCACCGCCACCTTTGCCGTCAACCGTCGCAACAACCGTGAACCCGACGTCCCCATGCTTCGCGAACAGGGCAAACTCATGGGCCCCGTGGATCACACGGTTCCGGTGCTCGCTGCCCGCTCCCCCTCAGGTGAACTCAAAGCCGTGCTCTTCGGCTACGCCTGCCATGCCACCGTGCTCAGCGGCATGGAATGGTGCGGCGACTGGCCCGGGTTCGCTCAGATCGAACTTGAAAAAGCTCACCCCGGCACCATCGCTCTTTTCTGGGCTGGCTGCGGTGCCGACCAGAATCCGCTCCCTCGCCGCACTGTCGAGCTCGCACAAAACTACGGTCAGCAGGCTGCAGCCGCCGTCGACAAAGTGCTCGCAGGAACCATGCGTCCCGTCACGGGAAAACTTAACACACGCTACACCGAAATTGACCTCGCCCTCGACGCACTCCCGACGGCCGAACAGGTCGATCAGGACCTCAAATCAGAAAACGTCTACATCGCCCGACGCGCCGCATGGCTGAAAAAGCAGTATGACTCCAGCGGCAAACTCAGCAGCACCTATCCGTATCCCATCCAGGCATGGAAGTTCGGCAACGCCGCGTCGCTCACGTTTCTCGGCGGAGAAGTCGTCGTCGACTACAGCCTCCGACTTCGCAGCGAAGTAGCCAACGACCACGCGTGGTTCGCCGGCTACAGCAACGATGTGATGGCCTACATTCCTTCCCGCAGGGTACTCACAGAAGGTGGCTACGAAGGCGAATCCTCCATGATCTACTACGGATTGCCCACCCGCTGGTCTCCCGATGTTGAAGAACACATCGTTCGCGAAACCCGCAAACTGCACGAAGGCCTCTGATCAAACCCTTCCCGAAAAATCCGCGGCCACAGCCCCGATTTCTCTTGCCACACGCCCGACCGCAGCGATAACAAGAGGGGCTTGCAAAGCCTCAGTTCGCCGGCACCCACTGTCCCACCCCCAAATCCCGCCCGGTTCTTCCCTTCCTCACTCCCCAGCCCACCACATCCGCCATGTCCAATCGACGCCAATTTCTCTGCCAGCAGGCCCTCGGTTTCGGCGGTATGGCCCTTGCCGCGCTGCTCAACGAAACCCCCGCCAGCGCCGCCCCGCCCGAAGTCTCCACTCAGCCGCGGCACTTCGATATGCTCCCCAAAACCCCCGCCGCTCGTCCCGGCAGGGCCCAGGCCATGATCTCGCTGTTCATGCACGGCGGACCGTCGCATGTCGATCTGTTCGACCCCAAACCGGAACTCACTCGCTTCCACGACACCGACTACCAGGGTGAAGTCGTCTACAGCTTCGTCAACCGCGCCAGCCGCAAACTGCTCGGCAGCCCCTGGAAGTTTGCCCGGCACGGTCAATGCGGGACCGAACTCTCCGAACTGCTCCCACACACCGCGCGCATCGTCGACGACATCTGCCTGATCCGGTCCATGCACACCGGCTTTAACGGCCACGAAGTCTCCATTCGCTACCTCAATGCCGGCATCCCCGCCGTCACCGGCCGCCCGTCACTCGGTTCCTGGGTCACCTATGCGCTGGGTGCCGAAAACCGCAATCTGCCCGGCTACATGGTGCTCACCGATCCCGATGGCCATCCCGTTGATGGCGTGTTCAACTGGTCCAGTGGCTGGATGCCCGCCACATTCCAGGGCACAGTCCTGCGTCCGCAAGAACCGCGAATCCTGAACCTCGCTCCGCCCCCGCATCTGGACGGCATCCCCCAGCAACAAAACCTGCAACTCCTGCAGACGCTCAACCGCCTGCACCAACAGAAATACCCCGGCGAAGCGGACCTTGAAGCTCGGATTGCCACCTGGGAACTCGCGGCCCGCATGCAGGTGGACGCCGCCGAAGCCCTCGACATCTCCCAGGAAACTCAGGCCACACAACAACTCTACGGTCTCGACCGGCCCGAAACACGCGAATATGGCACTCGCTGCCTGATCGCCCGGCGACTCGTCGAACGCGGCGTGCGTTTCGTCCAGCTGTTTCTCGGCGGACAGCCGTGGGACAACCACAGCACCATCCGCACTACACTTCCGGCCATCTGCCGCCGCACCGATCAGCCATCCGCCGCACTCGTGCTGGACCTTAAACAACGCGGACTGCTCGACACCACCATCGTCCACTGGGGCGGCGGAATCGGACGTCTGCCCGTCACCGAAAATCACGGTGACCCCAATACCGCCGGACGCGATCACAACGGTCAGGGTTTCAGTACCTGGCTGGCTGGTGGTGGCATTCGCGGAGGCATGACCTACGGCGAAACAGATCCTCTGGGACATTCCGCCGTCGTCAACCGCGTCACGCCAAACGACTACCAGGCCACCATCTTTCACCTCCTGGGCTTCGACCACTCTAAACTGACCTTCCTGCACAACGCTCGCCTGCAGACGCCCACCGACAACCGCGAATGCCGGGTTGTCCAGGAAATTCTCGCCTGAGCCATCCGTCACCGGCTCCGAAACCCGCGTTGTGTGATTTTCCTCCCCAAACTACGATTCCTTACCAAAATCCGTTATCAACATCCGTTTCCGATGATGGATTTCCAGGGGTTGTCAGCTTTCAAAATGGGGAGTTCAGTGTTCCAGCGGGCGTATCTGGCTGCCGTGCGTTCCGAACTGGTATGGACGCTGGCGGTGCGCGTGCTCGGAGTGCTGCTGGCGTTTGTTTCCACCACGGTCACCGCGCGAGTGCTCGGGCCGGAACAGTTTGGAGCATGGAGTGCCGGACTGTCGCTGGCCACGCTCCTCGCAGCCCTCGCCCCGCTCGGCATGGATCGTGTCCTCGTCCGCCAGCTGTCCGTGCTGACCGACGCTGCCGGTCAGGCTGCTGAAATCGCCATCGCTCATCGCCGTGCCCTGCGGTTCGGAAGCCTGCTGCTGACTGCCGGAATTCTTGCCGGGGCTGGCTGCCGGCTGCTGGGCTGGCAGGAATGGTCCGAAACACTGCTGCTGGCTTCGCTGCTGCTGACGCCGCTCACACTCACATGGCTGCGTCAGTGGGCCGCGATTCCGCTGGTGGGCACACGGCAGGCTGTTCTTCCGGAACAGGTGCTCATTCCCGCAGGCAGCATCGCCCTGCTGGGACTGCTGCAGTGGCTCCAGCAGCCGCTCACTGCCACCGCTGCCGCCGTGATTTTCACCGGACTGTCCCTGCTGGTCTGGGCAGGCTCGACGCTGCGGGGCAGCCTCGGCCCGCTGTATCTGGCCGCGGTCCGCGAACGCACAGTGCCTCCCGCGGACCTGCATCTGCGAACCGCTGAAGGTTTGCGATTTATTCCCATGGCCATCGGTCCAATGCTCTGTCAACGCATCACACCCCTTGTCGTGGCCGCCTGCTGCGGTTTCGAGGAAATCGCTCATTTTTCTTACGCGCTGCTGATCACCGGAATTCCTGCAATTCCCCTCGGAATGCTCAGCCTCAGCCTGATTCCGCCACTGGCCCGCATGCATCATGCAGGCGATACGCCGGGACAACAGCGACTGGCCGAAAACACTGCCACCACCAGCCTGCTGATTGCCGTGGTGCTGAGCATTCTGATCCTGCCGACAGCACCGCTGATTCCGCTGCTGCTGGGTTCGCGCTACGCCCCCGTGCCAACGCTGCTTCCCGCGCTGCTGCTGGCCATGCTGGCAGACTGTGCCACCGGTCCAACCTTCTCCGTCATGCAAACCCTCGGCCTTGAACGCGCGTACTCGCGACTGCTGGTCACGCTTGTGCCACTGCAAATGCTGTTGATCTTCATCTTTGGAAGTCTCGCGTCAGTGCAGGGTGCTGCCATGGGATATTTCGCCGGTCGAGTGATCTGGAATGTTGCCGTGGTGCTGGTGATCAATCGGGCACGCGGGCTGCTGCTGCTGCCGTCGCTGCACAGTCTGAAAATCGGCTGGCAGAGACTCCAGTCTTCGCCAGGCAGCCTGAGCTGAGGGAGTCCACAGGTTCATGCAGCACGATCAGATCGACAGCTGGCAGCATCTTCACAGCGGCCGCCACGAAGTTTGCGTCCGCTGGCTGCTCAACCCCTCAGAACCGCCGCAACAGAACTGCTGCCTTGTGATTGAAGACGGTCTGCTGACAGCCATTCGACGAGCACCTGAACACAGCACCTCGGTGCCACCGCTGATGCTCGTACCGCCGCTGGTGAATGCCCATACGCATCTCGAGTTCTCCACTCTTAACCAGCCACTGCAGCCGGCGGCTCCCTTCCCAGACTGGATTCGCAGCGTAATTCGCTGGCGGACTGCCGGTGCTGCCACGGCCGCTGCAGAACCCGGACAAACGGCGATCAATGTGGGACTGTCTGAGTCCTCTGCGCAGGGTGTCCGGCTGGTTGGCGAAATCGCCACATCAAATCCCCAGCCAGTCGTGGCGAGCGACACGCGGTGTCTGATTTTTCGCGAAGTGATCGGCCTCGGAGCCGCCCGCTGCGAACAGCAGCTGACCATGCTTGATGGATTCCTGAACCTGCGTGCGGACGTGGAAGCGGCCGGCGGTCGCATCGGCATCAGTCCCCACGCTCCCTACTCCGTGCACCCCGATCTGCTGTCCCAATTGGCCAC
>JBEIEK010000309.1:0-7082 GCA_040382995.1 Planctomycetaceae bacterium
AAATTTCTTCTACCCAAAATATTTCATCAAACCCCGGCATTTGTGGTGCTGGGGTAGGGGTTGGTTTGTGATGGGAGGTTGAAGCGGGCATTCGCACGATTCCGGCACCACAGAACGCGACAAGCTGTCAATTCACCTTGATGGTGGAATTTATCCCGTTCAACCGCCGAACACCAGCATATTCGAGGGCAGGGTTATCGTCGGGCGGTCCCGGCCGATTGACATCGGCCCCACGCCTGGCCGTGCCGTCACGAAGACTCCTGCCTGGCCTGCACGCCGGTTCCGGAGGGGACGCGCTCCTGACCTGCCGACAAGCGCAAGCCACCGCCAGCCCAGGCAAAGCCGGGAGTGTCCGCGAGGCGAAACGCAGAGCGGCAGAACCTGGCGAGGGAGTGCCAGCTGCCGCCGCGGAGCACGCGGTACGCGCCTACGTCCAGCACCCCAACCGGGTCCTCACACGCCGCGTCATCGTATCTTCGCTGACCATCCCAACACCACTCCCACACGTTGCCATGCAGATCGAATAAACCCCAGCCATTTCCCTGTTTCCGCTTCACCGCATGCGTTTCGCTGCCGCTGTTCTTACCAAACCAGCCCAACCGCTCCAGTGCCGGATCCAGCCGCTCAGGCCGCGTACATTCCGATCCGTCAGAAAACGCGCTACCAGTCCCCGCGCGGCAAGCGTACTCCAATTCGGCTTCCGTCGGCAAATGAAACCGCGGTCCCTCCGGAAGCAGTGTTGAAAAGGCCTCACAAAACCGCACACAATCGTGCCACGAAACCTGCTCCACCGGGTGCTCGTCCCGATCCGCAAAGAAACTTGGCTTCGGATTCAGTGGCCTTTGGTCCTTTAAATCCTTTCCCAGCCCCAGCCGTGCTGCCAGCCTCCCCCAAAAATCCGGCGACCGTTGCGCCGTGACCGCTTCCACCACCGCGCGCCACTGCCGCTGCGTAACCGGCGTCTCCCCCATCCAGAACCCACGGGAAATCGTCACGCGATGCTGCGGACCTTCATTCAAATAACGTCCCTGCTCGCTGTCCGGCGATCCCATCAGAAACTGGCCCGGCGGGATCCAGCGCATCACAAACGGCACCGTGGCAACATGAAATTGCACGGCTAGGCCATACTGATCCAGCCACATCCTGTCGGCCCATGCCGGGCGTTCAAAGCTTTCCAGCACAACCCGACCAAAAGCAGATTCCAGTTCCACTCGTTCAGCCTGTGCAGGGATGATCAGTCGCTGGGAACTGTGGCAGGAATGCTTTTCGGCGGAATGTGTAATGCCGCCTGACTGCCAGCGGACGATAAGATTTCCGCTGCGATCCGTCGGTATCCGCACCACGGGTCGTCGAATCGCGCCGGGCCGCTCGCCGCGTGCAAAACACAGCCCATCAACGGCCGCTCCCGCCTGGAACACCACCGGATTCCGCAGATGCCGCCGCGCGGCCTGCTGCAACGCAGCCCCATGGACGCGCTCGTCGATCCCGGCCGGCGGTGGCGTATGGTCACGGCTCCAGTAGTCAGCAAGGGCCAGTCCCTCCGCGATCAGTTCCTTCAGTCCCTCCCGCTGCCGCAATTCAGGGGACAGTCCCCGCACCAGTTCCCGGAACCAGCCCGGCAGGCCGCTGCTGCGACCAGCATGGCTGCGGGGATCCTGAGCAAGTTCCTGCAGACGATGCACGATCCGCCGCAGCTCCTGTTGCAGGTGTGTAAGATCCGAGGTGCTGCTGAGCATGCGCAGGCGAGCTTCAAGGGCACGCACGCAGCTGTAGGCTGTATGCTGCCGGTGAATCAGCTCATCCACCCGCGCCCGCAGGTCCTGAGGCAGCAGATTCCGGGTCTGCAGTCGCTCCGATGCAGCATCCTGCGGGCCGAACCAGTCGGGGCTCTGCCAGCAATCTTCGTGGTGCCACACCTGCCACTCCAGATCAACGCCTGAGCTGGTGCCGGGAACCGCGGCCGCAAAGGCCAGTCGGGCCTGACGCAGCAGCGGGGCTTCAATCAGCGGTGCGGGTGCCAGTAGATTGAGCAGTTGCGCGGCAGCCTGCTGCTCGGCTGACGTCCACTGCAGCAACTGATCGACATCAGTGTCCGCAGGAACGGCTCCGGGACCTGGATGCCGTGGCAGCGGGCGTCCTGTATCCCAGACAACCGCATTCCAGGTACGCTGCAGCGCAGGGTCTGCTGACAGACGTGAACTGGGAACCAGCGCCGACAGTGGGTGCCCGGCGGCCAGCAGCCGACGACCGGCAGCAAGCCAGCTGTTGCGAACGCCCGGATCACCCGCCTGCAGCCCCATGGCTGACACGGCCAGCACTGGCATCCCCGCGGGCACTTCGGGCCATTCCCCAAAGGCCGATTTGCGGAGGACAAGGATGGAACCGTACCCGACTTCGCGTTCCCAGCGCTGGTGCAGCCACCGGACATCAGGAGTAAAGGGATGCATCTCGGGCTGCTCGTCCCAGAGCAGACAGATGCCGGACTGCCATGCAATCACCGGCCGCCGCGGCAGCCGGTCTGGAGGCTGCAGAGCCAGCAGACGCCGCAGCAGGCGCGGCAGATCCACGGTACCGCCTGGTCGCGTGGTGCCCAGCCGTCGCCGCAGGAACGGCGCAAGACGCCGCCACGGCTGCAGCGGTTGCAGTGGAAGCTTGCGTGCCGGGTTCAGTTTGTGAATCTCGTTATCGGTGAGCAAATCCGGGGGCGGTTCGCTGTCTTCGACGGGAAATGATTCCGCAGCCACCGCCCGCCAAACTTTCAGCCGCTGCCTGTCAGCAGTTGGCACCGAGTCCGGCCCCGGCGCGGGTGTTGAGTCCGGTTCCGGATCGAGTGGCAGATCGCGGACTGCCGCTGGTGGATCGGGGGGCGGCACGACCGCACTTTGGTACTCTGAATTGTCCCTGGGAAGCTGAGGCAATTCGAGTTTGTACCCGAGCAGTTCCGGGACGATGTTGCATTCCGGCCCGAATTCCGCGAACAGGCGTACAAGGTCCGCTCGGCTGACCGGTGGCAGCCGACGGGAACGAATACGCACCTGATCATCGCAGGACATGAACGATCTCCTGGATTCATTCTCCGGCATCGTCATCACGTCGTTTTCTGAGCACAAAGTGGCTGACCTGAGCAAGGAATTCCCGTTGCCTTGCCGTCCGATTTTCCAGTTCAACATCCCTGCCAAGTTCCACCAGCACTCGAATCAGATCGAGGAATTCCGCAGCGCCCGGTTTGCTGAGCCCGGCATGGCGATTGCGATCGGCCTGCTGACGTTCTGAAAGCAGCTGCGCAGCGGCTTCCTCGCAGACCTCACTGCTGATGTCAGCCTTGTCGGGATAACGCACGCGGGCTCGATCCTCAATCAGAAACTTCCGTGCTGCCGCATCCTCTTTGGGAAACGGGATCGTGAGCACCAGACAGCGTCGCAGGAAGGCCAGAGGCAGTTCGCGTTCTTCGTTGGTGGTGAGCATCACCAGTGGCGGTTTACCATTGGCGGGGATGTGGATGCCTTCATCGATCAGCGGTGTGCGAAAGCCATCACTGCCAAGGCACTCCAGCAGCCCGTTGGGAACGGAGGGATCCGCCTTGTCGATTTCGTCGATCAGCAGGACGCAGCTGCAGGGTGCAGCGGGATTGAGCTTCGTGTCGCTGGGTGCTCCACAGGGACGGCAATGCTCCGAGTAGCGTTGCGCCTGGTCGGCGGCACCGCCCCAGTTCAGCGCCCACCAGAAGATCCCGGGACGAATGAAATTGCGTTCGTCAAGCTGCTGCCGCACGGTACCGGGCTGGTCCCGCTCGACGATCGCAGCAATCTGAGCCGCCGCGAGTCGGGCGACAGCGTCGTTGTGATACAGCAGGTCATCCCGTTCGGTGCGTTCGTCGACAACATGATGCAGCAGCGGCACTTTCAGAACTTCGGCCACCGCCCGCGCCAGCTGCGTTTTGCCAATGCCGGCTTCGCCACGAATCAGCAGCGGCCTTCCCGAAACCAATGCCGCGCGCACGGCCCAGATGGATCGATCGTCAAACCGATGCGTCGCCTTAGGCCAAAGACCACGCTTGAGGAGCGGAAGAGGTTCAGCTGGAGGGGTGAAGAACGGCTTGGACATAGCATTAGGTCTCAAAGATCAAGTGGTAAAGATTTCCCAGCCGCCGGACGGCAGTCCGCGGGCTAAGGCCCCCGCCAGCCGCCGGACGGCAGTCCGCGGGCTAAGTACTCCGCCAGCCGCCGGACGCCAGTCCGCGGGCTAAGTACCCCGCCAACGCCCCTGGCAACAAAACAGGTTGGAGGTGAGAAGCAGGAAACCTCGCGTGTGGCCCGGTGGTTCTGGTCCATGCCCCAGCCCCGCGAGGGGCGACAAAATGTAGCCATGGGCGTCAGCCCATGGACATTCCGAATTTGAAATCCAAAGCCCCGGGAGGGGCGACATGTGCCAAACATTTGCGAGCCTGATGGAGCCCTGTGGAAGCTTCGTCGTGAGTCAATAAGAACCAGAAACAGAACCACTAAGGATCAAGTGGCAGCAGGTCAAAGATGTGCCAAAGCAGAGTGAGGTTTTGAACCATTTCCGGCAGCAGGTCGCGCTCTGATTCCGGCGAAGGCTGCAACAGCAACAAATCCTTCAACTGCAACTCGCCGGATTTCACAGGCACAGCGGTGTCCAGCCACTTTTTGTCCGTTGAATAGTACGGTGTCCCGTAGAGGTTGCGTTCCTTTGCCATCAGCTTGAGTGCTTTCTGATATCGCGCCTCAATCGACGCGTTCGATTCCCGATCCGACGGATTCGAGGCATGCTGCGGCCCCAGGATTTTGGTGATAATCAGCTTCCTGATCTCTGGTATTTCCTGCTGACCGATGCCAGGCATTTTGGGGGGCAGATCAAGGCGACGTCCATCCGTCTGGTGCCCGGTAAACACATCCTTCAGACGGCTCGCGCTGTCAACAAGCGCTGCGGTCGCGAGATGCAGCAGGCTTGCCTGACGAGCCGTATTGTTCGGTGTGGGCGGCAGCGTCACCAATTCTGCGCCGGGGATTCCGACATGGGCAACATCGGCCCTCGACCGCTCCTGCATCACCCACGCTGGATCCACTGCCAGCAGCACCACACCCGCGCAAATCTCGCGCATGGCTCTGCGATCTTCAAGACTCGGAAATGGACTTTCGCGGAGCCGCCTGTAGATCGGCTCCAATACTCCGCCAGGACCATCGTCGTGACCACGCAGTTCCGTGGCAGCTGTCGGAGTCAGGCCGTTTGCGGAAAATGTTTCGGGAACCACATCATGAAGGAGCGACGCCACAAATGGATTGCATGAAAGGTGCTGATTGATGCCCTTCACAATATTACTGAAGACTTCCTCAGTGCTCGCCTTTTGAACCACTCCAGCACGACGACAAAACGATTCCGCAAAGACATCCCAGGAATCGGCCGAGAGATGGGTTGTGGCGTAATTGATCATCCCATCAATCTCCTGATGAATCTGCTGCATCCGATTGATGGTGAGGGTCGTCCCTGGACTGAGCACGCCACGCAGCATCAGTTCGTCAGCGTAGGCTTTGTTTCTCTTCGCACGCTGCTTCCATTTGTTCAGCAATGGTTTGCGGTTTGCCGGCTCCGTATAAACACGTGCATCTTCCATCAACCAGATATGCACTCGGCTCCGAAACTCATCGGCATTATCAAGCGACCTGTTCCACGCCACAAGGAACTCATACATGCAGCAGAATGACTCAAGGTAGGCCTTGCTCATGAAGACGCAGAGCGCGTCTGCCTGGCCAATGTCTCGCATGAACTTCATGAGATCATCGCCATATTTGGCATCATCCTTATCGCGCACAACCTCCACCCCCGAATCCCGCAGGGTCGCACAAAATCTCTCCACCGCCTCCCGATTCGGCCCTACCCGTTCCTCCTTCCACGCATACGACACGGCAACTCGAGGAATAGCGGCGGTGGTGCTGGCTTTCACGGCAATGGCTCCTGAGCAGACTGCTGCGATCAGGCGGGTTGGGGTATCAGGCAGGGGACGGAAAGAGCCTACACAGGATTTCCCGGAAACACAACCGTCGCCCACGTCCGATCAGCCGCCGGACGGCAGTCCGCGGGCGAAGGGCACTGCAAACGCAAACCATCCTCGGCAGCACGCGCACCTGCGGTGCGAAACACAGCCGGGGGCTTCCGCCCATCCGCTCAGCCGCCTGGCGGCAGCCTGCGGGCAAAGGGCACTGCAAACGCAGCCGCAAACCGGAATGATTTCCACAATTCCACGGCATTCATCGCGGATATTTCTTGCATCAGCCTATTTTAACGCAGTAAATATTAACACACGTTATCTATCCCCACCCTCTAACTAATACCTCCCACACCCATGGTCGCCATCCACTCCATGAACATTCCCGTGTGGTTCCTCACATGGACAGCATGGGGAACATGGCTTCCGGGTGATTCACGCGGCTGGAAACATCGCAAACAGGGAAATCAAACAGCCCGCGTTGCTCTCGCAAACTGGCACCACGCCCGGCTCAGCCACAGCCCCTGCCAATTCAACCCCCAGCACCGCACTGTCATCGCAAACGCGCTGATTGAGCATGCTCAATTCCGTTGCTGGAATGTGTATCTGCTTACGGTGCGTTCCAACCACATTCACATTCTGCTCGCAGCCAACTGTGATGCTCAAATCGTCCGGGATTCATTGAAGGCTCGCGCTACGCGGATGTTAAGAATCGCGTTTCCGCAGTTCACCGACCGCCCTGTGTGGACTCGCGGCGGCGACGTGGAAACGGTTGACGACGAGGTCGCCTTCCTGGGCATTCGTCGATATATCCTCCAGCACGACGGGCCGGAAGATGTGTTTGTCGATGTGCCATGGACACGCGGATTGATCGCCCATTAGCCGCAGGACGGCAGTCCGCGGGCGAACGGCGCTGAAAACGAGACCGAAAACGGACATCAAAACCGCGCGCACCTGCGGTGCCATACACAGCCGGGGGCTGCCGCCCGACCGCTGGACGCAGGACGACAGTCCGCGGGCGAACCGCGCTGAAAACCAAACCAAAACGGACATTAACACCGTGCGCACCTGCGGTGCC
>JBEIEK010000310.1:0-7035 GCA_040382995.1 Planctomycetaceae bacterium
CGTGGGTGCGTTTGACGCCCTGTGCCTTGAGCCAGTTTGAGATTTCATGGTTGGAGATCACCATGGCGTGGGTGCGTTTGGCGATTTCCACGGCATCCCCGACATGATCTCCGTGACCATGGGTGATCACGATGTAATCGGCCTGCACATCAGCGGCAGAGATGGGAGCTTGCGGATTGCCGGTGAGGAAGGGGTCGATGAGTACGGAGTGGCCGGCGGTCTGGAGCAGGAAGGCACTGTGTCCGTAGTACGTGAGACTTGTTATCATGGCGCGCCGCTTTCAGGTGAATCCCAGATTTTTCTGCACATTCTTTTTATAAGCTTCGACGCCGGGTTGTCCATAGGGGTTGGTGCCGACCAGGCGACCTTCGACGACGGTGGCCAGCATCAGCAGCTGGAGGAGTTGTCCCATGGCGTGTTCGGAGAGCGTGGGCAGAACGAGATCGGCGGTTGGTCGGCGTTCGGTTGCGTAGGCTTCGTTGACCCCCGCCACTGCGGCCTGCAGGATTCGGGGCAGGGTGGTTCCCGCCAGCTGATTCAGGCGGTCCTGATCAAAGCGGTGAGCGGGCAGTGAGAGCGGTGCGAAGCGAGGTTCGCCGGGAAGCAGGTTGGTAATGAGTTTATCGCGACGACCTTCCTGATGCTGCTGACCGCGGCTGTGCAGATCGCGGGTGTTGACGACGGTAATCGGAGTTGCTCCGCGTTCGTGTTTGCCGAGGCTTTCGCTGAGGAGCTGGTCGTACCAGAAGCCGAGGGCTTCGAGGCAGCTGCCCCAGGTGGAGAGGATTCTGAGGTTGCAGCCGAGGTCTCGTTCGCAGGCGTGGCAGACGGCGACGAACTGCAGAATCAGATTGGATTCAAAGGGTGCGGAACGGAAATGGTCGGTGATGTCGGCTGCGCCCTGCAGGAGAGCGCGGATCTTGAGCCCGGCGGCGGCGGCGGGGAGCAGGCCGACGGCTGTCAATACGGAGAACCGTCCGCCGATGCCTTCGGGGATGGAGAACGCATCGGTGTAGCCGGCCGCCTGGGAGAGTTGACGGAGGCGACCGGTCTCACCGGTGACGGGGACGATGAGTTCGGAGGCTTGGGCCCCGAAGCGGCGTTCCACGAGTTCTCTGAAGGTGCGAAAAGCAGCCGCGGTTTCGAGGGTGCCGCCGGACTTGCTGATTACGATTAATGCGGTGCGGCCGGAGGGTGTATCGGGGTGGGCGGCAGCGCGGGCATCGAGCAGTTCGAGGAGTCTGCGCTGCTGGTCGGAATCGACATTCCAGCCATCGAAGTACAGCCGGGGAACGCCACCGCGGGCTTCGCGGGTGTATTCATTGTGAAAGGGGCTGCCGAGCGCTTCGTGGAGGGCCCGCATGCCCATGTAGGAGCCACCAATACCGAGCACCACGAGGGAGTCAGCGAGGGACTGCAGGCGGTGGGCGGAGTTTTCGATGCGGGCGATGAGACTGCCTGGGCCAGCGGCACGAAGATCCGCAAGGAGTTCCTCGGGCCACTGAATAAACGCGGCGTCAAGCGGTTGCTTTGCCGCGGGAATGGCGGAACCACTTTGCCAGAGTTCCACGTCGTTGAGCGTTTCATCGCGGGCACTGCAGAGAGCCTCGCGGAGGGCACTGATGCGGCCGGCGGGAAGCAGTGCGGTGGCGGCTTCTGGGTGATATTTCAGCAGGCTGGAAGACATCCGGGAACCTCCGGGTTTCGGGCACGGGTTTCTGCAGGAGACCGTGGCCACATCCTAGCACGCGACCGGTCGATGCGGGGGGCAGGGAACTGTTGAGGTTGCGTACTTCCCGAGGGTGGCAACGTGAGGTTCGGAGGAAGGCCGTTAAATCCGGGTGGGCGAGGCTCCTGCCCTGCCTTTACTCGCTGTGTTCGCTTTTATGGCGGCTGCCGTGGCGTTCGCGGTAATCGAGTTGTCCCTGCCAGCCGAGTTTGCGATGGAGTGTGCCGTAGTAGCTGTGGCCGGGGAGTCGGACAAGTTTGAGCGTAGGGCTGGCACGCTGGACAAGCACAAAATCGTCCGCGAGCAGCGGTCGGCGGATTTGCCCGTCGATGACCAGCATCACGCCGGGCGGAGATTCCTTGACGCACAGGCGATAGCTGCGGCTGGCGGAATCGACGATGGGCCGGACAGTCAGGGTGTGCGGGCAGATGGGGGTGATTACAAATACCTGCAGTTCCTGACGGAGGATCGGCCCGCCGGCGGACAGGTTGTGGGCCGTCGAGCCTACAGGGGTGCTGATGATCAGTCCATCACAGCTGAAGGTGGTGACTTCTTCGTCGTCAATACGCAGTTCGATATCGAGCATTTTGAAGGAGCCACCGGAGGTGATGGTGACTTCGTTGAGTCCCAGGTCACGGTGCACGGTTCCATCGCTGCTGTGGTGCGAGCACTGGTACATGAGGTGTTCGACGATGGAGTACTGGCCGGAGCAGAGCAGGTGCAGTCCGGCCTGGAATTCCTGGGGGCTGAGATCTGCGAGGAAGCCGAGTCGTCCGAGATTGATGCCGAGGATTGGGAGTTGTCGTGCGCCGAGCTGGCGGCAGCCGCGAAGGATGCTGCCGTCCCCACCGAGGACGACCACCATATCCGCTTCGAGATCCGGGGGGATTGGTTGTGTGGGACTGAATTCACCGACGAGGCGGACATTGGGCTGCGAAGCAAGCCAGGGCTGGAGCATGGCCCAGCCGCTGCGGACATGGCGAGTGTCGCTGCCGGTGAGGATGATGAGTTTCAGCGGGGCGGTCGGCATGGAGTGCTTCAGATTTCTGTGAGCCGTTCGCTGGAGTCGCCGAATTGGTCGAGGTGGATGCCGTATTTATCGAGGAGTGAGAGGTAGAGGCTGCACATGCGGCGGTTGGGTTTATCGAGGTAATCGAGTGTGCGGCCGGTTTCGAGTTGTCCGGCGCCGCGTCCCAGGAGGACGACGGGGAGTTTGGTGGCGTCATGGCTGCCGGTGAGCATGCTGCTGCAGTACATGATGATGGAGTTGTCGAGGGCTGTGCGTTCGCCTTCCTGGACGGCATCGAGCCGATCGGCGATCCAGGCGAGTTGTTCGAGGAAGAAGCGGTTGACTTTGAGCCAGTCCTCGGATTCCTGGTGAGAGAGCAGGTGGTGGATCATGTAGTCGACGCCGAGGTTGGGGAAGCGCAGCGAGGAGTGATCGTTGTTGAGTTTGAGGGTGCAGACGCGGGTGGTGTCGGTCTGGAAGGCGAGGACGAGGATTTCGCACATGAGCCGCATGTGTTCGGCGATGTCCTGGGGGATACCGTCTGAGGGTCTTGGGCGATCGGGTTTTTCGAGCGTGGGTTTCCAGCCCTGGAGTTCACCGCGTTGTCCGGCGCGGGCGATGCGCTGTTCGACTTCGCGGACGGAATTGAGGTATTCGTCGAGCTTTTGCTGGTCGCGGCGGCTGATGGAGCGGCGGAGGGAGCCGGCATCTTCGAGTACGGCGTCGAGCACACTGCGGTCGGCGCGGGAGGCTTCATCGCGGAAGAGCCGATCGAAGGCCAGCGCCGGGAAGACTTCCAGCGGAGTTGGTGTGGTTGGGGAGCTCCAGGAGATGTGACTGCTGTAGAGCATGGAGTAGTTTTTGTGGACCGACGGGTTGGCTTTTTCGCAGCCGAGCACAAGGCTGGGGACCTTCACCTGTCCGGCGTGGTGCTGTGCGATCAGCTGGTCGATGCTGGTACCGCTGCGGATGCCGCCGCCGGCTTCGAGCGGAGCGCCGCTGAGCAGGTTGCCGGTTTGGGAGCTGTGAATGTTTCCCTTGAGGGCTTCTGCGTTGTAGAGGCCCTGGATGAAGAGGAGTTTTTCGCGGTGGGGCAGGAGGGGTTCAAGGACGCGGCCAAGTTCGAGGCTGGTGCCGGCACCGCGAGCCCACCAGTGATCCTTGTGGAAACCGTTGCCGGAGAAGAGCACTGCGAAGCGCAGCGGAGCCTGTGTATTGGCGGTGCTGGCGGAGTCCTGTCCAAAGATGCGGACGGATTCAAGCCAGGGGAGCGCTATGGAGACGCCGGCTCCGCGGAGGACAGTGCGACGGGTAGTTTGGCGGGATAGCATATGAGTCCCCGGGGTTAGGCGTGCGCGGAGTATTGTTCGGCAAATTCGAGCGTGATGCCGTCGATCATTTGCCGCAGACCTTCTGCGGTGGCTTCGCGGAGGAAGCGAAAGTTGCCGCGATTGAGCGATTCGCGGTTGCGGATGGTGCCTTTGGTGGCGACTTCGAGGATGTGGGCTTCGGAGAAGGGGCGGATGAGGATTTCGAGGCGGCTGTATTCGCTGCGGGCTGTGCCGCGACTCAGGCGGATGTCGTCGCGGCTGATCCGGGCCCCCCAGCCTTTTTCGTTGATCACAGTCTGGAAGTCGAAGCCGGGGAAATGATCGCAGAGTTTTCGCAGGCAGGATTCGATGTGTTCAGCGAGTTCGTTGCGGAGTTGAGCGTGGCGACTGCGGAGTTGTTCTTCAGAGGCTGCGTCTGCTTCCGCTGCTGCACCGCTGGCCGTTCGCACCTGCTGGCCGCGCTGAATTGCCTTTTGCAGGCGTTCCTCGAAATCCGTCATTGCTGGTCCTTACTTTCGTGATATTCGCCCGGCGTCGCCGTTGCCTGATGGCAGTGTACGAGAATTCCGGGCGGCAGGAAATACTGCGGCGGCAAAGGGGAAAAAAAACAGGGACCTGCGGGCCCTCAGCCGCCTGTTCAGACTCCCTTGCAGCATAGACAACCGACTGAACACGTCTGATCAGTCCTCTGACGTCACATCTGCGGGGGATGTTTCGATTGTGCCTCCTTTGTCGATTTTCAGCAGCATACGGTGCTGAACGGCAACGCTGCGCGCCGGGCGACGAATGTCAAAACCCCGAGTTTTGACGCACTGACGAAAAAATGGGGAAGGCGGCGCAATTTGTGCTGAACCGAGTAGCAGCATGAAGTTAACATCAAGCGCAAACAGCAGGATTTTACCATCTGCCGTCATCGCTGAAGTTTTGGGATCCCGCCCGCACGTGTTCAGCCGCCGCTCATCGCGATTGCCCACACGTCCAACACTTTTGTTCGAATCCACTCCTGATGTTCTTTGCCATGAAAAAGAAAATCCACGACGCTTTTCGGCTTTGCGTCCTGCCGGCACTCCTGTCGCTCACCGCTCCATTCGCTGCCGCCGACGTGTTGCACGTTACCTCCGGTATCAGCATTGCCCCCGGTGACACAGGACTGCTCAACTGGAACGTCGACGAAGAAGAGGACGGTAACACATCCATCGAATTCGTATTCAGCTACGACCCATTCGGCCTCGGCAGTCGGCTTGTCAACTCCAGCGACAATGGAACCGCCCCGCCACAACCGGGAAGCCTGTTGACTCGCGGCGGTAAACTGGTCAACCTGCCTGCCCGCTTTCAGATCGACGAATCGCCTCCAGACGACCTTGCGTGGACTCAGGTGATTGAACCGCTGACGACCGGCTTTGATCCCCTTGAAGGTTTGGATGGCTTCACTGAAAATACTCCCGGCTACATCGGTTTCAGCTTCCAGCGGTCCGGAACGACGCTTTACGGCTGGGCAAAGCTGACAATTACGCCCGGAGACAACCCCAACGATCCCGTCGTTCCGGGCCTGACAATTTCCGAGTGGGCGTATGATACGCTGGGCAATCCAATCAGTGTTCCAGTGCCCGAGCCCTGCACGACTGTGCTGCTGGCGCTTGGCACCTGTGGGCTGGCACTGCGGCAGCGGCGACAAAACAAAATGCGGTCCGCGCCCCAATGATTCCCAACCCCAGCATTTCCCGTTGAAGGCAGCACCTGTTTTGGATTTCCCTGCAGTCTGAATTTAGACTGCCGCTGACAGCGGCGGGACTCTCGCCGCAGCAGAACTGTCTTCAGAAAGGTGAATCCGCATTATGGTGTCGCCCATTCGTGTTGCCGTGACCGGGGCTGCCGGTCAAATCGGTTATGCCACGCTTTTTCGGATCGCCTCGGGCGAGGTGTTCGGGCCGAATCAGCCGGTGATCCTGCATCTGGTCGAAGTCCCTCCGGTGCTCAAGGCCCTTGACGGTGTGCACATGGAACTTGACGACTGTGCCTTCCCCACTCTGGCCGGTGTCGTCAAGGCCGACAGCGACCACCTCGAAGACGGTTTCCGAGACTGCAACTGGGTGCTCTGCGTTGGCAGCATTCCGCGGAAAGCCGGCATGGAACGTGGCGATCTCATTCGCATCAACGGGCCCATCTTCACAAACACCGGCCGGGCGATCGCTGCCGCAGCAAACCCGGATGTTCGAGTCGTGGTCGTCGGTAACCCCTGCAACACCAACTGCCTGATTGCGATGAAGAACGCCCCGGGTGTTCCATCCGATCGCTTCTTTGCCATGACCATGCTCGACCAGAACCGCGCCTGCTCACAGCTGGCGCAAAAGGCCAATGTGCCTGTCGCAGCCGTTTCCAGCGTGGGCATCTGGGGCAATCACTCCGCTACCCAGTACCCCGACTTCTACCATGCCCGCATCAACGGTCGTCCGGCAACGGAAGTCATCACCGATCATGCCTGGCTGCAGGGTGACTTCATCAGCACCGTTCAAAAACGCGGTGCCGCCGTCATCGCCGCCCGTGGTGCCTCCAGCGCCGCATCCGCAGCTAACGCCCTGCTGGATACCGTCAAAGGCATCATCCGCCCCACCGCTCCCGGAAATTGCTTCAGTGCAGCCGTCTGCAGCGATGGCAGCTATGGCATCGAACCCGGACTGATTGTCGGCTATCCGCTTGTCAGCGACGGCAGCAAAGTGAGTATCGTGCAGGGACAGTCGCACAACGAATTTGCTCAGCAGAAGATCAACACCACCATCGCAGAACTTCGCGAAGAACGCGACTGCGTCAAAGACCTGCTCGGCTGATTCAGCCCCGGTCCTCTGGGCACTCAACAAAAAACGCGGAATCCAGACTGGATTCCGCGTTTTGTTTTCTGACTCAGGGTTTGTTCAACCAGAGAACGTCTTTCGACACCGCTTTACAGCTTATCGGCCATTGCTTTTGCC
>JBEIEK010000311.1:0-7007 GCA_040382995.1 Planctomycetaceae bacterium
GCTCAATGACCGCCGGGTCCGCAGACAACTTGAAATGCGTGGCATCTGCATTCCTGAGGAAACCTGGTGCATCGGCGGACTGCACAATACCGCCACCGAAGAAATCACATTCTTCGACCTCGAACTGCTCCCGTCCTCCCATGTCGGGCACCTCCGCGCCCTCCGTTCCCTGCTCAGCCCCGTACTCGAACGCAATGCCCATGAACGCTGTCGCCGATTCGAGTCCGCCAGTCTGGATTTGCCCCCCGCAGAGGCTCTGCGACACGTCCAGGAACGCGCTGAAGATCTTGCCCAAACTCGCCCCGAGTACGGCAACTGCACGAATGCCATGTGCTTCGTCGGCCGTCGCAGTCGCATTCGCGGACTGTTCCTCGACCGCCGCTCCTTTCTGATGTCCTACGACGCCACACTCGATTCACCCGACTCCCCCATCCTCGCGCGCATTCTGGCCGCTGTCATCCCCGTCTGCGAAGGCATTAATCTGCTCTATACGCTTTCCGCAATTGACAACCATGGCTGGGGCAGCGGCACGAAACTGCCCCATAATGTCACGTCGCTGCTGGGGGTGATGGACGGTGCCGCCAGTGACCTCAGGCCCGGTCTTCCATGGCAGGGGGTTGACATCCACGAGCCTGTGCGATTGCTGTTTCTGATCGAATCCACACCTGAGGCCCTGCTGCAGATCATGGACCGCAATGCAAACATTGCTGCCATCTGCCGCAACGGCTGGGCACAGCTCGCAGTGCTCGATCCACACTCCAGCACCATCCAGCGTTTCGTCAACGGCAGCTTCCAGCCGTGGCAGCCCGAAACCGATACGCTCCCCGAGGCTCAGGGGTCCTTCGCATGGTATCACGGGCACCGCGAACATCTGCCCTTCGCTGCAATTCACCCCGTGACTGATGCATTCTGCGCACAGGGAGTCAGCCCCTCATGTTAAGCATTCTCGGAATCTGCGTCGTTGTCAGCCCACTGCTGCTGACTCTGACACTTGGCCTTTGCATGCTGCTGCGAATTCCGCTGCGGGAACGCATCATCTCAAGGCTCACATCCACTGCCGTCGTCTCCGGCCTGCTGGCGTCGCTCGCGATCCTTGCCGTCATGCTCATTTCTGACAGTCGCCATGTGGCCGTTTCGGCCGGTGACTGGGTCAGACTTCCTGAGACCGCGGCACGGCATGCTGGCGAACCGGACACCGTCCCGGAACATCACCACACACCCGGCAGACCCGCTGAAGCTCACTTTCACTTCACTCTCAAATTTGTCTTCGATCGGCTCAGTGTGCCCTTCGTGATGATGACGTTTGTGCTGTGCGGTGTTATCAGTGCATTCGCCAGCCGCTACCTGCATCGTGACGAAGGCTTTCCCCGCTTCTTCCTGTTCTTTTCATTCTTTCTGACCGGCATGATTCTTTCGTCTGCTGCCGGAACCATTGAGACGTTGTTTTTTGGCTGGGAGCTTGTCGGCCTCTCGTCCGCACTGCTTGTTGCCTTCTTCCAGGATCGCCGCGGGCCGGTTCAGAATGGTCTGCGAGTCTGGTCCATCTATCGGATCGCCGATGCCGCATTCCTGCTGGCTGCACTGACTCTGCATCACCTTTCCGGTTCCGGTGACTTCGCGGGGCTGGCAGGGCAGGGCAGCTGGCCCGAGGGCGATGCCATCATCTCGCCCGATTCCGCACTGCTTGTCGGGCTGCTGCTGCTGTTCGCCGCAGCCGGTAAATCGGCTCTGATCCCATTCTCCGGCTGGCTTCCCCGAGCCATGGAAGGGCCCACGCCGTCCAGTGCTGTGTTCTACGGAGCTCTGTCGGTGCATCTGGGTGCTTTCTTGCTGCTGCGGATGGGACCACTGCTTGAGGAGTCACTGTTGCTGCAGGTGCTTGTTGTACTTCTGGGGCTGTCGACCTGTGTGTTTGCCACGATGGCCGCCCGCGTGCAGTCCGACATCAAGAGCAGCCTTGCGTTCGCCTCGCTGATTCAGGTGAGCCTGATCGTGACGGAAATCGGGTTTGGACTGCGATACATTCCTCTGATTCACATCATCGGCCATGCCTGCTTTCGTACCCTGCAGCTGGTTCGGGCCCCGTCGCTGCTCAAGGACTACAACTCACTCATCAATGCTCTTGGTGACCCCGAGGCTGCAGCTGCAAAGCTTGGGGTTTCCGCACCCGCCCGCGAAACGCGACTCTACCGCTTTGCCTTCGACCGCGGCAACCTCGACCCACTGCTCGATGAATACATTGTCAGGCCCGTCGCAGCCGCCTTACTCTGGTCCGATCGCATGGAGCGTCGCTGGACCGCATGGCTCTCTGGAAACAGCCGGACGGCGGGCGAAGAAACAGCAATTCAGCCGTGGACCGACCAGACGATGTCCGGATAGGCGGTTCCTTCAACCATCCCGCCTGCTGCCCCCCAGCTCCTGAAAGTCATGCATGATCAGCGAACTTCATCTCCCATGGCTGGAAATCGGCATCCTGCTGCCACTGCTCGGTGCCGTCATCTGCGGCTTCACACGGAATCGCCTCCGCGGACATCGCATCGCCCTCCTGTTTGCCGGCCTGACCTCGGTCTGCACGATTGGAGAATGGATCGACTTCGGTACGGTGCAGGCGTTCGAGGCACACGATCACTGGGATCTTCTGCAATGGCTCACCGGCCGCAGCGATATCCTCGTGATTGATGAACTCAGCGCTCCACTGCCCGCTCTCACTTCGCTGCTGTTCCTGCTGGTCCTCCTTGCCACGCTCCGCACAAAACTGGAACGCTTCCCACTCAGCCTGACCCTGCTTTCGCTTTCACTCACCAATGCCACACTCAGCTGTCACGATCCATGGCTGCTGATCATCCTCCTGTCTCTGTCGATCCTGCCTGCGCTGTTTGAGCTTCGGCAGCGGGGACAGTCCACCCGCGTGTTCGCCATTCACATGGGGCTGTTTATTGTGCTGCTCCTCGCCGGCTGGGCGCTTGTGGACCGTTCCGATGGCACTGCCTCCGCTTCCGGACTTTCTGCAGCACTGCTCACTGCAGCCGCGCTGCTTCGCGCTGGTGTCGCTCCCGTTCACTGCTGGATGACAGATCTCTTCGAGAAAGCTTCCTTTGGCACCGCACTGCTCTTTCTGACACCGATGACAGGTGCCTATGCCGTGATGCATCTGGTGTTCCCGGTTGTGCCCGGCTGGGCGATGCACAGCATCGCTGTTCTCTCACTGATCACCTCCCTCTACGCCGCTGGCATGGCAGCCGTTCAGACCGATGCCCGACGCTTCTTCTGCTTTCTCTTTCTCAGTCACTCCTCTCTCGTCCTCTCCGGACTCGAACTGGTCAATGTCATCGGACTCACAGGCGCCCTCTGCGTCTGGCTCTCCGTCGGACTCTCACTCACCGGTTACGGACTCACCATCCGTGCTGTCGAAGCCCGCATCGGTCGCATCCAGCTTAACCGTTACTATGGACTTGCCGAGCACACCCCGACACTCGCCGGACTCTCGCTCATCACCGGCCTGTCATCCATCGGTTTCCCTGGAACGATCGGCTTTGTCGGCATGGAACTCCTCGTGGAAGGCTGCGTCGAATTCTATCCGCTCGTCGGCCTGATTCTTGTCATCTCCTCCGCTCTCAACGGCATCTCAATTCTTCGAGCCTGGTTTCGGATTTTTACCGGTTGTCGCTTCCAAACCTCTGTCTCGCTGCGTTCCCGCCCCGCTGAACGATTTTCCGTCGTCGTTCTGAGCCTGTTGATCATCGGTGGCGGACTTTGGCCACAACCCGGAGTTGCTTCGAGGCACCACGCGGCCGTGGAATTGCTGAGGCTCAAAGACCGTGGCCTGTTTGATATCGACGCCGAACCAACTCAGCCCGAATCCCCCGCAGTCGGACCTCTCAACACTCCCAAAAACGCGCCTGCGACACCCTCTCAGCCCGGCACCGCTTACGCTGCGTGGCAGCCACTCGCCACTCCGGTTACCTTTCCCGCCACATTCAGATCCGTCGACAACGCTGCCCAATAAGCCTGAAGATCCATCAAATCGCAGAAAACTCTGCCCCCGTTGGAAACTCTCATGAACAACAGTTCCCAGGTCCCCCGCGGTAACCCAGCCGGCTTCTTCAGTTATCTTCGTCAGGATCTCACGTCCGGATTTCTGGTTTTCCTCATCGCACTACCGCTCTGCGTCGGGATTTCTCTTGCGTCCGGCTTCCCGCCCCTCGCGGGGATCTTCACCGCCATTTGTGGTGCGCTGATCACGATGCTCTTCAGCAATTCCGAAATGACCATCAAGGGACCGGCTGCCGGTCTGATTGTGATTGTCATCGGCTGCATTGAGGATTTCGGGGGCAATGGTAACTCCGGCGGCTGGCTTCCGGCCGACCAGAAGGCCTATCAGGCAGCCCTTGCCGTGGGTGCTGTGGCTGCAGCCCTGCAGATTCTGTCCGGATTCCTCCGCGCGGGCATCCTGGGCGAATTCTTTCCTGGCACCGTCGTCCATGGCATGCTCGCAGCCATCGGTGTGATCATTATTTCCAAACAGGTCCCTGTTGCGCTTGGCATCATGGATGCCAAAGGTGGCCCAATCTCGCTCCTGCAGCAGATCCCCGATTTTCTGCGGCATGCCAACCCGGCCATCGCCTTCATCGGACTTCTCAGCCTCGCCATCATGTTCACCTGGCCGCTCGCTCGAGGCCGCTTCAAAGTTCTCAGCTTTATTCCCGCACACCTGGTCGTTCTGATCGTGGCCGTCCCGCTGGGAATGGTTCTTAATCTCACTCAGGCCAGTGAATACAAGATCTTCCACGAAACCTACCGTCTCGGAGAACAATACCTTGTCAAGATGCCTAATCGCATCTTCGGCATGTTCGACGAAATCACGCAGCCTGACTTTTCCGTACTCAGCCAGGTCAAAGCGTGGAAGTGGATCTTTATGTTCTTCATCATCGGCAGCCTCGAATCGCTGCTGAGTGCCAGGGCCGTTGACCTCCTTGATCCCTTCAAACGCCGCACCAACATGAACCGCGACCTGCTCGGCGTCGGCGCTGCCAATCTCGCCGCAGCCATGCTCGGTGGTCTCCCCATGATCTCCGAAATCGTCCGCAGTCGTGCCAACATTGACAACGGCGCCCGCACCCGCTTCGCAAATCTGTGGCACGGTATTTTCCTGCTGCTCTGTGTCGGCCTCATACCCACAATCCTGCACCGCATCCCGCTCGCCGCACTCGCCGCCATGCTCGTCTACACCGGCACTCGGCTCGCACATCCCAATGAATTCTTCAATGTCTACCGCATCGGCCGCGAACAGCTGGCCATCTTTGTGGTGACCCTCGTCGTCGTCCTCGCCACAGATCTCCTCATCGGCGTCGCCGCCGGTGTGGCACTCAAAATGATCATCCACCTGACCAACGGAGTGCCGCTCCGGTCCTTCTTCAAAGCCTACCTTGAAGTGGAAGACGTTGATGAACACACCAGCCTCATCATCGCTCGGGAATCAGCTGTCTTCAGCAACTGGATCCCCTTCCGACGACAGATCGAAGATGTTGGTCTCGTACAGAAACGCAACCTGATCCTCGATCTCTCCGGCGCCGCCATGGTTGATGCCAGCGTCATGGAAAAACTCCAGGAACTCCAGTCCGAATTCGAGGAAGAAGGTCTCAGACTTGAGCTTCGCGGACTCGATGACCTTCGGCCTGCCTCCTCCAGCGCCCACGCCGCCCGCCGCCGCGGACTTACGCCCGTCCGCAGACTCACCGTCGTCGTCGACGAAACGCTCGCCCCCGAATTGGTTGCAACCATGGTGAGCATGGGGATCTCCGGCTACACCGAAATCCCCTGCCGTGGCACCGGACGCTCCGGTCTCAAAACCCCGGAACTCCCACCCACTCCGTGCTCACGCATCGAAATCATCGCTGTTCCCGATCTCTGCGATCACATCGTCGACTACCTCCGCGCGTCGGTTTTGCCCAAACATCAAATTACCATGTGCGTGGAAACTGTCGAAGTCGCCCGTATGACCGCCTTCGCCCCGGAACCGAAAACAGTCACCGGCTGAGCGGATGGGCGGAAGTCCAATGGCGTTGAAGTTTTCTCCATCGCCGCAAAAAAGCGCGAGAGGCGTGCAGTGGATGTCAATCCCCCGGTAACAGTACGTGCCCGCCCGTCCAGCGTCGCACCAGGATCGCACGAGGGACGTTACCGGCCGATTGACATCGACCGCACGCCATGGGGTGTCTTGCCGTCACGTGATCGGGCTGAGTGATGTCAGCATTCATACGAAGCGTAACACATCCGATTGGCCCGTGTTCTCATGTTTTCCTTTGCGCCTCGGCTTGAGACCAGCAGGCCTCGCGGCGACTCACAGAACTTTGCCCGCGGACTGCCGTCCTGCGGCTGGGGCGGAACCGACAACCCCGGCACAACTCTTGCTGATCCTGCCCACAGCCTCCGGCAATCCGAGGCAACTGAGCCACACCCGCACGCTCACGCAAGGATCTGCACATGCCCGACCTGCACATGCTCCGCCAAAGCCTCAACGCCAGACTCACCGAACTCCTGCAGCGCGCCTCAGAAATCGAAGACACACTCAGCGACCCCGGTGACCCCGACTGGCAGGAAAATGCCCTGACCGTGGAGGATGACGAAACTCTCGCCACTGTCGGATCACTGACAAAACAGGAAATCCAGGACATCCGCCTGACACTCAACCGCATCGAAAACGGCACCTGGGGCACCTGCGTGAGCTGCGGACAGGCGATCGACCCCGAACGCCTCGCAGAACTCCCCACCACCTGCCACTGCAGTCGCTGCGCCTGAAAGCGGTGAACACCGAAACTGGACAAACTGCAACCGCCGGCAGTCGCCGGACGGTAGTCCGCGGGCAAAGGGAATTGAAAAGGCGCAATCAAACCAATGATCCGCCGCACCTGCGGTGCGAATCACAGCTGGGGGCTTCCGCCCAACCGCTGCTTACTCCTCCCGCCCCAAAAAATTTCCGCCATCTCCTTTTCCCATTTCACCACTCC
>JBEIEK010000312.1:0-6998 GCA_040382995.1 Planctomycetaceae bacterium
CCTTGACTCCGGCGTGCCCGAACTGATCGTACCGAGCCCGTTTCTGGGGATCGTTGAGCACCTCAAAGGCGTCCGCCGCTTCCTTGAACTTCGCAACCGCCTCGGCATCGCCCGGATTGCGGTCCGGGTGATACTTTCCTGCCAGCTTGCGGTAGGCTTTCTTGAGTTCTTCAGGGGTTGCCGAGCGATCAACGCCGAGAACTTCGTAGTAGTCGCGTTCTCCAGACATCTCAACAGACCAATCCAAACAAATCCCTGCCGGAAACGCAAACGGGACACCATATCTGGTGCCCCGCCTGCTGAAAATTCTGCTCAGCCCGGTCTGGAGCCACTGCGGTCAGCCGAACTGCACACAACTCCGCCTGTCAGCGGACAACTCCCTCGGCAGCCGGCTTCCTGCCACCTTCGGCGTCCTCGGTCTTGGTGACCAGAACCTGAGTGGTGAGCATGAGGCCAGCGATCGAGGCGGCGTTGGAAAGGGCACTGCGGACCACCTTGGCAGGGTCCAGAATGCCCGCCTTGAACATGTCCACGTAGTCATCCTTAGAGGCATCGTAGCCCATGGACCCGCTGAGCTGCCGCACTTCGTCAGCAATCACGGCACCGTCCTTGCCGCAGTTGTTGGCAATCGTGCGAGCCGGGGCTTCCAATGCCCGTGCCACAATGGTTACGCCAATCGCTTCGTCACCCGTGAGCTGGAGCGCGGTTACCGCGTCGATTGCTCGCAGCAGCGCCACGCCACCACCGGGAAGAATGCCTTCCTCAACGGCGGCACGAGTGGCGTGCAGAGCGTCTTCCATGCGGGCCTTCGTCTGCTTCATCTCAGCTTCGGTTGAAGCCCCTACAGAAATCACGGCAACACCGCCAGTGAGCTTTGCCAGTCGTTCCTGGAACTTCTCGCGGTCGTAGTCGCTGTCCGTTTTCTCGATGTGATCGCGGATCTGCTGGACACGAGTCTGGATGGCGTCGGCTTTGCCAGCGCCTTCGATGATCGTGCAGTCATCCTTGGACACTTCGACACGTCGCGCAGAACCCAGATGAGCAACTTCAACACTCTCCAGCTTGATCCCCAGATCTTCGGAGATCAAAGTACCGCCGGTGAGCACTGCCATGTCGCCCAGCATCGCCTTGCGACGATCGCCGAATCCCGGTGCCTTCACAGCACAGATCTTCAGGATGCCACGCAGCTTGTTCACGACAAGCGCCGTGAGTGCCTCGCCGTCAACGTCTTCGGCGACAACAAGGAGCGGCTTGCCGGTCCGAGCCACCTTTTCGAGCAGTGGCACAAATTCGCGGAGACTGCTGACCTTCTTTTCGAAGAGCAGAATCAGGCAGTCCTCAAGCACGCACTTCATGTCTTCGGCCTGCGTGACGAAGTAAGGACTGATGTAGCCCTTGTCGAACTGCATGCCTTCAGAGAACTCCAGCGTTGTGGTGCTGCCTTTGCCCTCTTCAACCGTGATGACGCCATCACGACCAACACGCTCCATCGCATTGGCAATCATGTCGCCGATCGATTTGTCGTTGTTGGCGGAGATTGCGCCGACCTGGGCAATCTGCTGCTTCGATTCAACCGGCCGCGCCAGCTGCTCGATGCTTTTCAAAGCTGCCTCGACGGCCTTCTCGATCCCCTTGCGCACAACCGTCGGGTTCGCGCCGAGAGTAATGCTGCGGAGACCTTCGTTGTAGATCGCACGAGCCAGCACGGTGGCGGTGGTCGTGCCGTCGCCAGCCGTGTCACTGGTCTTGCTGGCCACCTCATTCACCAGCTTCGCACCCATGTGCTCGTAGGGGTCTTCCAGCTCCACTTCCTTGGAGACCGTCACACCGTCCTTCGTCACCACCGGGTTGCCGAAACTCTTATCGATAATCACGTTGCGACCGGTCGGCCCCATCGTGACGGCCACAGCATTGGCCAGCGTGTCCACGCCACGCTGCAGCCTGATGCGAGCCCGATCATCAAACAACAGTTGCTTTGCCACTTCTACAGCTCCTTACAGCGCAGATTCGCCGGGAAATGCGGATGAATTGGAAATCAGACAATCTTCGCGAGAATGTCGCTCTCGCGGAGGATCTTCACGTCCTCGCCGTCCACTTCGATCTCGGTCCCGCCGTACTTGCCGAAGAGCACCTGATCGCCAACCTTCACACTCACCGGACTGCGCTCGCCACTGTCCAGAAGCCGGCCGGGACCCACGGCGATCACCGTGCCACGCTGCTGCTTCTCGCGGGCCGCATCCGGCAACACAATACCCCCGGCTGTCCGCTCTTCAGCTTCCATCGGGCGAACCACAACACGATCATCAAGAGGATTAATCTTCATTTTTTGCTCCATGGTAAATCGGGAAGACCCGAGATTGGTGATTCAAACAGTGAGACTCAGAGTGCGAAGAAACCTTGGTGAAACAAGCCGCTCCGGCAGCATTACATCATGCCGCCCATGCCGCCCATGCCTCCCATGCCACCCATTCCGCCCATGCCTTCCATACCGCCCATGCCACCGTCGTGGTGGTGGTCGTGATGGCCGTCCTTCTCGGGCTTCTTGGGCTCGTTCACCACGATGCAGTCGGTTGTCATGAGCAGTGAAGCGACGCTGGTTGCGTTCTGCAGAGCCGTGCGAACCACTTTGGTGGGGTCAATCACACCAAACTGCAGCATATCGCCGTAGCGGTCGTTCAGGGCATCGTAGCCGTAGCTGGCCTTCTTTTCCTTGCGGACGCGATTGGCTACCACGGCACCGTCCAGACCTGCGTTCTGAGCGATGGTGCGGAGTGGCATTTCAAGAATGCCGCGAACCAGTTCCACCCCGTACTCTTCGTCACCCTTCAGCTTCAGCTCGTCAAGGGCGGAAGCACAGCGGAGCAGTGCCACGCCACCACCGGGGACGATGCCTTCTTCGATGGCCGCGCGAGTGGCTGCGAGGGCGTCGTCGATGAGGTCCTTGCGTTCCTTCATCTCGGTTTCCGTGGCAGCACCGACGCTGATCTGAGCAACTCCGCCGGCAAGCTTGGCCAGCCGCTCCTGGAGTTTCTCGCGGTCGTAATCGCTGTCGGTTGCGTCGATCTCACGACGAATCTGCTCCGCCCGGCCAGCGATGTCATTCTTCTTGCCGGCACCTTCGACGACCACAGTTTCATTGGCGTCAATTCGCACGCGGCGAGCACGGCCGAGGTCGGACAGCTGAATGTTTTCCAGCTTGATCCCCAGATCCTTGAAGAACGCGCGACCCGCTGTGAGCACCGCGATGTCTTCCAGCATCGCCTTGCGGCGATCACCGTAGCCCGGTGCCTTCACCGCAGCCACCTTGATGATTCCCCGCATTTTGTTCACAACCAGCGTCGCCAGTGCCTCACCTTCGACGTCTTCGGCGATGATCAGCAGCGGCACGTTGTTCTTGCTGGTGGCTTCAAGGAGCGGAACCAGAGCCTTGGCAGACGAGATCTTCTCTTCGTAGATCAGGATCCGACAATTCTCCAGCACCACTTCCTGCTGCTCTTCATCGGTGATGAAGTGAGGTGAGAGGTACCCGCGATCGAACTGCATACCCTCGACAAGGTCCACCTCAGTGCTGACGTGGCGCCCCTCTTCAACGGTGATCACGCCATCCTTGCCGACTTTCAGCAGAGCGTCAGCCAGAATGTCTCCGATTTCCGGATTGTTGTTACCGGCGATGGAAGCCACGCGAGCGATCGATTCGCGATCCGTGGCCTTCACTGGCTTTGCCATCTTCTGCAGCGCTTCAACAACGGCCGTGACACCCTTCTGAGCACCGCGGCTGAGTGCCATGGGATCAGCGCCGGCGGCGATGTAACGCAACCCGGCCCGGTACATGGCTTCCGCCAGCACAGTGGCAGTCGTCGTGCCGTCACCAGCCACGTCGTTGGTCTTTGAGGCGGCTTCCTTGACCAGCTGCACTGCACAATTCTCGTAAGGACACTCCAGATCGATGTCCTCAGCGACGGTGACACCGTCCTTGGTCACCTTGGGTGCACCCCAACCCTTGTCCAGAACCGCATTGCGGCCACGCGGGCCGAGCGTGCTGGCAACAGCCTTCGACAGCTTGGAAACGCCGGAAAGCAGGCTTTTTCGAGCCTCTTCATCGAACGTCAGTAACTTGGCCACGGCTTCTCCTCTTTTTGTTTCGCAATCACACGTGCAACACGTTCAACGCGATAGAAACACGCTAAACACATTCATCTGCCACCGGCAAACCCGGAGCCTGCCAGGTAGAGGCCGAGACAGATTGGCAGAGAAATTTCGACTGAGTCCGGAAATGCAAAAGATGTGCCAGACTGCCGGCTATTTTTCTAAACCCCGTAAAAACAAGCCTTTACGCCCGATGTTGCGGGTTGGGTCTGGGTCCTGTGGGACGGAATCGGCCGTTTTGGCAGTCGTCTGAGCGGATCCGGGACAGGAATCGACTGTCACTCGCCGCCGGCCGTGTAGAGCTGGGATAGCCAGCTCAGCACCGGCCCATCAAATGCCGCCGCCGTCGCCGGACCACCGCTTTCCGACACCCAGGCCACAAGCGGTCGCACGTCGGCCGGGAGCCGCTCCCCTGAGACCTCGCCCAGCGGGATTTGCCGCGCAGCTGAAGCCGCCAGCAACAGCTCCACTTCCTCCGACACAAGAAACTTCAGCAGCTGCTCTGCGGCTTCCGGATGCGGACAACCACGAATGATGGCAGCGGAATTGGGGATGCAGATGGTCTTCCCCGAGGGCAGTCGGCAGGGGAGCATGCTGACGGGCTTCCCTGCGTCGAGGGCCGCAAAGACGTCGTCCGTGTCCGTCAACCCAAAGTCGCAGGCTCCCGCTGCCACAAGGTCCCGCACGGCCCCGTTCCCCCGAGCTTCCCGAATGCCCCGATCCCGCAGTGACTGATGCCAGCGTTTCAGCTCTGCAAGTCCCAGCTCCGCTGCCAGCTCGGTGTAGTGGGTGAGTGTGGTGCCAAACAGCGGCACAGCCAGACTGCAGCGGCTCAGGTCCGCCGCCGCGAAGGCCTGTTCGACAGCTCTGGGATCCGCCTGCATGCGGCTGGTGTTCACAATCCAGACACGGAAGCGACCGGCGAATCCGCACCAGTATCCGTCCGGGTCCCGGTAGCGTTCCGGGATCCTTGCAAACCATTCCGGCGGGCAGCGTTTGAGCAGTCCGGACTGTTGCAGGCGAATTGTTCCGAGCGTCTGGTTATTCCAGAAAACATCGCAGCGCGGCGCGTCCTTTTCCGCCAGCAGCAGCTGGGTCAGGCCCAGACTTTTGCTGGCCTCTTCGTCATAGCGGACCGTCACGCGAATCCCCGTGCGCTCCTGAAAGGTTTTCAGCACAGCGTCGGCGAAGATGGAGTCGTGGGCGCAGTAGACGACGACCTCAGGTGCAGCCGAAGGACGTCGCAAAATCAAGGGAAACAATGCTGCCATCGCGAGCGGCAGCAGTACCGCAGCGAGCAGTCGACGATTGGCGGCAGGACGCATGTTGAATTCCTCAGACGCGTTCAAACAGCTCCGTCACCGCCCGTCCCTTGCCGTCCTGAGTCACGTAGAACGGACGCCCTTCAACATCGAAGCCCGTCTGCGGGCTGATTCCCATGGCCGTCATGATGGTGGCGTGCAGATCGGCGATCGAGACGGGATTTTCGACGGCCACCAGTGGCCTTTGATCGGCTGTCCGACCGTAGACAAACCCCCTGCGAACTCCGCCACCAAACATCAGCACGCTGGTGCCGCCGGTGAAGTGACGATGCAGACCGTAGTGCTTCATAGCCTGCACTGCATCCACTCGTTCAGTGGCCTGGTCGGTGGCACTGGACCCCGGTACACCTTCGATCAGTGCGTCGCGGCTGAATTCCGAGGCGAGAATCACAAGGGTGCGATCGAGCAGTCCGCGGATTTCGAGGTCGCGAATGAGCCGGGCAATGGGGCGGTCAATTTCCGAATGCATGCGGGCCAGTGTTTCATGGCCGTTCGCATGCGTATCCCAGTGCAGAAATGGCACATACTCCGTGGTCACCTCCACAAACCGCGCGCCGGCCTCCACCAGCCGCCGGGCGAGCAGGCAGCCACGTCCGAAACGGCCCGTGTCGTAGTCCCGCCGCGTTTCTTCGGGCTCAAGGCTGATATCAAACGCGTCCCGGTGCGAGGAACTGAGCAGCCGGGCAGCGTTGTCCATGGAACGCAGCAGCGATTCCTGCTGATAATCGCTGAGGTACTGACGCTGTGGAGAATTGGCAATCAGTCGACGAAAGAGCCTGTCGCGGCTGGCGAATCGGCCCGCTGTCATTCCGCCAGGTGGCCGCACCGAAGTGGCTGCCTCTTCAGGAAAGGGCAGATTCATCGGACCGTATTCGCTGCCGAAGAAGCCCGCCGTCGTAAACGCCTTCAACTCTTCGCTTTCGCCCACACCTTCCAGCCGCTGACCGATGTTGATGAAAGCCGGAATGACAGGGTTGAGCGGTCCGCGAAGCCGAGCAATCCATGAGCCCAGATGAGGACAGGCAACGGTCTGTGGCGGCACGTAGCCCGTGTGCCAGTGATACTGGTGGCGGGAATGCAGAATACTGCCAAGGTCCGGCTGAACTGCCGAACGAATCAGCGTGCCGCGGTCGAGCACCGAAGCGATGCTTTCAAGGCCCCGACAAATCTGCACACCACTGACGGCCGTGTCGATGGCAGGGAAGGTGCTGAGCATTTCGCTGACGGGAAGCCCCACGCGAAACGGTTCATAATGCTTGGGGTCGAACGTGTCCGGCGCTGCCATCCCCCCGCCCATCCACAACAGAATACAGGAATCCGCCCGCGGCACAGGGGATTCCTGATCTGCCGCCAAACGCCGCGGGGCCGATGCGGCCAGGGCTGCAAGTGCCGAAGCAGAAAGCGACCGCAGAAATTCACGACGGACACCAGAAGTTGCCAGGTCTGCAGGCATGAAAATGATCCAGCGTTGAAGCTTGTGGGACATTCGCGGCACCCGGTGGATCTTACGCTGCTGATCCATCCGATGCC
>JBEIEK010000313.1:0-6950 GCA_040382995.1 Planctomycetaceae bacterium
CGCCTCGTTTCGTTCCTGAAAGGCGAGCGGTCGATGTCAATCGGCCGGTAACGTCTCTGGTGCGTTCCTGCTGCGGGTACTGGCCGTGCAGGCACGTACCGTTACCGGGGGATTGACATCCCCCGCACGCCTTTCTTACCTTTTTGCGGTGCTGGAGAGAACTTCAGGGCTATTGGACTGCCGTCCAGCGGCTTAGCAGAGTGCGGCGGCGTGGCAGGGTTCAGGTTTTCCTGTGAGGGTCTGGCATCGGGTGGCTGCACAGGGTAGACTCAGAAATCCCTTCCCGGTCATCGAAAGGTCCACGATGCTTTCGCTGCAACTGCCCGAAATGTTCGGTCGCACTTCGCGTCGCCGCGAATTGTTGCGCATTGGGGGGCTCAGTCTGCAGGGACTGTCACTCCCGCACCTGCTGGCGCTGCAGTCCGCGTCGGGTGGACGGATGTCCGGCGGTCGGTCCTGTGTCTTTATCTTTCTCTTCGGTGGCCCCAGTCAGCTGGACATGTGGGACATGAAGCCTCAGGCTTCCCGTGAGATCCGTGGCGAATTCCGTCCCATTTCCACGTCCGCTGCCGACATTCAGGTTTGCGAACACCTGCCACTGCTGGCGGGCGCGATGCATCACATTTGCCTTGTCCGATCGATGCATCACCGAATGCCGGTGCATGGTCCTGCCTGCAGTGAAATCTATTCCGGTCGCCCCTATCCGCTGCCGCCGATAACCGACGAAGCTCGCCGCGAAGACTGGCCATCGCTCAGTTCCCTGGTGACACGTTTCGGCCCTGTGGGAAACGGTCTGCCTGCTGCTGTTGTGCTGCCGTGGCATTCGCAGTTTCGTGGCCAGCAGTTGCGGATTGCGGGTCAGACGGGTGGTCGCATGGGTGAACAATTCAATCCGTTTCTGCTCAGCGCGGGCCTCGATACCGGCGAATTCGATGCGCAGGAACTTCAGACCGAAGATGCCGTCGCCTCTGCCAGGCTCGCCCGCCGCGCTCAGCTGCTTGGAAAGCTGGAACACGCCCCGGTCTCTCCCGGCGTTTCGGCGACAGCTGCCGTGCAGCGGTTGCAGCAGCACCAGCAGACGGCGTTTGCGATGCTGGAATCCGGGCGTATCGGCCGTGCCGTGGATCTCACTCAGGAATCCCCAGCGACGCTGCAGCGGTATGGCAAGTCAGTCTTCGCCAGAAGCCTGCTGGCGGCGCGCAGACTGGTTGAAGCCGGTATTCCGCTGATCACTGTCAACTGGTACGACGACTCGTTCAATGACAAAGTTTCACCGCACTGGGACCAGCACAACCATATTTTTCCGACGCTGCGGGACAGGATGCTGCCTGTGTTCGATCAGTCACTGTCTGCCTTCCTTGAAGATCTTCACCAGCGGGGGTTGCTGCCAGGCACTCTGGTGGCGGCTGCGGGTGAATTTGGTCGGACACCACGCGTGGGCCAGTTCACTCAGAATGCGATGACGGAGTCCACTGGTCGTGATCACTGGCCGCACGCGTTTACGGTATTGCTTGCGGGAGGCGGAATTCGCGGTGGTCAGGTGTTTGGCTCCACGGACCAGCATGCCGCGCATGTCCGCGACAACCCTGTGACTCCGGCCGATCTGACGGCCACATTGCTGCAGCACCTGCAGGTGGACACCACGCGGCAGTACTGGGACCCGTTTCAACAACAGAAGCAGGCGCTTTCTGACGGGCAGCCGATCCCGGTGGAACGTGGCTAAGCGTGCAACCCCGCTCCGTCATGGTCGCGGAGCGAAACGCGACTATGGGTGACTAAGGATCTTCGATGACTTCCACATCGACTTCGATTTCAATGTCATCCCGAATCTGCTGATGCTCGAACGCGCCAGCGGTTGCCATCAGTGTGCGGTCGTCCTGTTCCATCGGCAGTCGTGGCATAGCTGTTGACGGCAGGTCACCCGGTAGTCTGTCTTCGATTGTGCGTTCCTCATTTGCCCTGCCAGGCTGAACACTTTGAGCAGCCGACGCACCGGGAGTTGCGGCTGTTGCAGCAGGACCGCTGACAGCCACCGCGGGGGCGATCGCGACGTTTTCCAGAAACAAAAAACGCACATCTCCTATACAAACTTCCACGCCGTTCTGAAGTCGCTGTTGCCGGACGACCTTTTGTCCTCCGACCCACACGCCGTTCATGCTGCCAAGGTCACGCAGGTAGTAGTCCTGGTCAACCTGGACCAGAGCACAGTGAATCCGTGAGATTTTGGTGCTGCAGTCCAGAACCGCATCGCATTCGGCACTGCGACCGACCAGCACGACAGCACGGTCGACAGGAATCTGGCGTCCGCCACCTAGCTGGTGCAACAGGGCTGTCATGCGGGTTCCCGTGAAAGAAAGCCACAGCGAACGGTCAGAAGTTCCTCGGCAGATTATCTCACTCTGTAAGAACGGTGTCGAGCGAATTTCCGCTGATTCAGTTTGCCGTTTCTGACCGCACCGTCAACTCGTCCCGCTCATTAAACAGCGCCCGCAGACGTTCACGGGAATACAGTCGAATTACGGTTTTCTTATACCGCAGCCGGCCCTGCTCATCATAATCCAGATGCTCAGCGATCTTTGGAGTTGCCAGGTCGGCATACAGGGCAGCGAAGGTCTCAGGATCGACGCCGCGACCTTCCTCCAGATCCTGCTCAGCATTCACACCGCCTACGGAAATTCCGAAGTAATTGGAGGCTGTCGTGACGGTTGTCAGGTTCCCTCCGGCGGTCAGCAGGCTGCTGAGTTCCCGGCCCGCCTTATTCAGCAGGCGGTAGGCCTGAAGCACATCGAGACCGTATTTCGATGACTCGTCCTGGCTGGCACTCAGCAGCGTCGAGTGGTCCGCTGTGAGCTGACCTGCCACAAATCCGGCACCGGCAAGCAAAAGTCCAGCCATCATTCTTTGAAATTGCTTCATGAGATCTGGTCCTGCTTCCAGTGTCACAACGCACAACGAAAATCTGAGCCCACGCGGAATTCTTCAGGCAGCTCTGCGATCAGCTGCGGGCTGTTGCCGAGCGACCGGCTTCTGCGACACGGCTGGACGGCCTGCCGACTTCTGCTGACCCGACGCTCCAAAATGATAGCTCAATGCCATCAGGACTCCACAGAAAGCCAGTGCAGCAAAGCTGCCCAGAATAGCAATTTGATCGTCTGACATCCCCATCATCGCGCTCCAGCGAATTGCCCGGTGGCTGACCGGCGCAGGCAAAATCGGCAAAACCTGCTGACGTCTTCGGCCACCGCGGGGTGATTTCTTCAGCATTGACGTCCAATACTCATGCGCTCACTCCGAATTCCGCTCTGCCCCCGGAATCCTCCGCACCTCTTCCCACGAACGTTGCCGGCAAACTCTGTCGCCTGAAGAAACCCTGCCGCTCCTGCCGTTTGTGCGGCTTGCTCCGTTTTACACCAGTCCCGAAGACTCTGACACAGCCTCAGGACTGCTCTTTCCAAAACACCGGCCAGCCTGCGGACAACTTCAGGCAGCGGATCCTTTCGCTGCCGATGAACGACCGAACAGGGCAGCCCCCAACTCAAGATTTTTCCCGGAGACGGCCTGGACCATGTTCACCACATTCACGCCGACCCGTGGCGTTCTGACAGTGGCTGTCGTCACCCTGATAACTCTTGCTGCTTCCGGCTGCAGCGACCAGAAGCGTCGGGCGGAAGAGCTTGTCCGATCGGGAACTGCGGAAGCCCGCAGCGGCGATCATGCAGCCGCTGTACAGGCCTTCTCGCAGGCTCTGGCGATCGACACACGACTGGCCGAGGCCCATTATGGTCGTGGCGTGAGTCAGACCGCGCTTGGGCTGCATGCCGCCGCCATTGAATCGCTGGAAGCCGCCGTGAAGCTCCGTCCCGTGTGGGCTGACGCATGGTTTGCACTGGGGACAGCACAGCGGGCCATAGGCGAAACCTCACTGGCTGTGCAGTCGCTCTCGTCGGCGCTCGAGCACAAATCCGACTTCGCAGCCGCGCGTTACGACCGCGCCTGTGCACTGCTGCAGCTGCAGGATCCTGCCGCTGCGGTCGCGGATCTGGACATCATCATCAACAGCTTTCCGCGGCATCTCGAGGCCCGATTGCAGCGCTCCCGCTGCATTCTGAAAACATCTCCGGAACAGGCGATTGAGGACCTGAGTGTTGTCCTTGCCGCGGAACCGCAGCACGCCACGGCCCTGCTGCTCCGCGGTGCTGCGTACGGTAGCTCGGGACGCTTTGAACAGGCCATCGAAGACCTGAATCTGGCCTGTGCCCGGCAGCCGAAGAATGCACAGACGTGGCTGGAGCGCGGACGCGTTCTGCGACTGGCAGGCCGACTCACGGAAGCAGCCTCCGATCTCAACACGGCCGCAGCGCTTGACTCGTCCAGCGCCGATATTCTTTGCGAACTGGCCCTGACGGCCAAAAGCAGCGGGCAGGTTCAGCAGGCGCAGCAACTGCTGATGAAGGCACTCCAGCTGCAGCCTTCCCATCCGCTCGCCCGGATGACACTCGCCGATGATCTGGCGGCTGCAGGCAGGTTTCCTGAAGCACTGGCCGAGCTGCAGAAGCTGCTCGATCTGCCCGAGATTGGACTGCCGGGCAACGCGGACCTGCTGACCCGCGTTCGCCTGCGACGGGCCGACTGGCTGCAGGCCGCAGGTCAGCTCCCGGCAGCACTGGCGGAGCTCCGAGCAGTGCTCCAGTCCGAACCCCACAACGAGCAGGCGCGACTGCTGCACGCCCGACTGCTGCAGCAGCTGGAGCGACACGAGGAGGCCATCGCCGATCTGACTCAGCTGATCTCGCGCCGCAGCACAGACCCGGAACTGCTGCTGGCCCGTGCCTCCAGCAACGCCGCCATCCGTAAATCCTCGGCCGCTCTGCAGGACCTCAACGATCTGCTCAACGCCTCCCCGCAGTCGCTCCCGGCACTGGCACTGCGTGCGAGTTTGCTGGCGAACAGCGGCCGTCAGGATGCCGCCCTGAAAGATCTTGATGTGGCTCTCGCTGCCGCACCACCTGCGGAGCGTGAGTCACTGCAGTTGCAGCGACTTCAGCTGCTGAATACACCTGAGCAGGCAGCCCGGGCCGAGTCTGCCCGCAGACAACTTGCCGATGAGGCCTTTGGTGATTCCAATCGCCTGACCCGCGTGGTTGCAGAGTTTCGCCGAGCCGGCGCGAACGCCGATCTGCTCGCGGTGCTCGATCGCGCCGCAGCACAATGCCCGGAAGCCCTGACTCCCGAGCTGCGTCTGACTCACGCTGAATTGCTCGCCGACCGCGAAGACTGGTCGGCAGTCACCGCCACATTGGCCGGGCTTTCTGAAACGGATCGCCGAGGCAGCTCCGCACTGCTGCTCAACACCCGCGCTGCCCTCGCAGGAAACCAGCCTGCCGCGGCCGCAGATCTGCTCGGCCAGGTGCCAATCGCTGAGCAACCGGAAGCTCTGCGTGAACGACTTGTCGCAGCCCTTGTGGAGGCAGACATGTTTGAGAAAGCGGCTGCATTCATTCCAAATTCGCCGACCCATCCCGACGCTCTGTTTGTGAAGGCTGTGAATCTGGCTGCAGCCGGTCAGCTGCACGATGCCATCGATGCCCTGCAGATTCCCGTGTCGCTGTCTCCACCGCGTGTGGCAGCACTCTGGACGTTCGCGCAGTGCCACGCAGCCCTGGAAAACCGCTCAGAGGCCCGAGACGCGCTGACAAAACTGCTCCTGCAGCGCCCCGGCCACGCTCAGGCCCGACTGCTACGAGCACGACTGGCGATTGAACAACAGGACTTTGAGGCGGCCGCCGCTGATCTCACACTCATGCTCAGGCAGGAACCTGATCAGGGCGAAGCGCTGCTCATGCAGGGAGCGATCAGACTCAATACCGGTCGACCACTCGATGCACTGCGGGACCTCACACGACTGCTGCGAAAAGAACCGAAGAACACTGACGCGCTCTACCTGCGTGGCCGCACACTGCAGAATCTCGACCGCAGCACCGAAGCCATCGCTGACCTGAACCTGGCTCTCGACATCCGCCCCGCATTTCCGGAAGCACTGCTCCTGCTGGCAACAATCACGGCGGCTGAAGGCAGGCCCGGTGAATCCCTGCAGCTGCTTGACCGCGTTATCGTCCTCCAGCCTGGCTCGTTCAAGGCATGGTATGACCGCGGCATTCTGCTTTACCGCAGCGGTCAATTTGATCAGGCCGCAGCTTCATGGAACCGCGCCCTCGAATGCAAGCCGGGCGACGTCCGCACGCGTATCAGTCGCGCCGCAGCCTTGCGGAAACTGCAGGATGACGCTGGCGCACTGGAAGAGTATCGTGCCGTGCTGCGGCTGGAACCTGAAAACGCGTCCGCCACTCTGCTGGCCGCCTCGCTGCTGATCTCCACCACCAACAGTGAACTCCGCAATCCGGACGCTGCCGAGAAACTTGCTCGCATCGCCTGCGAAAAGTCCGGCTTCAATGACCCCCAAAGCCTTCGCGTTCTCGCTCAGGCCTGCACAGCCAATCAGCGTTCCGAAGAAGCAGACCGCTGGGTCGCCCGGGCTCAACGCCTCAGCCTTGCTGCGTCTTCGCCTGAAGGTATCCGCAACAGGACTGCTGCCAGACCCGCACCAACGCAGACACTCAGCCGCGAAGCTCGGGTCGAGGGATCCACCAGCCGCAACTGAAAACGGCCTTACTTCCAGGAACTGACCTGCACTTCGCAGCCGACCGGCACCATTGGCCAGATTCGCCCGGCGGGCTCAATCTTCACCGCGACACGAGTTTCATCGCTGCCAGCTTCGACAACTGTCATTGGCGAAATGGACACCACACGGCCTGAGTAGCCTCGCGCGCCCGGGAAATGGACTTCGACCTCGTCACCCACGCTGAGTTCCGGGAGACGTGAACCCGGCAGCTGGACCACGACACTGCGGCGATCCGGATGCAGAATCCGCACCACCGTGTTCCCCGAGGTCA
>JBEIEK010000314.1:0-6948 GCA_040382995.1 Planctomycetaceae bacterium
CACAGCGATTTTTTCCTGACAATCGCACCCGCGCACCAACTGCACAACACCAACACGCCGCCGCTCCGCTCCGTCGGAGGCCAGGCGATGCTCACTCCCTCGTCCCTCGGTCGCTCTGCATCGCCTGGCCCCCGACTACGCTCCGCTTGCTTCTCTGCTCACCGCTGGTCCTGAACTCGGACGAGACGAAAGCCCAGGTTGTAGTTGCCGTACCGGGGCGAAGTCTGGTCGCGACAGGCGCAACGCACGTACCCGGCGTCGTAGTACCAGCTCCCGCCACGAATGGCCCGCGACCCGATTGGCGCGCCAACAGGATCGACCACCGAGTCTGCCCCATAGTCCCGCATCGAATCCGCGCACCACTCCCAAACGTTCCCAAGCATATCATACAAACCCCATCCATTCGCTGCCTTCGTAGACACTTTGCGCGTCCCCGCCTTCACGTGTGGATACTGCTTCTCATCCCAATCCTCCGAATCCCAGCCATCGTCCAGGTCAAACTTCACCCCACTGTTACCACCATACCACGCGATCGAATCCAATGCCGGGGCGTTTCTTTCACCAACGATCTCTATCACACCACTCGCACCAGCCGTCTGATACAACGCCGTCTCACTTCCCGCCCGGCACGCATATTCCCACTGTGCTTCAGTCGGCAGACCGCAAGCCAGCCCCGGAATCAGCCCATTCAATCGCCCCACAAAACGCTGCACGTCCTCCCACGAGACTTGCTCCACCGGACGCTCCGCATCCTGAAAGCGACTTGGGTTCTGTTCATCCGCCAGCACCGCTTCCCACAACGCCTGAGTACACGGAGTGTCCATCATCCAGAAACCACGCGTCAGCGTCACCCAGTGACGAGGACCTTCATCCTCCCAACGACCCGGCTCATCCTCGGGTGAACCCATCTGAAAGCTGCCTGGTGGAATCCAGCGCCAGCGCTGACGCACAGTTCCTACCAGGCTTTCGGCCCAAAGTCCAAACCCATCCCTGCCCGCCGCAGCGGCCCATGCGGGTCGGGGGATGGGTTGCAGGGTCAGACATTCGCTGTCGCTGCGAATCTGCAGTTGTCTCGACGCAACCCATTCGATGCGTTCCAACTGCCCCGGCTCAAGCTGCACCACATCCATGGTGGCACTTGGCAGGACCCGCACGGCGCTCGCGCGTTTACGCAGCATGCCGATCAAACTTTGCCGAGGGAGTGCTGGTGGCTGGGGCTGTGACGGCGACAGGCATCTCAGTGTCAGGCTGCTGCCCTGCTGCCAGATTTCAACCACGTGCTCTCCGGGCGACGGTGATGGCTGATCCCGACCTTCAAGGACACAGCGGATCTGACTGACCGCCTCGCTGATTCCCGGATTGACCTCCAGATCACCGATTGATCGATGCAGCGCACGTTTGGCATACGCGGCCACGCGGTCTCGTTGATCGTCGCCGGAAGATTCCCCGCGTGCTGCAGCAGCGATCGTCTGTTCTGCGAGATACTTCCAGGCGTTGACCATGTCCTCCCGATCTTCCTGCGGAAGCATGCTGCTGGAGGCATGCGACAGCCGACTCAGTTCTTCGAGGTAGATTTCTGCCGCGGTGTGACTGCGCGAACATCTCCATGCCTGCAGCACGCGGTTGCGAAGTTCGGGGGATTCCTGTTCAAATCCGCAGAGCAGTCGTTCCGGGGCAGTGCCGGTTCCGGGAGTGGCGGCAACGGTGGAATGGCCGATGAGCAGTGGGTGCTGCCAGACGGCAGCTTCAATTGACGCATCGGTTCCGCCGGGGAGCAACAATCGCAGCCGTCGGAGCAGCTGCGGTTCAACCCGCACAAGGAACGCCAGCCATGCCGCGAGGCGATTCACCAGCCGCACGCGTTCCGACGCCGCGCCCGGCAGCGTGGTCTGTGATTGGCACCGAAGCATCTGAAAGAGCTGTTCCAGCCGCTGTTTTTCGCGAAGATACAATCGATGTTGTTCCGGGCTCCAGTCCTGGAACACGGCAGCGGTCCCGGGCAGCAGCGCCAGCGGAATGCAGCCACGCCGCCGCAGCTGTTCACCAAATTTCCTCCAGCGGCCCATCAGGGCCGGTCCGGTCGCATCGAGCAGTCCCAGGTCTCCGAGGACCAGCACGGGGGTGCCGGCAGACGGTATGCACCAGGGAATATCCGGGAGCCGCCTGTTGTTGGCGGTGAAGCGTTTAGGAGAACTGATGTCGTCGGGGGCGGAAGCGTAGTACCAGGCGACCGTTCCCGCGCCAAAAATCTGCATCAGCTGAGTCAACTGCTGGTGGAAATCGGTGCGGTATGGTTCCATACGTTCGCTGTCATCCACGATGACAGCGAGTGCCTGCCCCCAGGTCCTGCGGTGCCGCAGCGGTACGGGCTGATCCACTCTGATTTCGGCGGCCCAGAGCACCGCTTTGTCCACGTCGATGTCCTGACCGCGACGTCGCCCCGAAAAGACTTTCCGCAGACGCGGTTCAATTTCGCTCCATGGAGCCACAGGACGAAAAGGAGGTCGTGTCGCGGGGCGATTGCGCCAGTTGAGCACTGCCTGTGTCTGCCTCGTTGTGGACTCGCCGAAGCCTGCTGTTCGCTCGTACTCGGTTACGGCATGAAATTCAGACGGTTGCGCCCTGGCTGGCCAGTCGCCCGTGGGTTCCGGCACCTCAGTCCCGGCAGGCGGGGGCTTCATTCTTGATTCATCATTCCGCGACGACTGATCAGCGGACACATTCCGATCAGCCTTTGGCCGTGCAGGCTCCGGCCGCAGTTCAAATCCCAGTGCCCGCGCGAGGTGCTGTTCACAGGCGGTGCGTTTGGTTTCATCCAGCCCCTGAGGGAGCGTGGCAAACGCGGCCACCAGATCCGAGTAGCAGAGCAGTGATGTTTTTTGAGCATTTGCCGCGTTCATGCCGACGTCTCGCCATCGCCCGCTGCATCACCGTTGTCGGATTTGCGTGAAAAGAATCGCACCACCCGGCCGACACAACTTTTTCGCTTCGCGTCGTCGGTCGGAGCGGGATACAGCTCACGGATGGCCCGCAGCAAATCCAGCAGTTCCGCCTGACCGGGTTTGGGTGTCCAGTGATGCAGTTCCGCCTGTCGTCGCTCGGACAGAATCGCTTCAGCGGCCTGTTCGATGACTTGCTGATCTGCGGCGGAGACGGCTGTCTGCCAGTCTTTGCCGCCCCAGTGCAACCCGCCTCGGGTGATCAGCCAATCACGAAGCTGAGGATTCCGGCCATTCGCGTCAAATGCTCCGGGCACCTTCAGATCGAGCACAACACAGCGGCGCAGAAACGCGGGTGGCAGCGCACGTTCACCATTTGTGGTGATCACAATGAGCGGGGGCTGGCCGTCACTGCGGATTTCCCCGGTAATTCCCTGAACGGTAAAACTGCCGGACCCAAGCACTTCAAGGAGGCTGTTGGGGACGTCGGCTTCCGCCTTGTCGATCTCATCAATCAGCAGGACGCGACCGCGGTACGATTGCTGCTGAGGCACGGGCTGCAGCCGCAGCGGCGCCGCCGATTTTGTCGCGGCGACGGCCGCGGAACCTGGATTAAGTGCCCACCAGACTGGTCCGGGAATCAGAAAATTCTCCAGACTCAGGCGTGCATCGGCGTCCGCCCGTGCGTCACCGACGGCCTGAACACCATCAGCCGGCGCCGTCCTGACGGCACACAACTGTGCGGTGGCCAGTCGGCGGACGGAATCCAGCGAATACAACAGATCGCGGGTCTCGGTGCGGGCATCCACGGTGTGCGTGATCAGGTCGCGTTCAAGCAGTTTGGCGGCGGCCTGAGCCAGCTGCGTTTTGCCAAGGCCCGGTTCCCCGCGAACCAGCAGCGGTCGCCCCGCAGCCTTCGCCGCCCAGATCGCCCAGACGTCGCGTTCTTCAAACTGATGGATGCAATGAAAGGGACCGTTGGAATTGAGGTCGACGGGAGCGAGCCAGCGGGGGAGTTCGGTTTCAGGGGTCATGGGGAGCTTTCGGGGAGAAGAGAGTTGCGGTTGATCGGTTGTAGTGCGTCACGATAGGCGTTCACATCGCCGGCATTCCCGTTCTCCGTGGCATCAACCAGCAGAATTTTCACGTAATCTCGCTTCAACACCATCTCGGTGTTGGGCCGAGCGTCGCTTCCCTGGCCACCCCGGCCGCAGCCCTTAATCACGGCGAAAACGCAGTTGTATTCCTCACGCCGCCAATCGAGTTCCGTTCGAATCCGGTCAGGCAAGCTTTGGGCACTCAGTACCTGACATGTGTCAAGCCTGAGGCGGTCGCGCAGGAACTCAGCAACTTCATCAGGTTTTTCGCCGATCCCCTCCTCCGGCAAGTCATCCAGCAAAATCTCATTGCGACTTCTGAGGGACTGTTCGCCGCCTCGGTAGACAAAAGCCACGGTGCGACCGTCAATCCCGGCAAAGATCAATTCAAGCACCGCCCGATCCGGACAGGGAATCAACAAAACACCTGGCTCACCGTCCGACTGCAGAATCTCGTTGCGTTTTTCCCGGACCAAAACTGGGTTTATGACCTGAGACAGGATCGCGTAGTAGAGATTCGTTGCCTTTCGTGCTCGCGTTTCATCACCAGCAGACAAAAGGTCTTTTTCGAGCTTGATGAACGATCTGGCCAGCTGACGGATGTGCACAGACTTGATCTTTGCCGTCAGCGATTTCAGGTCAGCTGAATGCTGGGATAACGAGAAAGATGTGGCGAGTTGTTGCGTAAACACGGCATCCCCGTCAAGCACCTTTTTCAATTCGTCGTCCAGGCGGGATTCAGCCTCGGCATGCGCCTGGTCTTGATCCAGCAGCGAGGCTAAGTCAGGGACACTCTTTAGGAAATTACGAATACACTCGTTCGGGATGCCATGGGCAGTGGTCAAATTCCTCCAGTCCGCACTGGGCCTGACGGTAGCACGAACAAGCCCGATAACCTTGCCACTCTCCGCATCATACAAAGGGGCACCACTCAGCCCACCTCGAATATCCTTGGAGTCCAGTTGCCAGTGGGGATGATCGTCATATTCAACGCTCCCTGTGACCGTTCCGGGGGCCAATAACTCTGTCAGCCTGCCTTCATCGGGAAAACCGCGGCAATGAAATGTTCTGCCTGTCTGGTCCGGAGCATAGGAAAAGACGGCCGCCTTGACCCCCTCGGGCAACGTCCCATCCCACCGCAGCAATACAAGGTCAACTTGACCATCGGTGAGATTGTCAGTGTGAACAGAAACCGGCTGAAGACTCGGATCCGGCACCACTGACTGGGAGGGACTCTCAGAGGCAGTCCTCTGCTCCGCGTCTTCTGACAGGCGACTTTCACTGGCTCTGCGGCTCACCGCAACGAATCGGATACTGAACCTGGCTCCCCTGTCTATCTTCTCCCATGGCGAACAATCTCGATCACGTTCGGTTTTCGGGACCAGGACATGCAGGCACGTAAGAACCCAGCCGGGTGCCAGGACGACGCCAGTACCGCTGGCCAGGCCGTTCACCAGAACCTGGACAAGGCTCCTTTCAAAATCCTTGAGTTTTCTGCCAAATGTTGACATGACATACCTTCTATCTCGGGAACCACCCAATCACCCTTCACTCCCCACCCCCACGAACCGACATCCCCTGTCTCCTTCGCTCTCTCTCCAGCGCATCATTGCATCGTCCCACGAACTCGCGGACGTTCTGGTCTCGGTCCACCAGCTGGCGATTGACGCGGTATATGTGATTCTTGTAAATCATCGCCGCCAATTCCGCCACTGGACGGCCCTGCCATTTCACTCCGTCCTCCGGACCAGCCAGCGCCTGTTTCAATGCCAGCTCCAGCAGCAATGTCGCATGCTCGGCCAGCTCGTCATGGAAACGACAATACACCTCAGGAACCGTAATGCCCGCGCTCCTCGGCCAGAACTGCAGGCTGCGGTTGTCAGTCAGTCGCTGCAGTTTCCGCACTTCGGGATCAAGCCGCAACGCCGCAACGGATTGCTCAACGCTTTCGCACACGCCAAACAGCCATTGACCACGGGTATAGTTCCTTTCCACGTCCAGACAGGACTCCGGTGGGATCGAAATTCCTGCTGTCACAAACTTACCGGACTCCCAGTAATCCCATGAGAGCCCCTCAAGGCGCTGAATTGCTTCCTCACTTGTCGCACAGGGCTCTCGCAGCGGATCGACACGCTCCAGCTCAGACTTGTGGCTGGCGCCTTTGAACCTGAGCGCTGCAAACCAGCCTGTCCCGTGATCCCGCGCCCACACAGCTTCCATCCCAGCCGTGATCTCGGCCCCCTTCCCCGCTGGTGCCTGAATCTCCACTCGAAACCACTGCAGATAACCGCCAGTGACTCCATCGGCGTCACGTCGTCGCCACAGAGCACTCCGCTCCACAGGCCCAAAAGTGGCGTCGATGTCCCGCAAAAACACCAGCCGCCCCGCGTTATCAGCCGCGCTGTCGGCCAATCCTGACAGCGTCAGCCTCACGGGACGTCGCGAGGAAAGCCCACTGACATCCCGTGTGGATTCCAGCACAAATGCCGGGAACGCATCAATTACTGCCAGGGTCATCGCAAGGTTTCCAGGCCAACGATTGCGAAACAGGAGACGATACCACCGGGAATTCTATTTACCCGGTTAATCCCATGCAACTTGCCCACGGGTAAACCGCAAGCGCATCCCTGGCACACACCCCTCGTTTCCACCCTGAAAGGCGAGCGGTCGATGTCAATCGGCCGGCAACGTCTCTGGTACGCTCCTGGCGCGGCGCTGGCCGCGCGGGCACTCACTGTTACCGGGGGATTGACATCCCCCGCTCGCCTATTTCCTGACGGCACCTGCCGTCAGGAAATCGAGCAGGAGAATGGAGAAAGGAGAGAGTCGACTCTCGACTTTCTTCATGCTCCTGCGGTCTCCTCTCCACTTTCTACTCTCGCACTCGGGCAAACGTCCGTGCAGATTTCGCG
>JBEIEK010000315.1:0-6938 GCA_040382995.1 Planctomycetaceae bacterium
CAGGAGTGGCTGCCGAAGGCAGCCACTGTGCCGGGTGGAGCCCGGCACAGTTGGGTTCAGAGAACCTGTCGACGGCATCTCTCAGACGCTCGGGTTGCTCCCCAGCAGAGCCCTGTCCTCCTGAGAGACACTGGAGGATACGTCAGGGTCAGGCGGTTGTCGCGAGGCTTTTCGAGGTGTCGAAGGACGAATGCACTGGCTCTTGATCGTCCGGTGACAACGTTCGATCCTGGCATTGCCCTGAGGATGGCGACCTGCTCCTTCTCGGAATAATTGACACGTTTTCGTTGATTGGACATTGGCGACAACCTTTCTGTAATCGCCAAACTCCAGCACACGTTCCAGCTCGTGAGACGAAAATCAGCAAAACACTTCTCGCGGGGACATTCCATTTCCAGGACAAAAACTCCATCCTCCTGGTGGCAGTCAACCGGTGAGTAGTGCGAACAGCCAAACGCGCGGTACAATTCTTTCTGGGACATCTCGGCACCCTGATGTTGTGTGTCCTGGTAACCACACTTCTATCAGACCGAGATAACCACTTTCTGTAAAACCTCCAAATTCCCTTTTCGCTGCCCGCGCACCCTGGTTGGCGTTGAACCGTATTTTGTCGGAGGCGGCCGCGGGGCAAGCTGGCATATGAGATCGCCCTGTTTAGCATTTGAGGAGGCTGAACGGTAAGCCTTCGACAAATCCATTCCTGTCAGGGTCTGTAGTCTGGAGCCCGGTGTCGTCCGGTTTCCAGAATCCCCCTGATGAGGTTGTCCATGAACGAGTTGGAGCAGTGCGACTTATTTCGCTGCGGCATTGCTGCGTGCTTCGGCCTGTTGTCGAATCATTTTTTGGGCAAGCTGCAGGCGCTGGGGCCATTGAAATTTGGGAGCTTTGGCAGGGTCGTAACCGGTGAGGTGTCCGGTGAGACGAGTTTGTGGCTTTGTGTATCGCAGTTCGGTGTTTCCGAAAACTTCGCGGCAGAGCTCAGCAAGTCCTGCGTCATATTCCACGAGTTCCTCACGGGTGTTCACGTGGTTGTGGTCGTGGTCGTTTTCGCGATTGTTGTCGAACCACGACTGGACGCCTTCGGCCCAGTATTCGTGGTGGTTGACGCTGGCGTACTTGCCCTTCCACAGGCCCGCCATCATGGCTGTGTCATAGGTCTTTTTGAGGCGTTCATCGAAGGTGGGGTCGACGTTCACCAAACCTCGCAGGTGGATGTTGTGTGCAAACTCGTGAATCAGAATATTCTCTGCAGCATACGGGTCACCGTCATAGCAGAGCAGGTTTTCTTCGCCGCATGAGCAGAATGGATCGGTCTGGCTGCCGCCAAGCCCTCTTGCTCTGGCATCCCAGTAGTCTTTGGGGTCGAGTCCGGGAAAGTCGCGCAGCGGCTGCCGGGCGAGCCGGACAAATTCAGGCTGATCCGTCGTGAATTCATTCCAGCCGATAATGCACAGTCGCGAGCCGCTCTCGATCATCGCCCGCCGCACATCGGGGCGGTTGGCGAGCATCAGGTTAATCAGACTGGCAGCTTCGCGCAGTGCATACGGATTGACTTCGCCTGAAGCCACGATGGGATAGCCATCGGCATCGGCACGCTGCCGGTACCACGCAGGGATGCCATCGCTGTCTTCGAAATCAAATCGCACAGCCTGTATCAGCTGCCTTGACTCGACCTGCACCTCCCTGCCGGACGCCGGACTGCTGATCAGAAAGCGATGACCGATCGTCGTCGTAATTGTGGTCTCGCCACCCGGATCAATCGTGCCGCTGGCAACTCGTTCCGTGTCATTCTTCAGCCAAAAGACCGCCGCGGAATGTTCGCTGCCGTTGATCAGCTGCAGTTGGGGACGCTGTCGGGGCTCTTCAGCGAAACCTTCCCGGACGACTTGTGCGAGGACGACACAGAGGATCATTGCGCTGATGAGCGGGCGAGTTGCCGGCATGTTTGTGATGCCTTTACACGTGCGGGAACTGGACGCAGGAGCATTCGATTGCGAGTTATGGTAACGTCTGGAATCGGCATTTTGAAATGCCGGGAGTGGTCTGTGGGAACAACGGCTTCGTCGCCGGCACCGCGGTTCAGGGATTCAGGGCCACGAATCAGGCGAATTGGGTGGAATCGCAGGTCCTGATTCGTGTAGATTCGCGAAATTCGTGGACAATCACCCAGCACCGTGGCAGTGGGATTCAGGTCCACGGTGCGCACGAGTTTTCACGAATGATCGCAGGTCCTGCTTTTCTGAAACCCGATCGAAGGTCACTCCCTTGCCCCCAGGCACTCCTGTCAGGCCTTCCATTGCTCACTGGCTGACGGCAATCGCCTTCAGTTGCCTCGTTACTGCGCTGCTCTGGCCCGTGCTGCTGCGGGGTGGTGGGCTCATTGGGGGCGACATCTATCCCTACTTCCTGCCGCAGAAACAGCTCGTCGCCGAAGAATTCGCAGCCGGTCGACTGCCCCTCTGGCATCACCGCACGGCTCTGGGCTACCCGCTCCTCGCTGAAAGTCAGGCGGCCGTTTTCTATCCGCCCACGCAGCTGCTCTATCGCATCACAGACCCACACACCGCTTTTCACTTATCCTTCCTGCTGCACTATGTGCTCGCCGGCATTTTCAGCTGGCGTTTCTTCCGCAGTCAGCAGCTCAGTCAGCCCGCCGCTCTCTTCGCCGCTCTGATTTACGTCTGCAGCTGGTTCCCGGCCCGCGCGTCGCTGGAGTGGAGCATTGTTGGCGGAGTCTGGCTGCCGCTGACTCTGTGGCTGGCCGATCGACTCCTGCAGCAGCCGTCCGTCGGCCGCCTCAGCCTGCTTGCGGCGGCCCTCGCCACGCATCTTCTGGCAGGTCACTATACGCTGGCGTTTATCAATCAGCTGATGCTGGCGGCATTCGGGTTCTGGAAGGGGACTGCTGTGGGCAGGCACTTTGAAATCCATTCAGCCGTCATTCGCCAGCGGCTGACGGGTGTGTTTCTGACAGTTTCCGCCATCGCGCTCGCCATCCTGCTCGCCGCTGTGCAGCTGCGGCCCACGCTGGAACTGCGGCTCTCCAGCCAGCGCAGCGGCAGTAGCAGTGGGTCAACATTCAATCCGGCCTACGGCCACATGCCGCCACTGTACACCACCCAGCTGGCCGCATCGTGGTGGTACTGGCACAGCCCGGAGCTCATCCAGTCCCGAGCGATGCTGCGGACGCCACTGGCCGCGAAAGCCGACACCAACGCTGTCGAGGCCCACTTTTGTGTGGGTTTGATTCCGCTGGGACTTTGCCTGTGCCTTGGCAACAGCCGAATTCGTTGCAGACTGCCTCACGAAGCAGCCGTTTTCTGGCTGCTGACGGCCGGAATCTCCACCGTTTATGCGTTCGGCTGGCTGATCCCCCTCTTTCGTCAGCTGCCCGGTTTCGGTTTTTTTATGGGGCCGGGGCGTTACACGATTCTGGGGACCCTGGCCCTTGCCACACTCGCTGGAATGGTGCTTGATGTGCTGCAGCGCCACAGCCGTGCGTTCACCCGCTGGGTGCTGTTCAGCGGAATCGCCGTCGTCACGTTTGTCGATCTCCGCTGGTCGACCTCGGCGGTCACTGACGCGATCGTGGTTGCCAATCCGCCCTATCAGTACCTCAATGAAAGCTGGCTTGCCAAAACGCTCCGTGCGGCCGATGCACAAATGCCCGTCCGTCTGTTCGCACCGGGGGCCAATGTTGGCAATTTGTTCGGTGTCAGCTGTGTGCCGCAGTACCTTGGGCTGAGTCCGGCAGCCTATTTCCGCGAAGATTTTCTTCCCCAGTCTGCGGCATCGGCAGGAACACCGTGGCCCGCCCCGGCTCTGGAAACGGCCCTGCAGAGGCTGGCAGTCACCCACATCCTGACCACGGATCCCGTCCCAACACTGGCCCCCGGCTGGGAACTGTCTGCTGTCGGTCCCGACGCGTTTCTGAACCGAGTCTGGGCGCGTGGCAGCGAACCCTGTTATTTATACCAGTCTCGCCAGCCAGCCGCTCGCATGCAGCTGCTCCCGGCAGCGTCCGGAACCCTTCACATCCGCGAACGCACCCCCTGCCGCTGGGTGCTTGATGTGGATGCCAGCACCGAATCCGTGCTGCAATTGGCTGACCTGCCCGATTCCGGATGGACTGTGAGTGTGCAGTCGGCTGATCCGGCTGCAGCGCAGTCAGCCAACCAGCCTGTTTCTTTGCCGAAATCCCCGTTTCACCGCTGTGTTGAGGTGCCGCAGGGACGCAGCACCGTCACCTGGGAATACCGGCCGTCGTCCGTTCGCACCGGCAGCCTGATCTCGCTCGTCACCGCACTGGTGCTGCTGGGCGTTGGGCTTCATCGTCGTTTTCGTCCACCCAAAGCCGCCACGTCAGCAGCGCACACTTGAAAATTCCTCAGCCTTCGCCGATACTTTCGACTGCAGGGTGTGGCCGGAATTCCGGACACCATCCCGTCTCGGTAGCTCAATTGGATAGAGTGTCGGCCTCCGGAGCCGAAGGTTGTGGGTTCGAATCCCGCCCGGGACAATCAATCGCCACAAGGGGTCAGGTGGACTCCTTGTGGCGATTTTTTTGGGGTGGGTGGGGCTGTGCAGGCGGGCTTTGGATGCACCAGCCGCAAATCAGCAGCGTTTGCAGGGCAATGTGCTGAGTTGCGTCGTGGCGGATGGGCCCATGCTGAATTCTATTGCAGCGTCGGAGTCGCGAATCTCTGCAGACGGCTGGAGAGAGCGAAGAACGTTGGCGCCCACAAGCCAACGAAGATCCCGAATCGCTCGCCATGGGCAAGGTCCGGCTCTTTGGCTAAAAACCAGATTGCGATGGACGCGGTAACTGACAGGAAGCCTGCGACAAAGCAAACGTTGCTGAGGGCGCGCCAGGTGTTGGTTGACATAGTCGTCTCACTTGAAGTTCCATGAATACGTAACAGGATCGCTAGCAACGAACCGGGGCGACTGTCCGCTGCCGCGAGTGCATTCGAAGGATTGCGACGACCAGATCTCTCAGATCGGTAGTAAATACAACCAATTTTGTTTGTGTTGTCAAGAGGCGATACACGCATTCACTTTGGCCTCCAGCATTGTCGGGAAAAATCGAATTGGTGTGCGCGAAACTCACTTTTCCCCCTGGGATGTGTTCAAAGCAGCGTTCGCCAGGCCAGCCACTGGCGACCAGTTCCAGCGTTTGATTGACGATGCAAATTAGCAGGGCGGCTGCGTGGTCACATCGCAGATTTCGCCGACGACATTCGCTGTTGGATGCTGCAGCGGCCGCGTTTTCCAGCCAGTGGATTCGATGCGGTCCAGTTCCTGCTGAATGTCGGCGCCCTCGTAGAAGGAAAACCAGCCGCGAAGAAATCGGGTTTCGCCGGGGGCACAGTCCGGAAACTGCGGATCGGAGTGCAGGCAGGGGCACGGCGGATTGGCCCATGCGCGATGCAATGGGTCCCAGGCTGTGATGATCCAGCGATGACCGGTTTCTGAACGCGCTGCAGCATAGTTCTGCCGGATCAGCTTATTGTCATTGGTCTGCTGGTTGAATCCGGCCACGGCTTTGAGCATCACACAATTCTGCACGCGCAGATCAGTGAGCGGCTGATCGGAACCATTGTGCAGCCACATGGTGAGTTCGATGTGGTCTTTGCGGGGAATGGCTTCGGTACCGATCCGAATTCCGTTGGGCAGCGTCCGCTCCATGATCCAGCGATTGTCGGGACCGGGCTTCCATTCCAGTGGCGCGAGCGTGATGCCCTGCTTCGTCCAGATGGTGTCGATGTGGGTATGAGCAAGGTAGGTCAAACCGAGGTTGGACCAGAGGGCTTCCGGAAAATCGAGCACGGCATAGCTGGACTGATCCCAGGGACAGAAGGCGCTGAGCTTTGTTTCCCGCTGCGGTTCAATGGCGCCCTCAAGAAACCCGATGCGGGGATGCCGACCGCCGGGATAGGGTAACAGCAGCAGCCGGTCGGTGGGGCGAGCTGGGCGATTGGCCGTGGAAATGTTGAAGTCTCTGAGCCTTGCAGTCAGCTGTTCCGAGGTCAGTCCGGTGACCTGGCAGATTTCGCTCTCGGAATAACCATGATGCCACACCATGTTCTCCAGCCAGAACCGCAGCTGCTGATCACTGGCCGGCGGACGAGTCTGGCCGTCGGCAGCGCGCAGGGACTGGGGGTCATGTGGCAGGGCGAGAAATGTCAGTGTGACCAGCAGAAACGTGCGCATGGGTGGGGGCCGAAGAAGGTGGGTGGGAGGAGGCTGCGATATTCTGAAATGCGGCAGGGCGTATGGGAAGCGCAGCTGGCACCTGCGGTTCCCTGCGTTGGTTCGCCTGATAAGGTCGTTGCAATCCGTGCAACCGCCAGATTTGGCTACCGTGACGCATATTCGATGGCACACGCTCTCGATTTTCCTCGACACAGGTCGGCAACACACAGAGCATTAAGGGTATGAATGATGCATTCCCCATAAATCCACACGATCATTTTTTCCGCCGCACGTTTGACGTGGTGGCCAACACACGCGCTTTGCTTAAAGCCAGACTTCCACAGCACCTGCTTGCCGAACTTCGTCTGGAGTCGCTTCAACCCACCAAAGAAACCTTCCTCAGTGCCAGCGAGCACGAAAAACGGCTCGATCTGTTGTACACCGCACGTTTCCTTGATGACACCGAAGCAGTTGCTCAAATACGTCCTGAAGATTCAGGAATGGCGGCGACGCAACAAACTTCCACCGTGTCTGGTCATTCCGATAGTGGTCTACCACGGCGACAAATCGTGGAACGAACCCACATCGCTACGCGACAAGATCCGCGTCAGGCAACAGTTCCGCCCGTTCGTGCCGGATATGCAGGCGGTCGTACTGGACTTCAGCCAGCTGCCTTCAGAATCCTTCCCGGATGCTCCGGAACTGGAAGCTCGAATTCGTACGCTGCGGCTGGTCCGGCGGGC
>JBEIEK010000316.1:0-6925 GCA_040382995.1 Planctomycetaceae bacterium
AACCAGGGTGTCCATCGAGAATGACACCGGCGCGGCGGGGAAGACGGCCCCAACCAGTACAAGTCGAGCCCCAATGCGGAGCAGCGGCCAAAGCGTCTGGAACGCAGCAGGTGACCCAGACACCTCGATGGCCACATCCGCACCACGACCACCGCTGAGCTGTTTCAGGAGTTCCGGGAGGTCTTCCGGCGACACCGCATGCGTCGCTCCAAACACCAGCGCGCGACTGCGACGGTCAGGATTCACGTCACACAACACCACTGCCGACGCTCCCTGCAGACTCGCCATCGCAGCCGCTGTCAGTCCCAGCAGACCACCGCCCGTGATGCACACCAGCTGCCCGCTCACGTCGCCCGCAGCTTCCATCGCAGCCGCGATCGTGGATGTCGCACAGCTGGCCGGACTGATCGTGTTCAGCGACACACCGGCGGGCGCCCGGACGATGGCCGTACCGGGTGTGAGCAGGCAGTGATCGGCAAGCCCTCCAAGGAGTTCATAGCCGGGACGAAACGCTTCATGGCCATACTTCACCGCACGTTCACACTTCTGCGGCAGATCCCGCTGACAGTTGCTGCACTGCCCGCAGGAAGCCACCACGGCCCAGACAATCCGGTCACCCTCCGACAACGGCTCGCCACTCAAATCCGTTCGCGGTGCCTGAGGACCAAAGTCGGCGATGCGGCCTACGATCTCATGCCCAAGCACGGTCGGCACCGGCACCGCACGACGCCCTTCAAAACTGTGCAGATCACTGCCGCACAAGGTACAGGCTTCAACGGTCACCAGTATCTCTGCACCGCGAGGTTTGGGAGTGGCGATCGACTGCAGCGTGAGTACACCGGGGGTCCCGTGATAGACGGCGGCGAGCGAAACAGGTGGCATACGGGGCGGTTCACCTTTCGGGTCAGGTTTCAGGAATTGGTTGCGGACGGCACGGATTGCTCCAGGCCGGCCTGCGGCCGCAAACGCCGCCCGGAATAATACAGCAGACTGGTGATCACACAGGCAATTGACAGGCAGCTGGCCAGTTCACAAAGCTGAAGATAGAAAGGAAGGAATTCACCTCGATGGTCAGCCCAGTTTTTATAGAACAGGATGCTGACGTAGCCGAGATACCCGGTCGAATCAGCCAGATACATCAGGAATGCGGCATTGCCCCGGCCACGTGTGATTGCAAGGAGGCGTTCGAAGATCGACGCGTGCACAGCCACGTAAGGGAGGTACAGCCCCAAACCAGTGAGCGTCATGAATAAGAATGGTGTGAGTCCTGAGTTGCGGAATGCGATCGCTGACAGAATCAGCACAAAGCCAGCAAGACAGGTCCCCAGCGACAGACGAAATGCAGTCAGGTTACCGCGGACAAACACAAGGCAGCCGTTGCAGAGCATCACCCCGGCACCGATGAGCATTTCGGAGGTGACAAAAGTTTCGGGGGCGGTCTCCACGCCAAGACCTCGCCAGATTTCCGCCGCAAAGTCCCCGCGAACACTCCGAAGAATTGTCGTCAGCAAATACATGCCGACGATAGCCGCCAGGCCCACACCACCACTCCGCATCATCGCAAAGCGGTCAACCCGAGTCATCGGAACCCGCTCCGACCGCGCCGCTGCGTCGCCGCGAGTCGGCGCAGGCGTCCGTGCCAGCACAGAGACAGCAACGACCAGCGGCAGTGCAAACACAAGCCCCGCTGCTGCCGGCATCCAGTCTTCCGGAACCCCAAGTTCCAGCAATTGCGAGCCCACGCCTTTCGCTGCACCATCCGCCACGATGAAACTTGCACAAAGCCCCGCCAGCAACGCTTCAGAAATCCGCCGCCCCTCAAGAAAACTCATCACCAGCCCAAACACCATTCCCAAAGGCAGCCCGTTCAAAAACAAGCCGATGGTGTTCCACGGACGCGGCAATATGCCGAACAGCACGAGAGCCAGCTCAGCCAATCCGATCAGGAATAAGAGCGCACCAGCACGCCTCGCAGGCGGCATTTCTGAAATCACCCGAATCCCGATGAACTTGCTTAACGCATAACCGACCGTTTGGCCTGTGACCAGCAACGACTTCAGGGTCAGATCAAAGTATTCGGCCCCCACATACTCCGCTGCGGTGTAGGGCTTGCGGAAACCATACATGCAGAAATATGTAGTGAACGCTGCAAGCACTGCCCACAGCGCCTGCAGAGACCATGCGGACGAGTCATGAGTATCGACGTCGACTGCTGCATACGGACTGCTCACGCGCAAAACTCACTTCCATACCCGTGGAAACTCACGGAATCTTCATGCCGACCGTCAGACTCCCGCAGCATCGCTCGCTACACTTGAGTCGAGTCCGCAACAGTCTCTCCGGCGGATGTTAAGAATCTGTCAGCAACCATGAAAGTCGACAGGGGGTTTCATGCTGCCAGCCCAAATTTCACCGCGATTTTGCTTGACTTTGTTCCCCAACCCTTTCAACGCACAGGATCAACTCGCGTGACTCAGGAACACGTCGCTGTCATCGGTGCCGGCATCGTCGGACTGGCTCACGCATGGTCAGCCGCCGAACGTGGTCATGCCGTAACCGTCTTCGAACGCTCTCCCCGCGCCTCCGGGGCCTCCATCCGCAACTTCGGTATGGTCTGGCCCATCGGACAACCACACGGTGAACTCTTTCACACCGCCCTCCTCAGTCGCCAGCGCTGGCTGCAGGTGGCCAGCAGCGCCGGCATCAGCGTTCGTCAGTCCGGATCCATTCACCTCGCCCATCACGACGACGAATGGGATCTGCTTCAGGAATTCGCAGCCCTCGCAAAGGATCTCGAAGTCCCCTGTCAACTGGTCAACCCCGACCAGATTCACAAACTCACTCCCGGTGCCAACCCCTCAGGAATTCGCGGCGGGCTTCACAGCCCCAGCGAACTCTGCGTGAACCCCCGCGAAGCCACCCGCAGCCTCCCCGCATGGCTCAGCGAACAGTTCGGTGTGCAATTCCATTTCCTGTCCCCCGTCACCGCCGTCGAACCCAGCCCGGGCTCCGCAGCCGGAACAGCCGACAGCCTGCTGCTCACCACCTCCGACGGTACCCGCCACCGCTTTCACCGCGTGATCCTCTGCTGCGGCGCAGAACTCCACAGCCTGTTTCCCACAGAACTCGCCGCGTCCGGACTCGTCCCCTGCAAACTGCAGATGCTGAGTATCCGTCCCCCCGATCCCACATGGCTGCTCGGACCACACCTCGCCAGCGGACTCACCCTGCGACACTATCGCCTCTTCGAAGTCTGCCCGTCACTCGCCAAAGTCCGTCACCGCATCGCCACAGACGCTCCGGAACTCGATCGCTTCGGAATCCACGTGATGGCCTCTCAGAATAATCATGGCGAGATTATCCTTGGCGATTCACACGAATATGGCGATGACATCGAACCCTTTGACAAAGCAGAGATCGACGAACTGATCCTCAGAGAACTGCGGAAGGTGTTTCAACTGCCCTCTTGGACCATCGCTGAACGCTGGCACGGTGTCTACGCCAAACATCCCCGCCTGCCGGTGTTTCAATCCAGTCCTCTGCCCGGCCTGCAGATCTTCACCGGTACCGGCGGTGCCGGTATGACCATGTCGTTTGGACTCGCCGAACACTTCTGGAATCAACTGCACGCCTAAGTCACCCGGTCTCCACCAAAGGAACTTCAACATGCATCCACTTGCCAATATTCAGGCAGTCGTTTTTGACTGGGCCGGCACCACCGTTGACCATGGCAGCCGCGCACCGGCTCAGGTGTTTCAGGAAATCTTTCGCCGCCGCGGTGTGGAGATCACAGTTGCCGAAGCTCGTGGTCCGATGGGCCGCGCCAAGCACGAACACATCGCACTCGTCGCCGCCCTGCCCCGCGTTGCCAACACATGGCAGCAGGTCCATGGAAAGCCCGTCTCCGCAGCTGATGTACTGGCCATGTACCACGACTTTCTCCCCCTGCAAAAGGAAATCCTCGCCCACGGTTCCGACGTGATCCCCGGAATCGTTGACGCCGTCAATGCTCTGCGGCAGGCAGGACTCAAAATCGGTTCCTCCACCGGCTACACCCGCGAACTTATGCAGATCGTCTGCCCCATCGCCGCCGCTCAGGGCTATCAGCCCGACATCACATTGTGTTCCGACGACGTCATCGCCGGACGCCCTGCCCCCTGGCTCAATCTGCGCGCCGCCGAACTCCTGAATGTCTGGCCCGCGGAACGAATTCTGGTCGTCGATGATACGCCCGTCGGCATCCAGGCCGGAAAAAGTGCCGGCATGCTGACCGTTGCTGTCACACGCACCGGAAATTCCATCGGACTCTCGCTGCAGGAAGTCAGCGAACTGCCAACGGCCGAATTGCAGCAGCGACTCAGGAGGGCCGCCACCGAATTCTTCGCCGCAGGCGCCGATTTTGTGCTCGAATCCGCCGCAGATATCCCTCAACTCCTGCAGCAACACGGATTCCCGCTCTGACACCACAGCGTCAGACCATCCTGCCAGCTGATTGACTTCCTTCCCCGGCCTGAACACACTCAACCTACCGCGACGCTGGCACGCCTGCCTCTTCCCTGCACACCAAAGTGAACCGATCCATGTCCGCCTTCACCGACGACCTGATGCAGTCACCGCTGTCTCCACACGATTTCTGGATGAAAAAGGCACTTGACCAGGCGGTGCTGGCCTTCGAACAGGGTGAAGTTCCTGTCGGAGCGGTCATCGTGCACGGAAATCGCGTGATTGCAGAAGCCTGCAATCAGCGCGAAATGCTGCAGGATCCCACCGCGCACGCAGAAATGATTGCCATGACTCAGGCTGCCGAAGCTCTGCAGTCCTGGAGACTGCTCGACTGCACACTGTACGTCACGCTGGAACCCTGTCCAATGTGCGCTGGTGCCATCGTCCAGGCACGGATCCCGTTTGTGGTCTACGGTACTCCGGATCCCAAAGCCGGTGCCTGCCATTCACTCTACAGCATTCCCTCAGACCTCAGGCTGAATCATCAAAGCGCCGTCCTGGCTGGCGTCATGCAGGAAGACTGCAAAGCCATTCTCCAGGAATTCTTCCGGCAGCAGCGTGCACTGGGAAAGAAATAGTGGAAAGTCCTGCCGCTTTCCCGTGCCCATGCCGTGGTTCGGGAATGCTCACAGCGGCAATTTCTGCCGGTTCGTCGAGGCTGTGGCGATTTCTGCCGCCTGCTCTCAGCCGCGCGCCAGAGGGCGCATTTTCCGTCGAAGTGCCGTCGAAGAATTCCCGTCGAAACCTGAAACGCTCTTGACCCATTTTTTCGATTGAACTAAATCACCCCCACTGCAGCACGAAAGTCGGCAGAAACAGCCACTGAAGTGCTCATCCTGTCCCCTTCTGCAGTTCACCGGAATTCAACTCGGCAGCTTTCGCCAAAGTTCCGGTCCCACCCCAAAGACCCTCTCCTTTCATTCCCGGTCGTCTGGCCTCCTCTCACCGCAATCCACGGATGGATGTGCAGGTTTGTCACCGGCGTTCCTTGGTGTCTCTTCAGGGATGAAACTCATGCTGTCCGGAAAATTGTCTGTCGGTGCTGCCCTCGGACTGCTCTGCTGCTCACTCACAGCCCCCACCGCACAGGCCCAGTTCTTCGGTGCGAACAACTGCAACTGTGCCCCGGTTCAGCCCGCCATGGCGGCCTGCTACCAGACCATCCCCGTCACCAGCTACGTGCCGGAAAAACAAACGGTCGAAGTGCCCACTTACGAAACTGCCTATCGCAGCCAGGAAGTCACCGTCTGGCGACCAGTCACCGAAACGAAGCAGGTTGAGATTCCAACCGTCACCTACCAAAACGTCACCGAATACCAGACCGTCAATCGCGATATGGGCCGCTGGATCACAAGGTATCATCCCGTAGCCAAGTGCGCTCCCTGTCAGGTCGACCCGCGCCCCGGTGTCGTCGGATGGCTCAACCGCACCGGCTATTCCATGCGGACAGCCTTCATGCCCAACTACACCACATCCCGCGAATACATCCCCAACCTCGTCGCCTTCAATGTGCCCGTCACTCGCCAGGTAGCAATTCGCGGCACACAGCGCGTCGCCGTACAGGAGACGCGAATGGTGGCCGAAAAACGCGAAGAACAGGTGCCCTATCAGCGGCTGGTGATGCGCCGCGAAGAACGCACCGTCATGCGTCCGGAAACAGCGTGGCGCACCGTGCCCATCGGCACTGCCACAGCATGGGGTCCATGGGGCGCGACTCAGACCGTCTATGCTCTGCCCAGCACCGAATCCTCACGAACCGCTGCCACGCCGCAGCCCGACGATCGCTTCCGTGAACGAGCAGCCCGGAAACCGTCGGCTGCCAATTCCGAAACTGACCTCGCTCCAGTCAGCCCAGCCGATACCGGCAGCGAATCATCCTTTGAACCCCCGGCCTACGAACGCGCCCGGCCACTGCCGGCAGATGCCGATCCCGTGCCCCAAACCCGCAGCAGCCAGCCGACAGAAAACACTCGTCCCGCCGCTGTTGCCAGCCGCACAAACGCCAGCAGCTGGAAAGCCAGCCGTCGCCCGCGCTCCGCTGCACTTGCAGACGCCGCAGTCGCCGAAGGTCTCTCCGTCGCCACGGCAGATGCCCCCTGACCAGACGGCTGTCTTCGCCTGAGCCCCCCAAAAACATTCGCAGCCGACCACGCCCTCTTCACCCGTCCGGCTGCCCTCCGCACTCGCTCTGCGCACTGCGTGGACACGAATCCTTTCCCCCCCCGTTTGGCTTTCCCGTCGGTATCGGTCCGGTCTCGGTTCCGTTCCCCGCGGCTGGGTTGGGCGGGGGGGAAGGGGTACGGCGCAGCGAAGAGCGCCGTCGGAAATAATGGCTGCATGTGCGCTCCTCTTTTGCCGCTGCAGGCCGGTTCAGCTAGTGTGCTGCATCTGCTTCCACACAATTCATTTCTTTCTCTCTCTC
>JBEIEK010000317.1:0-6892 GCA_040382995.1 Planctomycetaceae bacterium
CAGCCGTCCCCTTCGAGCGCTGCCGCTGCGCGCTCAGTGATAAGTTCATGCGAAGAAATTGCGATCGTCAGTCAATGACCGATCCCTGCAACTCTACGCTGCACAGATTGCTCGCTCACGTCAAAGCCCGCACCTGCCGGCGTGAGCCACTGCGCTGCTCTTTGTATCTCAATGGGCATCAACGCCAAGCGCCATGATTGTCGGAATGATATTCCGGATCAGCGCTCAGCGAGCATCTCCCTCAGCCATCTGTCGATCGCGTCTCTGCCCCCGCATTGATTTCCGCTTCAACCCCGGTACGCCCCGACGCCGAGGACGCCGAGGATCCCGAGCCCCGCGTGGTGGCGGTTCGAACGACCTCCTGTCGCTCATGACTTGCCCCCGGCGCAATACCCAACAGTGGCAGGGCCACGGATACTGCCGAGGCGAGCGCATTACCGGCACTCATTCTCGAGCCCCCACCCCGGAGCTGGCCCGAGGACTGCCACGATGCCCGGCTTCGGCCGGGCCGAGAGGCCATGGGTTCCTCGAACGCTTACCACGAACTGCAGAAAATGGCTTGAATTCCATCTGGTGGAAGTGGTGATTGCCGGTAAAATACAGGCTTTCGTGTTCGCTTGTTCACGCTGTCCGACATTCGTGAGTCTGCCATGACAATTGATCCTGCACCGCTCCTGTCGCTTCCAGCTGCAGAAAGAATGCAACTCGTAGAGCTACTTTGGGACAGCCTTGGTGATGACTTGCAAAATGTGCCCGTGCCAGAATGGGCTATCGCTGAAGCAAATCGTCGACGCTCAGATTTTTTGCGTGACCCGGGCATTGCCCTGACGTACGAAGAGATGTGGCAAAGGGTATCGATCCAGAACAATGGATAAAATCGTACAGTTTCATCCTTCGTTCCCGTCAGATATATCCGAAGCCGCCTCGTGGTACGAGGCAAGAAAGCGTGGACTTGGAGTGGAGTTCTACGCTGCGGTACGAGATTGCGTGGACTTGATCATTGCAGATCCAGAGAGTCACTCCAAAATCGACACACATCTTCGTTACCGACAAGTGAAAAGATTTCCATATCTCGTATTGTTTGAAAACGATTCGAGTCGGTTACTGATGTATGCAGTGATTCACGCAGCCAAATCGCCTGAGCATTGGAACGAGAGGCGTGCATAACAATGTGTTGCACGCGTGTCGGCGGCCTCCGTCTACCGCTGGCAGAAATTGCTGCCTGAGTCGCCGGTGCCGGGACGGCATCCGGCAGGTACCGGAAAATGGACTGCAGGGGCGACGCAGTCTCCGCGATCGATGCTCCCGTTTCTTGCCGTTCAGGTACGGGGCGACGATCGGCAGGTCAGTCCGGCAAGGCCCTCCGATGCAATCGACTCCAGCCGCGGCGCTCGGGTGTGACCGCACTTGCGGCGGTCACTCCTTGAGGGGATTTGGGTTGAGGAACTGCTGCTGGAATTCATCCCAGGCGTTGGAAGCTTTCAGACATCTGAGACTGAGCAACGCCTGAGCACCGCTGGCGGACCATCGCATGCCGGTTCGTTCCAGGCGATCTATGACAAGATGCCGACATGCGCCTTCGATCACACCCGTTGCCAGCGGAAGGCCGGCTGCCAGATCTCCGTCATGTTTCATGCGACTTGCGTGCGCCGTGAAAGAGCCGCACGCTGCATCCACGTCGGCGCGTTTCTCTTTTGACAACTTCTGAACCGTCGCCATGCGCGCAGGCCGCGAACAACACCGTATACGTCGCCTCTCAGAATCCGCAGCAGACGATCTCGAATGAACGCCTCCTGGGCTGCCTCACCCCGAACGAGGACCTTCGCAGATCTCCCGACGTACCCCCAAGTTGTCATGCTCAACTATGGCTTCACACCGCAAGTCCGGTCACACACCTTTCTTCGCATGTACCGAATTCCTTCTCGGATGCACGACGTGCAGCATGACGATTCTCGGCCTCATCTTCCTCACGTATCTGCTTTAACACCAGTTGAAGAAAATGAGTTGCTTTACTGGATGCCACCATTCCGCATTCATCAGCGTCGATCTCCGGTTTCCATTGAGCAGCCCCCTGCAGCCAACGCCAACCGATCACAGCTCGCTTGCCTCGCCGTGCACCTCAACGGTGACAACTCTCCCCGACAGCGGTAAAATCCTCGGCAGTCACACAGCGGCAGATTCACTCCAGGATCCACACGTCGGCTCATCGCCCGACGCACAGATCGCAATCCTTCAGTGAAGTGAGGTCAGGCTATGATTGTAACAACCGGCAACAACATCGATGGGCGCACGATCGCCGACTACCTTGGGGTTGTGCGTGGAATCGTTGTCCGCTCGCCAAGCCTCGGGCAGGGGTTTCGAGGTGGGCTCCAGCAATTTCTCGGGGGCAATATCGAGGCATTCGCCGAAGTCTGCGAAGCTGCTCGCGAGGAGGCGTATCAACGCATGGTGAAGCATGCCCGCGAAAAGGGCGCTGACGCGGTGATCGCCATGAGATATGACGCCACTGAGTTCGGACCGGGTGTTACGGAAGTGTTGGTCTACGGCACCGCTGTCAAGCTCTCGTAAGCCTGACCGATTCGAGAGCGGAGTGGTGTTTAGAAGCAGGTGTTCAGGATTCTCTGCACATGACGAACCCTCAGAATACTTCGCCGTACGACATCGTCGTCTACGGTGCAACCAGCTTCGTCGGCCAGATCCTCTGCCGCTATCTCTGCAACATGTACGGAGCTGATCAAGGTGTGCGATGGGCCCTGGCAGGCCGGTCCCTGTCGAAACTGGAAGCACTGCGTAAAGGCCTCGGGGAGGCGGCTGCAAAGCTTGATCTGATCCCGGTCGATGCAGCAGACGAAGCGGGTCTGCGGCGAATGTGCTGCAGGACACGGACTATCGTCTCGACCGTTGGGCCGTACGCACTCTACGGTGAACCGCTGATCAAAGTTTGCGCCGAGCTGGGCACTGATTACTGCGATCTCACGGGCGAGGTGCATTGGATTCGCCGCATGATCGATCGCTATGGGGCAGCAGCGCGCACCTCTGGCGCCAGAATCGTGAATTGCTGCGGATTCGATTCCATCCCTTCGGATCTTGGCGTCTGGTTTCTGCAGCGTGAGTTTCAGGCTGCATTTGGCCGCGTCTGCCCACGGGTCAAGTTGCGGGTCAGGGCCATGCGCGGTGGTGTCTCTGGCGGCACAGTCGCAAGTTTCCTCAATATTCTCAGGGAAGCCGAGTCCATTCCGGCGGTGCGTAAGGAACTCGCCAACCCGTATTCGTTGTGTGTTGAGTCAGCGAGCGACGGTGTGCCCCAACCCGAGACAACGGGCAGCACATTCGACAGGGATTTCAACAGCTGGACCGCTCCATTCGTGATGAGCGGCATCAATACGCGGATTGTGCATCGCACCAATGCCCTGCTCGGATATGCCTATGGCAGCGATTTTGTCTATGACGAATCGGTCCTGACAGGCAGTGGCTTGCGGGGCTGGGTCCGTGCGAGCGTGATCAGCATTGGCCTGCGAAGCTTTACGTATGCGCCGGTTCGGCGACTGCTTCAGCGGTTTGTGCTGCCGAAGCCTGGCGAAGGGCCAGGGCCGCTCCAGCAATCGCGAGGCTTTTTCGATCTGCGGCTGCTGGGTCTTGCGGACACGGGGCAGAGCCTGCGAGTCAGGGTCACAGGCGATCGCGATCCAGGATATGGCTCCACCGCAAGGATGCTTGGTGAAGCGGCGATGTGCCTGACTGTTGATATCTCACGTGCCGACTGTGCCGGCGGGTTCTGGACACCGGCGGCTGTTTTCGGGGGCTCGCTGCTGCAGCGGCTGCGGACGAACGCCGGGCTGCGGTTCGAATTGTCGGAAGGCAGGGAGGTCTGGTAACCGCCGGGGTTCGTCTGAAGCGGACTCTGAGGAGCTCGCAGAGCAGCTCTTCGCGTTGAACGAGACTGTCGAACTGTTCAGAAAGACGTCTGGCGATGTCCTGCTGTTTGCGTGGGTTCAGGCGGCTGGTTTTCGGCGTTGAAATCGCCGGAGTGTGCGGGTGGCGAAGACGCCGCCGAAGAGTGCACCAAAAAGGTGTCCTTCCCAGAACACGTGGGTACCGGCGGTGGGAAGCAGACCCCAGAAGAGGGTGCCATAGAGCACGGTGACGAGCACAGCGGCGGCGATTGGAATGGGGCGTCGTTCATGGACACCGGCGGTGATCAGATAGGCGGCGATGGAATAGAGGACGGGGCCGGCGCCCAGGTGCAGTCCGGGGCGACCAAGTCCCCAGATGAGCACACCGGCACCGATCTGCAGGCAAAGCAGAATGCGCCAAGGATTTGGTCGGGTGGTCCGCAGGATGAGCAGCAGTACTGTGAGCGGCACCGTATTCCCCAGCAGCTTGCTGAGGTCTTCGTGGAGAAACGGCATGGTGACAAGTCCGGTGAGTCCGCTGAGCGAGCGTGGCACGAGACCCCACGGGCGCAGATCGATCACGAAGGAGCTGAAGAACACCAGCCAGATCAGGCCGACCAGCGTGAGCACGCCCCAGAGCTGATCAAAGAGTTTGCGAACGGGTCCGGGCATGGCGGGATCCGGAGGAAAACGTTAGAGCGTATCGAGGAGTTCGAGGAGCAGTGTGATTTGATCTTCGCTGAGCGGTGTGTCTGAGCCATGGTGTCCGGATTCGAGCACATCGCGAAGTTGTGCAGCGCGACCATCATGAAACCACGGCCCGCGCTGACTGACTCCGCGAAGCGACGGCGGATTAAACTCTGTGACACCTTCTTCGTCGTGAATCCCGACGTCCACTATTGCGGCGCTGGTGAACGAAGATCCCGCATGGCAGCTGCTGCAGCCAGCTGACTGAAAGAACCTTTGTGCGTGGCTGAGGCGGTCAGGATCGGAAACGGAATTGCGGGCGAATTGCAGGGAAGGTGGCGGGGTGGTTGAGCGCAGGAAGGCGGACAGGGGTGCGATGGGCAGCTCATCGGACGGCAACTGAGACTGCATGGAGATGATCAGTGAGGTCTTGATCTGGTCTTCGAGGTGGGTTTTGCTGCCCGTCCAGGCCCAGGGTGCGGTGTAGCCTGTACCGAGCAGTGAAAGGACTTTCTTGGGGGCTCCGCGATCTTCATCGCCGAAAGTGTCGGCGAGGAGTCCGTTGGTATGGCCGTCGGTGTGACAGGAGTGACAGCTGAACCAGCCATCAAGTGAGAGTGAGGCATCGTAGAAGAGCTGTTCTCCGGATTCCTCGGGAGTGGGCGGACGCAGCATTCCCAGCGGGACCGTCGTGACAACGGTGGGGGCAGAACCGGTGAGATCGAGCACCGTGAGGGAATCGTCAAAGCGATTGGCGACGAACGCGCGCGTCTGTGCGGAATTCAGGCAGAGTGATTCGGGGCGGCGACCGGCCGGCAGGCGTTCGAAGGGGAGATGACTGGCAGCGCGGAAAGCGATCTGGTTTGTGCCGGAAATGAGCAGGAGCGTGGTGTCGTCGTCGGTGACGACCAGAGCACCGGGATCACCGGACCCGACGGACGGCGTACCGAGTGGGTAGCGCTGGGGCGACGCGTAAGACGATCCGTCGTATTCGGGTTCAGCGTACGCATCAAGGCTGCCGTAGCTGCTGTTGGCGGCGGGTTTGCCAGGGGTTTTGCTGGTGGCCGTTAATGCGGTACTGTTGGTGGGTGCAGGGCGAAGGAGTGTTTGCAGGGGAAGGGAGTGCAAACCATTCTGCATCAGGACACCCCAGAAGATGCGTTCATAGGTGGTGAACGTGCGGCTGTCGAGTGTCTGGCAGGTGACCATCAGTGAGCGGTTATGAGGGTTGACGGCGAGGCCGCGGATATTGTGTCCGTGGAGTGACTGGTGGCGAACGATCTGTCCACTGGCTGCATCAACCGCGCACATTTCACCTCCGAAGTTATCGGCCACAACGATTCGGTCCGGTGCCACATGGAGCACTCGGCGCGGTGCGAATGGCAGTGGCACGCGGTGGGTTTCATGGAATCCGCCTGCCGGATCCAGCTGGAGCAGTGTGAGCATTCGGGACCAGAGCGAGGTGACGGCGACGGTCCGTTTGTCGGCAGAGACGGCGAGATCCACGGGATAGCGGGGCACGCTGGCGGTGGCGAGGATTTGCAGCGAGCACTTTCCGGTGGCCTCGCGCTGCAGTTTCAGGGCGTGCAGAGTATGGCGGGCTTGATCGGTGAAGAGCAGGAAATCGCCGGCAGATTCGACGGCGGAGGGGGAAACACCGACGAGATATTCGCCGGCAGTCTGCAGTGTGTCTGCATCGATCAGGGAGAGTGTACCGGTGCGGGAATTGGCGGTGACCACGAGCTGCTGGTGGGAGGTAACATCGACGGGCACACGGAGTGCCGGGGTGGAGGCATCCACCGCAGTGGGAGGAATGGAGTGTGGGTCAGTCGCGGGTGGGGCGGCGGTGGCGGGGCCTGCGAGGAGAGCGAGCAGGGCGAGTGCGATGTGGGCTGCAGCGGGGGCAGAGGTGGCTAAGTGCAGCGGGCGTCGTCGCGGAAGCATCGGAGACTCCGGGCGGTATCGGGCGAGGTTGCCGTTGGGGTGGGGTGTCGAGTGTGTTCGCGGGGGGCTGCGTTTATCCTATCCGAAACTTCGGCTTCGGGGCGAGAAAAATCCGGTGCAATTCGGTTTCAGGGGGCGGTTGGTTTCTGGGCGAGACCGAAGAGTTGTGCGATTGTCTGGGCGATTTGTCCGAGCGCCTCATCGGGCGGGAGGGCAATTTTCAACATACGTCGGCCATTTTCGTCGATTTCGGCGGCATCTGTGTGTTGTTGCTGTATGCGGTTGACGATTTCGGGGGCCGGGGGTGAATTGGAGGGGGAGTTGGGGAGCATTTGTGAAAGGAACCCGAAGGCGGCGGACAGCAGCTG
>JBEIEK010000318.1:0-6845 GCA_040382995.1 Planctomycetaceae bacterium
CGCCGGACGGCAGTCCGCGGGCAAACGTCCCTGCAAAGGCACTCGCCCGGGAACTTGGCGCGGCGCGCACCTTTGGTGCGAATCGCCGCCGGGGGCTCCCGCCCAACCGCTGAGCCGCCGGACGGCAGTCCGCGGGCGAACGTCCCTGCAAAGGTACTCGCCCACGAACTTGGCGCGGCGCGCACCTTCGTTGCGAATCGCCGCCGGGGGCTTCCGCCCAACCGCTGAAATGTCCCAAGCTGCCGGGCCAGTTTGACTCTGGCTTTGCACACTGCCAGGATTCACCAGGCTCTTCCCCGTTTCCAGCGTCAAAGGACTCTGCCATGCCTGGCAACTCTCCAGGACACGACCTTCACCCGGTCGCCACCGGTTTCCGCGTCTGCTGCCGCCTGCTGATTTGCATCCTGGCGTTCTTCGCACCCACAGAGTGCGCGTTTGCGGGCTCGGCAGCAGCAGATCGCCTCAGTGATCCGCGACCGAACGTGATTTTTCTGCTCACGGATGATCAGGGCTGGGGTGATGCAGGCTTCGCTGGGCACCCGTACCTCCGCACTCCAGGACTGGATCGGCTGGCTGCCGAAGGCACGCGCATCCAGCAGTTCTACACCGCAGCCAGTGTCTGCTCGCCCAGTCGCACGGGTTTTCTGACCGGCACGTGGCCAGCTCGACACCGGATCCATGGGCATTTCGCAACCGCCTCACAAAACGCCGCACGGGGGATGCCAAACTGGCTGGACCCTGCCGTGCCCACTCTGTCGCGGCTGCTGCTGCAGTCCGGGTACGCGACAGCGCATTTCGGCAAGTGGCATCTGGGAAGCGGGACCGGAGCTCCGCTCCCCGAAGCTTACGGATTTGACGTGTCCAAATGCGTCAACGGCAACGGACCGCAACTGGGAAATGAAGCGACCGAAGAATTCTTCCGCGCCCGTTCCACCACATTAATCATGGATGAAGCGATTGCCTTCATGCAGTCGAACCGCGAGCGTCCGTTTTTCATCAATGCCTGGACGCTGCTGCCCCATGCCCCGCTCAAGCCTCTGCCCCAGCAGCTGGCGCCGTTTGCTGCCCTTGAACCCGATGCTGCTCATCCGGCCTTTGGTCCGTGGCTGCAGCGGTATTACGGGCGAGTCCGCAATCTGAAATCTCAATTCCAGGTGCAGCTGGCGTCGCTGGCGGATCTGGATTCCCAGGTCGCTCGTCTGCTGGCTGCGCTCGACGAACTTGGCCTGACGGAACAGACCCTGATCATCTATTCCAGCGACAACGGACCGGAGGACGACCGGATTGGCAACGCTGCCAACGCGGGTGTTGGCAGCACCGGACCGCTGCGGGCGCGCAAACGTAGTCTCTACGAAGGTGGCATTCGCACGCTGGGCCTGATTCGCTGGCCCGGCAAAATTCCTGCCGGACGCGTGGACGAGCTGACTGTGGCGGGCGGTGTGGACCTGCTGCCCACCGTCTGCAAGCTTGCCAATGTTCCCCTGCCCGACGGCATCCAGCTGGACGGGGAAGACCTCAGCCAAAACTGGCTCGGCGCTGCGCACGCCCGCAGTCGGCCGCTGCACTGGGAATGGCTCTTCAGCGTTCAGGGGCCCGCCGACGGCTATCAGCCTCCGCCCCTCGCCGTCCGCGATGGCGACTGGAAACTATTCGTCGATCATCGCGGTCAGCACCCGCAGCTGTACCGCATTCCGGCAGATCCCGGTGAACAGCAGGATTTAAGCGGTGCGGAACCTGAAGTGGTGCAGCGGCTGACCAGGCTGGCACTGGACTGGGCTGCCACATTGCCGGCAGATCCGCAGCGGGATCGACTGGCCGCCGGAGAAAATCGACAGCAGCCCGCACCGAAAGCGGCCGAGCCGGGCAAAAAGGTCAACCGTGCGGCCGCCCTGAAACGCTGGGATCGGAACGGTGATGGCCGGCTGTCGCTGGAAGAATATTCCAGCGGACTTTCAAAGCCGGACGCGGCCGAGCGATTTCGGCGGTTTGACACCAACGCCGATGGTTCACTCAGCCGTGAAGAATTCGTCGGCGGGGAACCAGGTTAGCCCCATGCCCCACCGCACACTGATTATCGGGCAGGGTCTGGCGGGTTCGGTGCTGGCGTGGCAGGCCGCATGGCGCGGCGACCAACTGATCGTGGTGGACGCCGGCAATTCCAACACCGCCTCGGCAGTGGCCGCCGGACTGGTGATGCCACTCAGCGGTCAGCGACTGGTCTCAAGGCCGGATTACCCCGCGCTGCTTGCTGCCGCGGAAGCCTGCTATCGCCGGATTGAGCAGGAGACGGGACAAACACTCTTTCGCCGCCGGATCATCGAGCGGCGATTTGTTTCCGCCACGGAGCGTCAGCAGTGGGAAGACCGCCTCGCCAGCCAACCGGTGCCCCCAGAGTCGCGTTTCGCTCCGCGAAACGTACACCCAGCTCTCCCCCATCCAAAAACCTCAAACCAGCACCCCCCAAACCCCAATCCGCCCCTCGTTACGCCCTCCTCAGGCGAGGCACCTGCCGAGCCGCCGAACAGCGCTCGCGGCAGGGACGCGGCTCAGCAGGTGCTTCGCCCTCCCGGTACGTCGTCTGGCTGGAACCTCAATGCCCACGAGCCGCCGAACCATGGAGAGGACCCTGTTGCCGGCTGCATCCTGCAACCGCTCAGCGGCCCCTTCGGCGCCCTGCTGATGCCAGGCTGGCAGCTGAATGTTCCGCTGCTGCTGCAGGTGACTCGCGATCATCTGCTGGCCGCGCACCAATTCCTGCAGCGGCCCTTCGACGCGGCCCACGTGGAAGTTCATGGTGGCGGGGTGCGTGTGGCGGAAATCGGCCTGGAAGCGGATCGGATCTTCTTCTGTGAAGGCCACCGCGGACGCAGCAACTGCTGGTTCCCCGGTCAGCCGGATCAGCCGGTGCGGGGCGAGCTGCTGCGGGTGCGTTTGCAGCGACCATTGTCGGCGGATGTGGTGGTGGGGCAGGTCTGGGCCGCGCCGGTTCCGGGGACGGAGGCTGTGGCTGAGTATCTGATCGGGGCCACGTGGGACCGTGAGCGGCTGGAAGAGGGGCTGGTGACGGCTGCGGGGCGAACGGAACTGCTGGAGGGCCTCGCAACGCTGCTTGACCCGCCGCCGGCGTCGACCGACCAGTGTGCCCCAGCAACATCCTCAGGCGTGCGGCCGATGTCAATCGGCCGGTGCGACCCTGCCACGCTCAACCAGTACGCCGAAGTGCTGGCACAAACCAGCGGCATCCGCGCGGGCACTCGGCAGCGTCAGGTGCTTGTCCGCGTTCATGCTGCGCACCCGCAGCTGGGAATGCTCAACGGCCTCGGTTCGTGGGGCTCGCTCACAGCCCCCGCCGCCGCCACAGCGCTGCTCGATCTGCAGCAGGAGTCGCAGCGGCAGCGACCTGACGGGGAACCGGCGGGCGGAGCACCAGCGGCACCGGCAGACGCGCCCCCGTCACGCCCGCAGCCCGCGCGGCGATCACTCACAAAGCTTGCCCATTCGATGGCTCGTCGCGCCTATCGTCCGGGCGATCGCGTTTTCGATGCCACGGCCGGGAATGGGCATGACACCGAGTTTCTGGTGACGCTGGCGGGGCCGGCCGCTGTCACGGCCATCGACATTCAGCCGCAGGCGATCGACGCCACTCGCAAACGCCTGGGACCGGCCGCGGATGCTGTGGTGCTGCTTGCCGGAGATCACGCCGCAGTGCTGGAGCAGCAATGCCGGGACGCGGGCGGCACTGCGGCGGACGATTCGCCAGCGTATGGCGTGATCATGTTCAATCTGGGCTATCTTCCCGGCAGTGACCGCCGCGTCGTGACTCAGGCGGAGACCACGCGCCGCGCTCTGCAGGCCGGCCTGCAGCTGCTGCGGCCCCGCGGAGTGCTCACGGCCATCGTTTATCGCGGCCACCCCGGTGGTGCGGCGGAATACGCGGCCGTGCAGCAACTGGCAGCGGCGTTTCCCGATCTGCGTGTTGACGTGGTGCCCGGTGACGAGGCGGATGAGACGTCACCGGTGCTGTTTGCATTTCGTGCACCAGCGGTGATTCACAGCTGACAGGGTGGACATTTCGGCGACTTTCCGGAGAATTCCGCAGCAAGCACTCTCCCGAACTCTGCTCTCGGGTTCTTCCTGTCCTCAGGCACCTTCCATGCGTGAACTGCATCAACTGGCCGATCAGTCTGCTGCTGAACGGCTGGCTTCCTTTCTGTCTGCCAAGTCCATCAGCTGTCAGGTGGAGGCAGAAGACCATGGCTGGACGGTCTGGATTCATCGGGACGAACAGCGCGAAGCCGCCGTCAAACTGCTCAGCGAATTCCTCGCCGACCCCAATTCCCCCGCCGTCACGGCCGCCATCCGGCAGCCCGCCCCATCACGTGCCACGCCGCCGCTCACATCCCTGCAGGAACGTCGTCGGGCCGAACGGATCTGGCACCAGCGGTTCCAGTTTGTCTGGTACCAGTCCTTCCCGGTGACCGTGCTGCTGATCCTGATCAGCGTGATTGTTGCGCTGCTTTGCACAGACTGGCGAAACAGCATTCAGCGACACGGCTTGTTTGCGCCGCTGTGCAACAAGGAAGATTCAACGCTGCTGGATGCCCTGTTCATTCAGCCGCTCGCAGGGTTTGAAAACACCACGGAAAGTTCGCGGTTTGGCTTTGTGTTCCAGGACGGCGAACTGCGCATTCTGGCCGGTAAGGATCCACGCGAGCCGGATCTTGCGGGACTGATATCCAGTGCCCAGTGGTGGCGGCCGGTGACTCCCATCTTCCTGCATTTCGGACTGCTGCACATTGGCTTCAACATGTCGTGGATGTGGACTCTGGGACGCCAGATTGAATTCCTGCGAGGCAGCTGGCGGTACGGCCTGCTGGTGTTGCTCACCGCCATCATCTCCAATTTCGCCCAGCTCTACTGGGCCGGGCCGGGATTCGGCGGGATGTCCGGAGTCGTCTTTGGACTTGTGGGCTACGCATGGATGAAGGGCCGCACAGCTCCGCAGCATGGGATTGGCATGCCCTATGACCAGATGGTGTACTCGGTGCTGTTCCTGTTCCTCTGCATGACAGGCGTCTTCGGCGCCATCGCCAACGCCGCCCACTTCGCCGGTTTCCTCACCGGCATCTGCTGCGGCCTCCGCGGCGCCGCGATCCGGAAACTCAGACACTACCTGCGACGACACGAATAGGTGACAAGGTGCATGACACACACTGGAAAACCAGCCCAATCGAGCCGCGACCGTGAGGGAGTCGGACCTGCCTTGAAGTTCTCTCCGTCAAAAAAAGGCGTGCGGGGGATGTTAATCCCCCGGTAACGGCACCTGCCCGCACCGCCATTGCGCTGGACTCCTCCCCTGCGATTCCGGCCTGTAAGGCCAGCTCTATCAGCCCGGGGTGAAACCCCGGGTGTTTCCGCCAGGTGTGCATTTCGCCCTGTAAGGGCAGCTCTTAGCCTTACCCCTGCCGCACGCTGGGATGGTGAAACGGTGGTAAGGACATCGGAAATCATCTTTCGGACTCCGCCCCACCGTGACAAGGCGTGCGGGGGATGTTAATTCCTTGGTAACGTTCCTTGCCCGTGCGGCCAGGGTCTTGCAAGCAGCGTACCAGCGCTCAACCGGCCGATTGACATCGACCGCACGCCTTGCATGATCGAAAACAGGCGTGTGGACGGCAACCGGCGCCTCCAAGCCTCCGAAGCACCAGAAACTTCAACGCCATCGAGCTTCCGCAACGCGGCTGATTGATGCGCGACCGCGAGTTGGCTGAGGGCGGTTTACTTCCGCCAGTCCAGTCGCCGCTTGAGGTTTGTGACTCGGCTCCAGGCCCAGATTTTTTCGCGTTGGAGTCGCCCGACGACAATGCAGGGGTCGACGCCGATGGTGCGTGCAAAGTGTTCAACGTCTCCTGCAGCAGTTGTGCCGAATCACTGGCTTTTCGAATTGCCCCGCGTTTGATGAGCTCCCTGGCAACAGGCTAATGATCCGCGATGCGGGCTTTTCGTTCCTGGTACTTCGTTTCAAGATGATTCCAGAAACTTGCTGGCACTCCTGTGACTTTTTCCAGCCGCAATGCGGTTTCCGGCGAAATCCGCGCGACGCCCCTGATCAGCTGATTGATGTGTTTTGCCGTGAACCCCGTGCGCGCCGCCAGTTCTTTTTGTGTCATTCCCAACCCTTCCGTTGTTTCAAGCAGCACATCACCGGGCTCCGTGACATAGTCAGGATCGAAGGGAAAGCCTGATTGTGTTTTCCTGCGAGACACCACCGTAACCTCCGTTGGCGAATTGAGTCAGTGATAGTCGACGATGTCCAGAATCCGCACCCGCGTGACGCTGGCCCAACCAGGAGGGAGTTGCGTGAGTCTATTTCGATTGCGGGGAAGTTTCCAGAGGCGGTAAGCAAGGTGCGCAGGACTGAACGGTTGTGGTAAGCCCAATGGCGTTGAATGCTCCCAACCAATCCCCCCTCTCCCCTTCCAGGGGAGAGGGGTCGGGGGTGAGGGGTCAAAAGTCCCATCCAGCCCCTGTGATGACGAACCAGCGCGAATCCTTCCCGGAGTCGCGTTTCGCTCCCTCGAAACGAACACCCACCTGTTTCACTGCTGAAAACCTCAAACCACGACCTTTCCTCGCTCAAGCCCAAAGCGCCCCTGAACTCCCAGATCACTACCGTTTCACCATCCCAGCCAGCCCCGTAAACCCTCCCCGGGACACCGTGAATTCAACATCCTTGTGCACGGCGCGGACAGCGCGTAGGAGGGGCGTGGGGGGGGCCGGGGCGCCGCGCCCCCGCACCCGACGAGCCCCGGCACCGGGGGAGCGGGCGGGACTCACAACCACCC